>CAYVQU010000109.1:0-17203 GCA_964453155.1 uncultured Anaerolineales bacterium | reverse complement strand
TCTCTTGGTCACCTTATTTTCTCACACCTTTCCCCCAAACTGAAATACACCCGTTGACTCGGGCTGGAAAGCAGGTAATCCGCATAGGCCTGGGCGTAAATTGAGCGGTGTTCGAGATTGGGGATCACAGCTTGGGCCGTAACCCAGTTGGGATATTCATCCAGAAATCCCAAACCTTTCATGGCTAAAAGGGCTGCACCCAGAGCCGGTCCGTGGGAGTATTGGGTCAGGGTGATGGGAATACCGGTCACGTCGACCAGGACTTGGGGCCAGATTGGGCTGCGGGTCGCACCGCCGACCAACCACAAATCCGCGACCGACAGACCGAAGGACTGGATGTTTTCGATGGTCCAGCGGAGTTCAAAGGCGGCACTTTCCAACACGGCCCGACCCAAATCGGCCTGGGTGTGATTAAGGCGTAAACCAGAATAGCCCCCCGGGGCCCAATTGGTGCGGGGCGTGCCGCTGACGGGATGGAAGCGGAGCCCTTTGCAGCCGGGGGTTGTGGTGATGAGGGCGTTATTAAAGGAAGCGTATCGTTCCGTGCGGGAGTGGAGTTGATCTGGATGGGGATTTTGCCAAAATTGATCCAGCCACCATTCCATCCCGGCTCCTAGACCGCCGAGAAATTGGGACGCGATATAGCGCTCGGGGATGACATGATAATTGAGGGCCATTTCAGGGGGGATGGCGTTGATATCGGCCGAATTGGTCGCCGCGTTAATCACCCAGGCGGTGCCACAAGCCAGGAGAAAACTGCCCGGTGCGGTCATTCCTAGAGCCAGGGCTTCACAAGAGTGATCCTGACCGCCGTTGATGAGGGGGACACCGGGAGGTAACCCAACTTGCTGGCAGATTTCAGGTCTGATCTCACCGACAACGGCCTCAGACGGTAAAATCGGGGAAAGCTGGTCGATTTGGATGCCGGCCAGATCATAAAGTTCCGGCTCCCAATCGCCGGTGGTGAGGTTGGTGAACAACATTTCCCCGGCCATGGAGGGGTTGGTGGCATATTGGCCGGTTAGCCGGAGGGTGATGAAATCGTTGACGGAGAGAAATTTGTGCGTTTTTTTGACTGTTGCCGGGTGGGATTGGCGCAGGGCGCAAATTGTCGGCAAAGGTAGCCCGGGTTGGGGTGCCCAGCCGCTGAGGGTGCGAATTCGGTCTGCGATGCCATTTTCCTCCCAGGTGGCAACCACACTCTCAGAACGGCGATCTAACCAGGTGATCAGGTTGTGGGTTGGATTACCAGCGGCATCTACCGGGAGGAGTGACCCACCTTGGGTGCTCAATGCCACCCCCTGCACCTGGATATCGGCCGCCAGATTCTGGCAAATCTCATGGATAATCTCAAGGATCACATCCCACATTTTAGCGGGGTTTATTTCCACCCAGCTGGCGTTTGGTTTGATTAAGGGGATCCCGCGTTCCGCGACAGCCAATTCCCGGCCGATTATATTGAAGAGCACGGCTTTGGCAACGGTCGTACCAATATCTAAACTCAAAATTGCCACTTGCATAAATATCGAAAATTTTGTACAGTAAATATAAACTCGATAATCTTATTAACGCTAAACACACTTAATTATATATCGATTGTCCAGTAAAAATAAATAATTTTTACATGAGTTAAGTCATACTTGACACAGCGTAATTATTGCTTTATGCTATAACTGTAATTGGTTCCGGTATATTACTGGCTATTTAACGTAAACCTGTTCGGTATATTCAACTGAAATGGTGGTTCTTCCCCAAATTACTCATTAGCGCGTTGAGTTTCCAAAGAAACTACTTTGGAAGTTTAGGGCGCTTTTTGCGTCATCAAGGAAATTGGAAGGAGGTGATTTCTCCCTATCGATAAAAACTGCGTACGATCTGTCGAAAAACCTTATCAACTTCCCTAAGGAGAGTAAGAATGAATAAGTTTAAAGCACTATTGCTCGTTTTAGTTTTTGCACTGCTGGCCGTTTCATTGGTCGCCTGTGCTCCCCCCGAGGTCGACACCTCGGCGATTGATGCGGCCGAAGCTGCCGCGGCTGAAGCTGAAGCTAAATTGGCTGAAATGGAAGCGAAGTTAGCCGAGGCTGAAGCTGCCGCTGAAGGTGGTGTCAGTGAAGAAGATTTAGCCGCCGCCCAAGCCGCTTTGGAAGAAGCCAAGGCCGAAGCCGAAGCCGCTGCTGCGGCCGCCGCCGAAGCTGAAGCTGCCGCCGCCGAAGCTATGGTCGATACCGAAACCGACTTCCTGACCTGGTTCCAATACGATGAAACGAACGAAGACCCCGCCAGTGATGAGCGCGTTGGTAACGAATACCTGCGCGTGACCATCCCGCAATTCAACGAGGCCTTTGATGGTACCTATAACTGGGTCAACCGCCCCAAGGCCTGGGACAAGATGTACCAGGAATTGGTCGCTGCAGTGATCGCTGGAAATACCGTTCCGGATATCATTGAAATGGGCACAGCTGGTTTCAACCTGGTTGTTCAAAAGGGTGCGGTCCAAGATTTGACTGAATGGGCTCAGGCTCAGTCGTGGTACGCAGATATGGATCCCGGCGCAATCGCATCCTGTACCGCCGATGGAAAACTGTACTGCATTCCGTTTGCCACTCGCCCCCACCTCGTCTATGTGTGGGCCGAACACTATCCGGATGGCTTCCCCACCACGCCCGAAGAATTTGTGACCGAAGCTGAGCGGCTAAAAGCCGACGGCACTTTTGCCTGGACTTACTTCGGCTCCACCGCTTATGGCGGCTCAGGGACTGGCCGGATGGTCAATACTTTGATCAAATCCTTCGGCGGGACCTACGATGATGGTGCCGGCAATTTGTACCTAACCGCGCCCGAAACGGTGGCCGCAGTCGAATTCTTGCGAATGACCGTCGCCGAGGGCTACAACCCTGAGACCGTTTTCGCCGGTGGCTTCGTGGAAGAGGATTCTTTCAAGGATGCCTCCGCCGCCGCCATTCCGACCGGTTTGTTTGGTTATCGCTACATCAACCCCCTGACCTCCCCATCTGGCACGGCTTACGCTAAGGGTAACCAGGAAGACATGCTGGATGCCATTGCCGCTGGTGATGTGATCTTAGCGCCGATGTTTGCGCCTGAGGGTCAGACTCCCGGTTGTGCCAATGACACTCAAGGTGTTTCAATTCCCGTTGGTGCGCAGAACGTCGAAGCTGCCTACGCCTTCATCAACTGGATGATGGATCCCGCGCAGAATCCAGCCTTTGTGTTGGGACCTGGGGCCGGCTTCCCCGCCAACACCGCGATGTTGGATGCGCCCGAACTGGACCTGCCTTTCTACCATGCCGCGAACGAAGCGCTCAAGAACAGCGTCTGCACCCCTTACGGTGGCTCCCTCGAACGGTTGGGTGAGGCCAAAGAGATCATCATGACCGCGATCTACAAGCTCGTGAAAGAAGATCCCACCGCCGACATCCTCGAAGTTCTGACCGCTGCCGAGGAAGAATATAACTCGGGTAACTAAGTGTGATGCGGTTTGGGTTTTTGAATCCATCAACTTAAATAACCGCATCACCTGAGCAGATTTCGGTTTCAACACGATTTCAACGCCATAGCTCCGGCCGAAATCTGCTTACAAGATCTTTGATCTTCAGTGTATGATACAAGGTGACAAGGGTAACTCCTTGTCACCTTGTCAAATTCAGCGACAGTATTTACCTTTTTTGGCAGGAATCTTGGTAATTCGTAATTTCACCCCCTGATATTGAAAGGGCCCGGTATGAAAAAATCATCAGTAACCAAAGCCATCCAGACTTGGTTTAGAAATTCTCTCCCTTTTTGGTTAATCCTCCCCACTGCTATCGTCTTAATTATTGTTCAATTTTATCCAGCATTCTATACCGGGTGGCTTAGCTTCCAAAAATGGACCCCGCAAGGCTGGGAAACGATTGGACTTGGCAATTTTAAACGGCTGTTTCAATATAACTTGTTCACTGAGAGTATCGGCCATACCGCCATTTTCTTAACGGGCTACACCGTCCTGACGGTTACTCTTGCCTTTGTTATTGCCTATTTACTGAAACGAAATGTACGCCTTTCTGGCGTTTATATCACCCTGCTTTTCATCCCCTGGATCATTGCCGACATTATCGCGGGGTTGGTCTTTCGCTTGCTGGTGGTGCCCGAATATGGCATTCTCAATCCGTTTTTTAGCAACCCCAATATTTTTCCACCCGATGGGGTCTCGGTCCTGACTGCCCCGCGACCAACCCCTTGGATAGGCGACTTTCCCTTCCCGCCATCCCCGGCGATGATCTATTTGATCTTGGCAGCGTGCTGGCGGGCTTTACCCTTTGTTACCTTGCTTATCCTCGCCGCGCTGCAGACCGTACCCCGCGAGGTCATCGAGAGCGCTCAAATTGATGGGGCCAATGGTCTTCGGCTGGCTCAACACATCACTATCCCCTTAATTTTACCGGCGATGGTAGTGGCGATCTTCAACCTGATCCTGGGGGGGATGAATGGGGTTGGCATGGTCTTCTCGCTGACAGGAGGTGGACCAGGCACAACCACTTACGTCCTGAGTTATCTGCTTTACACCCTCGGCTGGGCCCGGTTGGAGTTCGGGCAAGCAGCCGCGCTGGCCATTATCCTGGCCATCATTAACTGGATTCTTATTGCGGGTGTTTTACGCATTACCCGTGTCAACGAAAGGACCCGCTAAGATGAAACGAAACAACGCTTGGTCCCGTACAAATTGGATAAACCGGCTGGTCAACCTGGCCTTGATCTTCATCTGCGTTTTTGCGATGATCCCCATCGTGACGACGATTATCATCTCATTTAAAGAGCAGGCCGATATTACCCGCAAACCACCCCTGCTGTTCCCTTGTGACACCCCCGAGAAGACATTTGATATCACGGCCTGCCGCTGGGCGACCGAGGGCTATCAACGCGTGATAGTACCCAAAGTATCGGAGGAAGCTTTACTCGGCATTCGATTTGCCGGTAACATGCTCAAAATTTACATCCCCAACTCCTTTAAATATGCCGCGGGTACGGCTCTGCTGGTGGGATTATTGGCCAGTCTATCCGGGTTTGCCTTCTCACGCTTCAAATTTCGCGGTCATGATGCCTTGATGATCACGATGTATGCCATTACGGGGGTCCCCCTGCTTACCAACCTGCTGGCCATCTACCAAATGGGGATCGATCTCCGGAAAGGGCTGCCCATTTTTGATGACCGCCTCTACCTGATTTTTGTGTACGTCGGTTTTTACCTGCCGATCAGTGTCTGGATCATGAAGGGTTTCTTCGACTCGATCCCCGTAGAGATGGAAGAAGCCGCCCTAATCGAAGGCTGCTCACGGGTCGGGGCCTTATTCCGCGTCACTCTACCCCTGGCCACACCGGGAATTGTTTCGGTTTTCCTGATGACATTCGTCAGCATTTGGAACGAATTTATCGTCGCCTACCTGCTGGTGCCCGAGAACGAATTTAAACCCGCCATGTTTGGCTTATATGATTTCCTCAGCCAGAATATCGTGAACCTCCAAGTCATCGCCGCAGCTTGCATCATCATCGCCGCGCCGATGGTCATTGTCTTCCTCTTCACCCGGCGCACCTTCTTCAGCGCCATGGTCGAAGGCGCGGTCAAGGGCTAATGAATGGTGTCGCCCCCGCGCCCGGAACGATGCGCCTGTACCCTACCCAGCCCAACTCCGCCGCGGCTGGCGATAAACAACTCTTCCTGCTCTCCGGCGATGCCACCACCAGACCAATTCAGAATCTCGAATTGGTCTCTGGGGTGGCATTACCTCCCGCCCCTACTGCCCTAAACTTCAACTTACGGATATTTCATTTCAATGATCTCCACGGGCATCTGATGCGTTTCAGCCCCGCGGGAGAATCAAGCGTTTTGCCGCGCATTGCCGGGAAGATTAGGTCTGCCCGGCGAGAAAGCCAGGGAAATCCCACCGAAGCTGTCCTGGTTTTCTCGGCCGGCGATGACTGTACCGGTTCCATTTTTGATGAAATATTGATGGATTCGAGATCGGAGAATCCGGTTCACCCCGGTTACCAGCTCTATTCAAAGCTGGGGTTGGATGCGGCGGGATTGGGCAATCATGATTTGGACCGCGGTGCCAAATTTTTGGCCGATTCGATCCATCACAATGCGCAGTTTCCGGTGTTGGCTGCCAACCTAGCCCAATGCCCCCAACTCACAGGGCTCTGCCATCCCGCGGCCCTGTTGGTGGTCAACGGCCTCCGAATTGGTCTCATCGGATTGGTCACCCGCGCGGAAACAAATCTGGCTGAGCACCAGATCGTACATCCCGTGACCGTGGCTCAAAATCTGGTCCCCGCCCTGCGTCCCATCTGCGATGTCTTGATCATCATGTCACACATCGGCTACAGTCTGGACAGTCCGGTCCCGATGGCGGACGCTGGGGATGTCGAACTTGCCCAGAGTTTATCCTCCAGTAGTGTTGATCTGATCATCGGCGGGCATTCGCATACTGCGCTGAATGAAAATGGATTGTTGTCAGAAAATGTCGTCAATGGGATTCCGATTGTACAAACTGGAGCCCGCGGTGAACATTTAGGCGCCGTTGAGCTTCAAGTCACCCAAGAGGGTGCTAAAGTCACTGATGTTCAGTTGATCCCCACCCAAAGTCTGCCAGAAGATGCGACGTTCGTCGCCGAAATGCAACCCTTTATCACTCGCGCCCGCGAACTCTGGAACCAACCCGTGGGCCAAGTCGATGACCTGCCCGACCTCAACACCCAAATCATTTTGAGTGATTTTGCCAAACGGGAAATGGCCCTGGCGAATTTTGTCACCGATGCCCTGGTTGAACAAATGACTCACCGCGGTTTCGCGGTCGATTTTGCCATGATCGATGCCTCCGCCTTACAATGTGGCCTGCCCTACAGCGATAACTTAACCTTCGGCGATTGTTTCGAGGTCATGCCCTATGCCGACACCATCCGACTGTACCATATCACCGGGCGTCAACTCCAAGCACTGCTCGCTGATAACGCGCTGCGTTTAGACAACCCCGGCCATCCCGATGCCGAACGTGGATTTTTACAATTCAGTCAAGCCGTAAGATACACCATAATTCCTGGCGACAACGCCAAAAATGCCCGCGTTTCAGATGTCATGATCAATAAAACGCCAATTGCAGAACTTGAACATGAAGAATTTATCGTCGCCACCTCCTCTTTCATCCGCCGGTTGGCCGAACCCTGGGTTACTGAATGTCAGCATAATGAAGTTTGCGAGCTCTTGGAGATCAATCAATATCCGTACACCGATACCGATTTTCTCCTGCGCAGTGAAATTGTGGCATATATCAAAAAATTGGGAGGCGTTACCCGAAAAACCGGCGCGCACCGCGACGGAAGACTGATCATAAAACCAACGAAAAGAAATAACCACAAAGAACACCAAGCATCACAAAGTTCAATTTCTTAGTGTACCTTGGTGACCGTCTAAAAATAACTTCCCGACCAGACCCCAGGGGTTTTACTAAATTCATGTTCATATTTTAGCGATCTCGGAAACCCCTGGGGTCTCTACCGGAAATAATTATTGGATGTTTACTTGGTAACCTTTGTAGTTTGAAACCCGACCATCAAATTCAGGATAAATCATGACAACCATATTGATTGAAAACGGCGCGATTGTCACCGTCAATGATGACCAACAGGTTCATCAAAACGGATATGTCTTTATTGAAAATGATCAGATTGTTGCGGTTGGGGCTGGTGAGACTCCCTCACAGTACAAATCGGCCGACACGATTGTTGATGCTGCGCTGAAAACCGTCATGCCGGGAATGGTTAATGCCCACACCCATCTTTTCCAGACCTTTTTGCGCGGCCTGGCCGATGATAAACCCCTGCTCGATTGGCTCAAAGCCGCCATCTGGCCGGTAGCCGAGGTCATGACCGAAGAAGATGCCTATGTCGCGGCCTTATTGGGTTTCGTCGAAAATATCCGCGGGGGCGCCACGGCCGTTATCGATCATCAATATATCCACACCGAACCGACCAATGACGATGGGGTCTGTCAGGCCGCCGTCGAAACCGGGATGCGTTTCAGGCTAGCCCGCGGCTGGGCCGATATCGACTACCACCCCTCCCTGCAAGAGACCCCCGACCGGATCATCTCGGAAACAACCCGGCTTTATGAGAAATGGCATGGCAGCCATGACGATCGCATTCAGGTCGAATTTGGTCCGTTGATCCCTTGGGGTTGCACCGATGAAACCATGCTGGCAACCTACAAATTGAGCCAATCGTGGGGCACCGGAACCCACATCCATGTCGCTGAGGCCCAAGAAGAAATCCGGATCAACCTGGAAAAACGCGGCAACCGCCATATCGAATGGCTGGCCGACCTCGGTATTTTAGGGCCGGATGTTCAATTGGTTCATAGTGTCTGGTTGGAAGACAATGAAATCGATCTCATCGCTGACCAAGGCGGGGTGATCGTGCACTGCCCGGTCAGCAATATGTATCTGGCTTCGGGGGTGGCGCGAGTGCCTGAAATGCATCAGCGGGGTATCCCCATCGCCCTGGCGACGGATGGCCCCGGCAGCAACAACAATCAGGATATGATGGAAGTTTTAAAAACCACGGCGCTGCTCCACAAAGTGCACAATCTGGATGCCATGGCCCTGCTCCCTGAAGACGTACTCTGGATGGCCTGCCGGGGCGGGGCGGCCGCGTTCGGTCAACCCAAATTACTGGGGTCGCTGGAACCTGGTAAAAAAGCCGATCTGATCCTGGTTGATCTCAACACCCCCCTGGCAATGCCCGTTCACCGGGTGCCCTCGGCTTTGGTCTATAACCTGTCCACTCGGGATGTCGACACCGTTATTGTGGATGGCAAAATCCTGATGCAAGCCAAGGAAATCTTAGTCCTCGACGAAAACACTCTCCTGGAACGCGCCCGCAAAACCTGCTCCGATTTGTTCACTAGGGCTGGAGTCAATCTTTGAAAAACAGCCACTATTCGAGTTAATCTTCGCGAAACCATAAATCATTCGTGAAAATTCGCGAGATTGGCGGTTAAATTCTCATTTTTTGGATACCTTATTCACCTCATGAACCCAACTTACCAACATCTCGGTGCATACAGCGATATCGTTGACGCTGCCCAAACACAAGGGCCAGTCTACCCAATGGCCGCACCTGGGAAGGAAACCCAGAAAAAGGTCCGTCAGGTCTTGGGTTGGAACCAATCTCCAGATAACATCGATCTGCGAATTGAAAAACGCTGGCAGCGGGATGGGCTAGATTGTGAACAGTTGAGTTGGTCGGTGGGGTATGGCCCCCGCACGGAAGCCTGGCTTTTCAAACCCCAAAATGTCGCTAAACCCCTATCAGCTATACTCGCTTTACATGATCATGGTGGCTTCAAATACACTACTAAAGAAAAAATCGCCGATGGTCCCGCTCAGGTGCCAGATCACATCAGCAGCCGGCGAGACCTTTATGATGGGCGCGCCTGGGTCAATACATTAGCGAAACAAGGCTTTGTGGTGTTGGTTCATGATGTTTTTTTGTGGGGCAGCCGCCGGTTCGATATTGACACCATGAAAACGGCCCTGGGCTATTGGATCAAAACACCTGAAGCGCTTATTCAGCAAGAATTCGAAAATCACGGCCAACCGATTGAGGTCACAGAATACAATCATTTCGCTCGCCATTTTGAACACGTGGTCGCAAAATACTTGAACGTTTTGGGAGCCAATTTGGCCGGGGTCATTAATTTTGAAGATCGCATTGCTCTGAATTATCTACGTTCCCGCCCCGATGTGAACTCAACCAAGGTGGCCTGTGTAGGACTTTCTGGGGGCGGGGCTCGTTCTGGGCTGCTGCGGGCAACCGGGGAGGGGTTGGAAGCTGCGGTAATCGTGGGAATGATGAGCACCTATCCGGGCTTACTCGATCATAATATCGAATGCCACACCTGGATGTTTTTCCCGGATAACTGGTCTCGGTACGGTGATTGGCCCGATCTGGTCGCCTGTCAAGCTCCGGCGCCACTTTTGGTGCAATACGATCAAGATGATGATCTTTTCACCCCCGAAGGGATGCAAGCCGCTCATGAAAGATTGCAGGCTCACTATACTGCGGTCGGCGTGCCGGAGGCTTATACCGGTCAATTTTATCCTGGTCCACATAAATTTGACCTCGAAATGCAGGATGCTGCGTTTGTATGGTTGAAAGATATTCTTACCTGATATGAACACTGGATTAATCGGGCTCGACATCGGCACGACCTCCACCAAAGCCGTTTTATTTGACCAAACCGGCACCGAGTTGGCGCGGGTGATCTCGAAACCTTATGGCAATGTCACGCCTCAACCCGGTTGGGTGGAACAAGACCCCGGAGAACTCTGGCAAGCCGTTTTGAGCGCGCTGAGTGGAGTGATGTCCCAAGTGGAAGCTGTTGAGGTCGCGGGGATTTGCATGGCGGCCCAAAGTGGCTCGGTGCTCCCGGCAGATGTGGCTGGCAATCCAGTTTATAACTTGATCACCTGGATGGATGGCCGCACGGAAAATCTGGTAAATCGTTGGAAAAACGATGGACTTCAAGACCAAATCAAACCGATTTCTGGCTGGTCGCTGTACTCGGGGCTACCGCTGCCAACCATCGCCTGGCTGCAGGAAAATGCCCCCGAAACCTTTGCCGCGGCCCGAAGGTATTTCTCGGTCAATGATTTCATCGCCCACCGCCTGACTGGCGAATTCGTCAGCAACCCCTCGAATGGTGGCGGGATGCAGTTGGTCGATATTCATACCGCGGATTGGAACGCCGATCTGTGTGATCTGGCCGGGATCACTCCCCAACAGCTCTCGCAAATGCGGTCCGCGGGCAGTCCCATCGGCAAACTCAAGCCCGAAGTCTGTACGCAAACGGGTATCACTCCTGGAGCCGTTCTCATCAACGGCGGACATGACCAAGTCATCACCGCCTTGGGTTTAGGGATCACGGATCCTGGAAAACTGCTGCTGGCTTGCGGGACGGCCTGGGTGTTCACGGGGGTGGCTGACTCGCCTAAAATGGATCGCATCCCCCCAACGCTGGATTTAAATTTTCACGTTCCACCTCACCGTTGGACGATATCGCAATCGCTGGGCGGGTTGGGCGCTTCCCTGGAGTGGTGGCTTAATCAGGCCTGGCCGGGTGAACGTCAAACCCGGTTCGCGGCACTCGATATCGAATTGACCGAAACCCAGCCCAACCAGAACCTTTTCTTCATCCCGCTCACTGGCGGTCATGACGACCCTGCTACAACGCAGACGGGCGGGTTTGTTGGCTTACAGCTAAATCATCGCCGAGGGGATATGGCCCGGGCCATCATGGAAAGTGCCGGTTTCGAGCTGCGCTGGGCTTTAGCGGCTCTCACCGCAACTCAGATGCCTATCGACCGCCTGTGGATGGTGGGTGGGGCCGCCAACAGCCCCCATTGGCCCCAAATTTTGGCCAATATCACTGGGGTGCCCATCCAGTTACCCAGTTATGACAACTGGCCCGCCCTGGGTGCCGCTCTCCTGGCGGGGGTTGGGGTGGGTATTTTTGACGATATTCCCGCGGGGTTGGTTCATTTTGGAAAACCTTCTGATGAAATTCTGCCGGATGAAGATTGGCTGAATTTCTACACTGATAATTTCGCGGCCTATCAGGCGGCGCGCCATCGGGTATGGCAACTCCCTACGGGAGGCGGAACCAACTAAGTATCTATCCAAAAATTCGGTCAAGCGTCGGTTGAGCCTGTCGAAACCAGCACCGGATTTCGACAAGCTCAATCAGCGGCGCATTTCACGGATAGGTTCTAAAACAAAAAAGTTGGACGCAGATTTACACAGATTACGCGGATTTTAAATTTATAAAAGAATCCGTGTACAGAAAAAAAGGAGTCTTTTATTAATGAAAAAACCAGTCGTTGCAATTACGATCGGAAAAATCCATTACGACCGGATGTTCAGCGAAAGAGCTTTAGCCGATCTCGAAAAATTCGCTCAAGTTGTTCATGCTGGGGAAAATCCCGCTCAAAAAGATGAATTACTCACATTATTGGCCGCCGCGGACGCCTGCATCACTAGTTGGGAAGTTGCCCGGTTGGATGCTGACGTGATGGCCGCAGCCCCAAAGTTGAAGGCCATGGCTCATATGGGCAGCAGCGTCGGGCGCTTTGTCTCCGATGCATTTTGGGCGCGGGGCATGCACCTGACCAGTTCGGGGATTGCCTTAGCCCGCAGTGTGGCTGAAACGACCATCGGGTTGATGTTGGTCGGTCAAAAACAAATTTGGCCGCTGGGTCAGCATGTACGAGACGGTGGCTGGCGGGATTCTCCGGTTTGGGAACGTTGGTATTCGCGGGAGTTGTTCCGTAAAAAAGTTGGAATTATTGGGGCCAGCAATGTGGGGCGGCATGTGATCGAATTGCTTGAACCCTACGATACTGATATTTTGCTCTACGATCCCTTTGTAGAGGCTGCCGAAGCGGCTGAATTAGGGACGACCAAGGTTGAACTGGATGAACTGCTCGAACAGTCGGATGTGGTTTCACTGCACGCCCCAGCCAACAAAGCCACTTACCAGATGCTCAACGCCGAGGGGCTGGCCCGCATGAAAGACGATGCCCTGCTGATCAATACCGGGCGGGGTTCATTGATTGATGAACAGGCCCTCATCACCGAACTCCAAAAAGGCCGCTTTTTTGCCTTTTTAGATGTCACCGATCCCGAACCGCCCGCTTTGGATAGCCCCCTGCGCTCCCTGCCAAATGTAGTCGTTACGCCGCATATCGCGGGTTGTATCGAGAACTGCAATCACATGGGCGAGTTAGCCGTTGAAGAACTGCGCCGTTTCTTTGCCGGAGAACCGCCGATTTATCAGATAACGTATGAGGCGTTTCAACGGGTAGCGTGATACGTGATTGTTGCTAGATCAACATCACGCTGCACTCATCGCGTATCACGAGATGATGCTTCAAATTATCTCCACGAAAACTATTTTTAAAGGAATTACACATGTCAATTACTCGTCGAATTAATCGCATTTTCAAACCCGATGGCCGGGCTTTTATTGTCGCCTTTGACCATGGGATGCTGGATGGACCCGCCGCGGGGATGGAGCAGCCCGGTGAAACCCTGGAGAAAATCGTCGCGGGGGGCGCCGATGCCATCCTGACCACTTACGGCACCGCGACTCGTTTCGCCAAAGAAATCGCTCCCTTGGGGTTGATCTTACGCATGGACGGCGGGGGCACGAAACTTGGGAATATGGGGCCGGGTTCCCAGTTTTATACAATTGAAGATGCCATTCGGGTAGGAGCGGACGCGGTGGCAGTATCTGCATTCCCTGGTGCCGATAACGAAGAAGAGTCACTGGCGATTCTGGCCAAAGTGATCGGCGAAGCCCATGAGTGGGGCATCCCAGTGATGGGCGAAATGGTGCCCGGAGGGTTTGACAGCCCCGATCATATGCGCACGGCGGAAAGTGTGGCCATCGCCACCCGCGTCGGGGCCGAACTCGGTTCTGATTGGATGAAAATCCCCTACGCCGAGGGCTTTGAGTGGGTCACAGCGACCTGCTATGTCCCCGCGGTGATTTTGGGGGGCGCCAAAAAAGGCAGCGAGCGGATCATGCTCGAAAAAATCCGGGCGGCGCTGGATGTCGGGGCCAAAGGGGTCGCGATTGGTCGTAATATCTTCCAGGCCGATGATCCCGAAGCTATGACCGCGGCGGTCGCGGCCTTGATCCATGCCGAGGCCTCGATTGATGAGGCGATGGCAATTTTGGAAGGATCGACGAAATAAACCGCTAATCTCGCGAATAAACGCGAATTTAAACACAATTCTGTGGTGGTCAATAGAACCTTGAACATTAACGTCATTGCGAACGAAGCGGAGCGTAGTGCGGCAATCTGAAGCATGGCATGACAGAGACTGCTTCGGCGGAAAAACTGCCTCGCAGTGACGTTAACGTTGGAAGTGTTCAACCTTCTGTTGACGATTACAATTTAAACACAATTCGTGACAGTGTGCCCTTTGGGTAAGATTAGCGTAATTCGCGGTTAAAAAATTTGTAATTGTACGCTCAAAATCTGAGGTGAAAAATGAAACGTTTTGAAAATCAAGTTGTTGTGATCACCGGGGCTGCCAATGGGATTGGGGAAGCCGGCGCCATTCGGTTTGCAGAGGAGGGAGCCAATATTGCCTGTTTAGATTTGGCCGCTGATCTCAATGCCGCGGTGGCAGCCGAATGTCGGGAATTGGGGGTGGAAGCCCTGGCCTTGAAATGCAATGTCACCGACAAAGACAATATTGCCGCCAACATCCAAACCATCATGGATAAATGGGGTCAGATCGATATTTTAGTTGCCTCCGCGGGCATTTACACTGGAACACCCTTGGCTGAAGTACCGCTAGAACAGTGGCAGCGCACTATCGATATCAACCTGACCGGTTCATTCTTGATCAACCAGGCGGTGGCGCCCATCCTGATGGCGCAGAAATCGGGCAGCATTATCAATATCTCCTCGATGGCTGGGAAAACTAGTTGGCCCGCTTCGGCCGAATATTCGGCCTCCAAGAGCGGTGTGATTGGTCTGACCCGGTCGGTGGCAATGGAAATGGCCCCCTTTGGACCCACCGCCAACGCCGTTTGTCCGGGCAATACCCTCACCGAAATGGTCAAAAACGTCGCTAAAAAAGTGGGCGCCCTCGATGGGATGACCGGTGAAGAATGGTTGGAGATGCGCGCCCAGGACTGCCCCATGAACCGCATGGCCGAACCTTGGGAAATCGCTGGGGTAGTGGCCTTCTTAGCATCCCCTGATGCGCGTTATCTCACTGGGCAAGCCATCGAAGTTGATGGTGGCCTGATCATGTCATAAAATATATTTTGGGTGCAGAATATTCATCTGCGGCCAATGAAATAAAATTAGAAAGCAGAGCTATGAAAATAGGCAAACAAATTCGCGAACGTCGCAATGAAGTCGGACTGAGCCTGCGGGATTTGGGGAAACTCGCGGGGGTGACGGCCAGTTTTCTCAGTCAGGTAGAAAACGATCAGGTTTCCCCTTCGCTGAGTTCGTTGCAAAGTATCGCAACGGCGCTGAACGTACCGATGTTTTCACTGCTCAACGATTCTCCCAATGGCAATGTGGTTCGGGCAGCCGAATGTCGCCGCCTGGCTTTTGAAGAATCGAATATCAGCTACGATTTACTGACCGCCGATTTCAGTCGCCAGATGATGGCCTACCGGATTCAGATTGAACCTTTTGCCCGGCGAGTGGCCCAAAAACTGGCCAAACCGACCGAACAGTGGATGCATGTGATCCAAGGTCGGTTGCAGATCATGATCGGGGCTGAAACCTACCATTTAGAAGTTGGGGATACCGTTTACTACGATGGTGATTTACTGCGGGAATTTGGCTCCGAGAGCGACGAAGACCTGATCATCATGTGCTGTATCTCACCACCGGTGTTTTAAGGGTCACCATCTCCCTTGTGGGTGCCAAGGCGGTCGGGAATCCGACCCCAGGAGAATGTAGATCCATCATTATTATCGGGTGGATCAGTTAAAAACCGCGCCGTTAGGGTTTAGCCCTAATTTGGAGGTAAAAAATGCAAACGCTAAGTCCAGCTCAGCTTACGATGGATTGCGATCAACTCATCACAGCCAGCAAGGTCGACCTCCGAGTGCTGCCCGATGATCAAATTCATACCCATTTTGCACGGGAAATCGCAGCAGAAATTCGGGCCAACAATCTGGCGGGACGGTCTACGCGGTTGATCTTGCCGGTGGGGCCGATCAAGCATTATCCCCTCCTGGTTGATATTTGCAATCGGGAGCGGATTAGTTGGGAAAACGTCCATACCTTCAATATGGATGAATACTGTGACTGGCAAGGTCGGGCCATCCCGGTCGACCACCCTCTGAGTTTTGAGGGGTTTATGCGGCGAGTAGTGTTTAGCCATCTTGACCCCGCCCTTCGCATCCCGGAAGAAAACATCCATTTCCCTGACCCCCTCAATTTGGATACCATTAGCGCAAAAATTGCTGATCTTGGTGGAATCGACACCTGCTATGGGGGCGTCGGCTATCATGGTCATGTGGCTTTCAACGAACCACCTGTTTCCCGCTGGTATCCGCTCACCCCGGAGCAAATGAAAACATCCCTGACCCGAGTAGTGCAGCTTGCCCCTGAGACGATGGTGATGAACAGCTTCCGCAATACTGGCGGGAATTCGACCAATTTTCCCCCGATGGGAGTCACCCTGGGGATGCGGGATATCTTGGGGGCCAAACGCATCCGCCTGTACTGCGACGGCGGCGAGTGGCAGCGGCATGTGCTGCGGATGGCTTGTCTGGGGGCAGAAGATGCCGATTACCCCGTCACCCTGCTGCAAGATCATCCCGATTTTGGGTTGGTTGCCAGTCAGAATACGGCCGCGCCGCCCGTGCCGGGGTTAGGGGGGATAGGGGCCGTGATACGTGGGGCGTGAAACGTGATGATTTCCCAGCACGGTCATGCGTAACGGGCGCGCAATAACGCGTGCACATCTTTAGTTACATTTGCCTAGTGTAGAGGACGAAATTCTCTGCTAAAATTTTGGCGGGATTGGTTTTTTAGCGGATCGGGTTTGCATTTGCGACTTGATAAATTTGTTAAATTTCAATAAACTTTTCAATTTATGACTTGCTTGGTTTGACTGGCCGTATTAGAATGGGGTTACTTGTTCAAGTTACTGTAAGTAAATTCGTGAATCATGCCAAGGAATAGCTTCCACGAAGTTTGGGGGCATGAAAATATGCTCAGAGATGGAAATGAAATTTATGTAAGTTGACCCCTTAGATGGCTGAAATGATAAGTTAATCTATTAGTACGTTAAATACGAAATGTTGGGGCTGTGGCCCACTAAATGTGTGGCGGTTTGTCTTTCTAGAAAAATCAACTTGATTTACCACCACACGGCTTGCGCGCTAGTCAAATTTCGGTTTGAACACGGATTATGTTTTCAGATACTTTCCGAAATCTACTTAGTAATCCGTCTCGCAAATAAGCTTACGTAGCTAGAATTGATTCAGATTGCTTCACCCCTGTGGGGTTCGCAATGACGTTAATCTAATTTGTTATGAGACAGACTACTTAGCTAAAGTGGGATTTGAAGATAACAGAATAAGCACTGCGAAACAGATATCTCG
>CAYVQU010000108.1:0-17309 GCA_964453155.1 uncultured Anaerolineales bacterium | reverse complement strand
AAACTTTTGCTGTTTTGAGGAGGGTCTAGCACCCTTTTTGCAGTAGAGTCTGGTATGAATCATGCATCTATTGAAGAAATAGATTCAGGTACAAACAAACCTGCCTTGCACAAGGAGAAATGCCATGAAGAAAATTTCCCGCTCTCGCCTCGTATTATTTGCTGTACTCTTGATCGCAATTTTGGGAATCACAGCTGTATATGCTGAATCTGCTTTAGCAGAGAAAACTGGCGTGGTGCGTCTTACCGTTATTAATCAAACCCAATTTGAATTTTCCATAGATCTTTACGGACCCGATTCTTATACTATTACGGTGCCACCAAAGTCAGATGGAAAAATCTTTGTGGATCGTAATGAGTATTCTTATGTAATGGAAGTTTGTAATTACGTAAAAACCGGGACGCTAAATATGAATATTTGGCAGAAACTTTATGCCCCTCCTTGTGGCGGCCGGGCGCTTAAAAATCAGAAGTTACACCATGTTGATGTCTCCAAGATTGTAAAACCTGTTCGGATAACTGTTCGCAATAAAACTGGCGAAGATGTCGCAGTTTATATTCGAACGCAAGACGATCATCATTTTTTGAATTTCAAAACTGGTGAAATTTCAACCGTGGTTTTACGAAAAGATAAAGATATGCCGGAAATTCAGTATGTTTATAGTTTCCAGGGTTGTGGGGGCCAGTTGGTTTCAGGATATTTCACTCCCCGGGTAACGCCACCGCTTGATTTGAAATGCCCCAAAAAATAAATTAGGATTTTGTTATTTCAGCGACCTCGGCCGAGGTCGCTGATTTTTTTTAACCTGCAACTTGGATTGCATTCCAGCGTATAATATTTAGAGCTTCTAAAATTTTGATCAGATATCCGATTGGAGTTATCAATGCCGAAACAAGAAAAACAAATATCGCCCTCCTCAGGCGGAATTTTTCGAGATGTTGCCAACCAAATAAAACTCATTTTACGGTTAATGGGCGACCAGCGGGTGAGTCCCCTACTCAAGTTACTCCCCTTTGGTTCGTTGATTTATTTGCTTTTTCCCGATTTAGTGGTTGGGCCGGTTGATGATGCCCTCATTATTGGCTTAGGGACCTACATTTTTGTCGAGTTATGCCCCCCAGAAGTTGTGGAAGAACATAAAGAAGCTTTACAAGCTGTTATTCCCGGTCAATGGACTGATGTTGAAGACGATGAAATTGATCCCGAAGATATTGTGGATGCGGAATATACCGAAAAGTAAGCCCTTCTATTGAAGAAAATAAGAGCGCAGTTTAGTAACTGCGCTTTTTTCTTGCTTGACAATGTTGGTACGAATGCTAAAATCCATAGCGGAAGGTGTGAAATGGGTCTTTTATGTGATTCTCTTAACTTGTCTTTTTTAAAACTGGTCAAAACGAAGATTTGCCTGGTGGGAATTCTTATTCTGACATTGTCAGCCTGTCAGCCAAATATTCCTGTTCCTGAAACGCCAATCCCAACACTTCGATCAACTTCACCAACGCCAACTACCACGCCCCTGCCGGTTTGTACCCCGCCGCCGTGCACAGTAGATGAAGCCTATCATTGCCCAGACTCTTGCATCGGTGGGTGTGGCACCGTCTGCGCTACGCATACCCCGCCGCCCGCCTCCGAACCTGATAATCAACTGGTCGCAGTCACCGCGACTGTAACTGCCGAAATTCAACCCGAACCGACGATTTTTTCTGTCCAAACTTTTCCGGAAAATTCCAGTTTTGGCTGGGTTCCCATCGTTTCGGGTTTCACTAGCCCAGTGGGCCTTGCCCATGCGGATGATGATACCGGTCGCTTATATATCATCGAACAGCCGGGGATCATTCGGGTAGTGGAGAATGCGCAGGTTGTGACTGCCCCATTTTTGGATATTCGCGACCGAGTTGATGATGGTAGCAATGAACAAGGGTTGTTGGGATTGGCTTTCCACCCTGATTTTGAAAACAACAACTTTTTTTATGTCAATTACACTGGGAAAAATGGTGATACGTTTATTTCTCGCTTCCAGGTTGGGGCTGATCCAAATCAGGCGGATCCTAATGCTGAGCTGATTTTACTGCGAATTCCCCAGCCCTTTGGTAATCATAATGGCGGGCATTTAGCCTTTGGCCCGGATGGATTGCTGTATATCGGCACCGGTGATGGCGGGGCCGCGAATGATCCCCAAGGGAACGCCCAAAATTTGAATTCGCTCCTCGGGAAAATGCTGCGGATTGATGTTAATCATGGTGATCCGTATGCCGTTCCAGCCGATAATCCCTATGTCAATGAGGCTGGGATGCCCCAAATTTGGGCCTCGGGGTTGCGAAATCCCTGGCGGTACACGTTTGACCGGGCAACTGGGGATTTGTATATTGGGGATGTGGGGCAAAATCAGTGGGAGGAAATTTCATTTTTGGCAGCCAACTCCCCAGGAGGTACGAATTTCGGCTGGGATTTTGAAGAGGGGTTCCACTCCTTTGAGGGCAGCCCCCCTGAAAATGTCCCTCTGATCCCCCCAATTTGGGAATATGACCACGCCCTGGGTTGCTCTGTCACTGGTGGGGTGGTCTACCGTGGATCAATGTCTGAGTGGCAAGGGATCTATCTGTACGGTGATTTCTGTTCCGGCCGGGTTTGGGGATTGCTGCGCGCTGAAAATGGAAACTGGCAAAACCAGGAACTCTATCAAACTGGGGCAAATATCACTTCATTCGGAGAAGATCAATCGGGAGAAGTTTATTTGGTTGATCGAAAAGGGACAATTTTCCGCTTAGAGGCGATACCGTAACCTTTTTAGTTTTCAGGCATCAAAACTATAAGGAGAAAAATATGGCAAATAATACTTCTGGATCAATTTCAAAACGCATGCAAAAGCGAGCAGAACAACGCCGCAAAAAACGACAAATTCAATTGGTGGTCAGCCTGGTAGCAATCATCATCTTGGCTCTAGCCGGTTGGGTTGCGATGGGAGGCTTTTCAAGTCCTCCTGCAACTGTTGAGAATACATTACCGACTGAAGTAAATATTGAAGAGGCTTATGATCTGGTTCAAGAAGGTGCATTTTTACTGGATGTCCGCGAGCAACATGAGTGGGACAGTTTCCATGCGACCGCTGCGACCTTGATCCCCCTCGGAGAATTAGCCAGTCGTATTGACGAAGTACCGCTGGATCAAGAAATTGTCGTGATCTGCAATTCAGGCAATCGCAGCCGTACCGGCCGCGACATCTTAATGGACGCCGGTTTTACAAGTGTGACCAGCGCCGCGGGGGGTTCGCAGGCCTGGCGTTCGGCGGGATACCCGATCGAGTAGTGCTTTCAGAAAAGGGTCACTTCGGTGAGCCTTTTCTTTTTTTACCGGCTTTATTCCCCCTTTAGCCGGGCCACCTCAGTATTCAAAACTCGTATTCGCTGGGACATCGTTTCAACAATTCTTAATGCCAGCGAAGGGTCTGAGTGAACCCGCCGCAAAAAATTCTTTTTATCGACGGTTAAAACCCGGGCCTGTCCGATTGCCCGCACTGTTGCGGAGCGGACTTCGCGATCAAATATTGCCATTTCACCAATAATTTCACCTTCCCCTTTAACCGCCAGACGAATTTGCTGCCCATTCTGCTCCAAGAGCACTTCCACCTGGCCGTTCTGAATGACATACATACAATCCCCAATATCACCCTGGCGGATGATCACTTCGCTATCGTGATAGAGTTTTCCTAATTCTCCGGTTGGCATACGCTTCTCCTGTGTAATGGTTTGAAATCGTTATTAAGACCAAAATTTGAAAATTGAAACCGCGTTATCCCAGAGGAAACGGGCTAAGAAGGCGGGATGCAGCGCGCGTAAAAATATTTCCCGATACCGGGCGCTCCCGGTAAAGGTGTCCCACAATACCGTACTCATTCGACGGGGACCGCCCTCGGTTTCTTGTTCGTTGCCGACCATCCGCAACAGTGCTTTCCGGGTAAATCGTTGACTTTGGATCAGGCTGGTGATGAAGAAGACAATTTTACCGATTTTGTTATCCGTGCTGATGCGCTGACAGGCGGGCCAAAAATGCTGTTCAAAATCTTCGGTAGATATGCCGTGGAATGCCACCGTGGTGGCGGCAGCTTTGGCGGTCCGGTAGGCGGCTCCGATACCATCTTTATATAACCGGGTTACTCCCGAGTCGCCAATAAATACCAATTGATCATCAAAAGGCCGCGCCGCGCTACTCACGCTAATCCGGGGTGAACACTGGCATGATCCTTTCTGAAGGGGGAGATCAGCTGGAAAGACCTGTTTAACTTCGGGTGTGTCGAGGAAAGAGTCAATTAATTCTTTGTCGATTTCGTCGCCCAGCAAACACAGGGAGGCATAATCTCCTTTGGGGACGATGGCCGCAAATTCCAATCGGGGTAAATCTAGCAAAAAGACATGCATTGAGCTACCCAGTTGTTCTTCGATTTTCTTTTCTCCCAGATAATATTCGCGAATAAAAGTTTTGGTTGTTTCCGGTGGTTCATAGGAGATATTTTCGAGTTTGTCGAATAGTTTTAGCGCGCTCGAATTTACACCCACCGATACAACCAGTAAATCATAAGGTTTGGGTTGATCCCCCTTGGTTACAATTTGGGGGCCGACGCTGGTCCACTTAATATCCGTCACTCGTTTGGGTATGATTTTGGCACCTTTTTCGATCGCCAAGGATTGCAAGTGACCATCGAAACTACCCCATTTAATTTCTTGGATATCTTTTGGTCCCGAACCGCGATGGACTGCTCCGATCCGTTTCTCTTCTAACGGAGTTTTGATCTCAACACTACCAACATCGGTGTGCAGAACATAAGAATCAATCCCCCGCTGAACAATCGTAGGGGGTAGATTAATTCCATCGGCGGCCAACATTTGGACGAGCGATTCTGAAATGATCCCACCACACATGTTACAGCCAATTGGGCCCGGTTTTGTAAAATTGCGGGGTTCATAAATATCGATCTCAATTTCCATCCCCAACCGATCAACCATATCCAATAAAAAAATGCTAAAAAATGAGCCGGCCGGTCCACCACCAATAACTGCAATTTTGGCATCGTCTTCCAATGTTAGCCGGGATGTTTCTTCATTGGCCTGGGGTTTGAACATTCGAACAAGGGTTGATTCGGTCATGAGGGCCTCCATTAAAAAATTTTACTTGAACAAAAGATTACATTTTCGCTGATAGTAGCAACGCGCGTAATATTGGGACGAATGTATTCGGTTTCAGCGATTTTGAGAGAATGCTCCGATAGGTGGCATGTGCAGAGACAGCATCAAAAAGGATGGTTTGTAATATCGGTGAGTTTTGGGCCGTTTGCACAATTTTTTGCATCAATCCCAGGCGAGTGAGTAACAGGGTGAAAAATCGCATTCCCTGGCCATAAGGTAAATCGCGGATAATATCCTGATTTTCATTTCGATAATGATTGTGAAATGCTGATTTTGAGATTCCATGTAAGAGGATTGTTTCAGCCGCGCGAATGCCGGTCTGGATTGCGGAGGTGACACCTTTGCCCTTAAATGCTCGTACTAATCCCGCGGCATCTCCAACCGTTACATATCGGTCGCCATAGAAATTGCTTGCCAGAGAGTTTGGAAAGCGCCCCTTAAAAAAGGTGAAATCTAATTCATTTTGATGATTTTTCGGGTACGAGGGGGGTAAAACGTTGTGGACAAAATCGCTCTCCAAAAAAGAGTTCATCACATCTGCATCCACATTTTTTCCGGCGATATTGAAGGTCAGATGGTTGCCTTTAGGGGTGATCGCCCCAAACTCGATTTGGGAATTTTTGGGTAAAAAGGCATGCACAAATTGACCAAATTTTTCCATCTCATCTAATGGCGGGTGATATTTGGTGACCACCGAATTAATAAACCGTGGCGTTCGATATGCCGTTTGTCGGGATAGTAATGTGGCACTGCCTTCATCTAGACCAAAAGCCCCCACAACGACATCGGCCTGGGATGAACCGCATTCTGTATAGACGCGCACTTCATCTGGTAGAAATTCCAAACCGGTCATTCGAGCGGAATGGACTTCGATGCCGCGCTGTTTGACCGCAGCCAACATGTAAGCATCAAAATGAACCCGGCGTAATGCGGTTGAGTTTTCTCCTGTATCGACTAATCTGACACTCTGGTTGTCGGCATGCAGAATATATCCTTGGACGGTCTCGCGAACTAGATCAGTGGGGAAGGGCACCGCGAGTTTTTCGGTAAGTAGAGTTGGAAGTGGAGAAGAAAGGACCCCCGCGCATTGATTGTAGTGGACCCCGCCCTCAAAAGTTTTCCCCTCAATAACTGTGATGTTGATCTTACGTCCCAACTTGGTAGCCAGGGTGTGCAAGGCTAATGCACACCCGGTTCCTCCTGGCCCACCCCCAATGATAATTACTCGGCCGTCATTTTGAAGCGATCCTAAACTGGGAGACATTGGACTCTAAACTACTTACAAGTTTGCAGATTCTTCATCCGGTGTGGCGGTAGATTTTGTCAGTTTAATTGAAAGCATAAACCGGAACACACTTAAACCAGAGGTTATCTGATCAAATTATAAACGAATATTTGTCATCTAGCTGGGTAACCCATGTGACACTTAAATAATTTTTTGGCATTTTCGATTAGAAATGGCCCTGGCGAACGATTTTGAATTGTAATATTCATATTGAATATAGTACATATATCCAAGATGAATATTTTAAGGTTAAATCCTTGACCCTTATAAACTTCCCTGGTATCCTACAAAACGCTCGACAAAAACTACGAAAGGAGTACGCCTGAATGTCCAACTTAATCAATGTTACGGTTCGAATTCGAAAATCCGCAGATAGCGGTGGTTTCGTTGTGCCTTCGCGTAGTGCGCCTACTGACTGAAACGTCAACTTTCTAAACGACTAACAGCCACGGGCCTACGCCTAACCCGTGGCTGTTTTTTGTTTCATCCTGCCAACCGGCCACGGCTGCGCCTCGAGAAATCGGGGCCAACTGGGTCGGTTTTTTCGTTTCAAAGGAGAATGAAGATAATAATGAATACTAAACTACAAGCCATAATCGTCACCGATGTTTATAAGAAATTCGGTAAACCAGGCGATCCCTTGTGGAAACGCGTTTTGAAACCCAAGTCCCTGGAAAAGGGGAATGGAAACGGCTCAAAGAATGGGGCTGCCGAAAAAAACGGCAGCAAGAAGAAAGAAATCATCGCGGTCAACAATGTGAACTTCGAAGTCCGCGAAGGTGAAATTTTTGGAGTGCTCGGCCCCAATGGATCTGGGAAATCTACCCTGATCCGTCTGATGGCCACTCTCCTGCTTCCAGATCAAGGTGATCTTAAAGTATTCGGCTACGATGTCGTCAAAGACGCGCTCAAAGTCCAGACCCTGATCAACCGCGTTTCGGTCGAGGCCTCCTTCTTCAAGAAACTCTCCCCGATGGAGAACTTGATGTACGGTGCCCGGCTCTATGGAATGTCCGGCGCGGAGACCAAGAAGCAGGTCGTTGAAATTTTGACCCGCCTGGGTCTGGAAGAACGCTCGATCTTCAGCCCAATGGAAGAAATGTCCCGCGGGATGCAGCAGAAAGTTGCCATCGCCCGAGCACTGCTCTCCAAGCCCAAAGTTTTGCTCCTCGATGAGCCGACCACTGGCCTCGACCCCCGCTCCAAGCGGGAAGTCCAGGCTGTGATCGAAGAACTGCGCGATGAGTACGGCACCACTATGCTGCTGACCACCCACGATATGCACGAAGCCGACGTTCTCTGCGACCGAGTCGCCATCATGGACAAAGGAGATGTCGTCGCCCTGGACACCCCTGAAAACCTGAAGAAACTGGTCCCCAGCGATAATGGGCACGAGACCACGTTAGAAGACGTCTTCATGGAATTGACGGGCCGCAAGCTCAAGAATGAAGATGAAGAATAGCTGAAATGAGAGATAGATTGCTGATGTAATCTATCTCTCAAAGGAAAAATTCATGACCATCACCACCCAACTTTATCAGGGCGAACAGGTTTACCTCGGCCCGATTGATTTTGAGAAAGATCCCGAAATCGAATCAAACTGGACGCATAATCCGGCCTATCTACATTCTATCGGTTTTGATATCGCTCTGCCGATGTCGGTGGCGAAAGTGAAGAAACATTACGAAGCAATCGAGAAAGAAGTTGAAGAATCGAAGAACACGTTCTACTTCACCATCCGCCAGCAAGGGGAAGACAAACTTCTTGGGTTTATCAAGTTTTTCTGGATCGAATGGACCAACGCCACCGGCGGCCTGCAAATTGGAATCGGTCACCCTGATGAGCGCGACGCTGAATATGTTCATGAAGCATCGAAATTGGCCCTAAATTTCGCTTTTCGAGAGCTCAATCTTTACCGCCTGTCTGTATTCGCCGCCGATAATGATCCCCCGGGCGTCAAATTACTCGAAAAACACGGCTTTGTCGAAGAAGTCCGCCGCCGAAAAGCGCTTCAGCGCAATGGAAAATTTTGCGACTCGCTGCTCTTTGGTTTGATGCAATCGGAATGGTTGGCCCAACAAGGAAACCAAGATGACGACAAATAATCTTTTCACCGGAAAACTCGTCCGTCTCACCGCCGAAGAACCCGACGTCATGGCGAAAGCCGCCGTCCGCTGGAATCAAGATACTGAATTTGCCCGGATGCTGGATAGTGATCCCTACCGGCTCTTTTCGAAGAAGAAGATCAAAGAACAAAATGAAAAATGGCTTGAAAAAGACCCTACCAACGCTTTTTTCTTCGACATCCGCACCCTGGATGGTGACCATCCTATCGGATTTGTCGGCCTGTTTGACATCCACTGGAATCACGGCGACGGCATGATCGGCATTGGTTTCGGCGATCGTGAGAATTGGGGTAAAGGTTACGGCTCCGATGCCATGAACCTCCTGCTCCAGTTTGCCTTCACCGAGCTCAATCTGCGCCGGACCTCCCTGGTTGTCTTCGAATACAACCCCCGCGCCATCCGCTCCTACGAGAATTGCGGCTTCACCATCGAAGGCCGCGTCCGTGAAGTCCTCAACCGTGAGGGCTGCCGTTGGGATTTCTTCTACATGGGAATCCTACGCGAGGAGTGGGAGCAAAATCATCTAAATGTAATCGGACACGGATGAACGCGGATAAACACGGATTTTCATGAGCTTTTTGATCCGTGTTTATCTGTGAAATCCGCGTCCAAAATGAAGGAAATCAACAATGACAACCGCTTCACCCCTCATCCACCAAATCCGCGCCTCCTATGCATTTATGGAGCGCAACGCCAACTTGGTCAAACGTTACTGGACCTGGGAAATGGTCTGGATGGTGTACTCGATCGCCAACAGCCTCAGTGTCAGCTTCATCGGCCTGGGGATGGAATATCTCAGCGGCAACGAAGCCACTGTCGATGGCAGTTTTCTGGTCCTTTATCTGGTCATCGGAACCCTCGTCTGGCGTTATCTCTCAACCGTTTTCTACTGGATCACCGAGTTGATCAGCATCGAACGTTGGGAGGGCACCATCGAATACACCTTGATGGCCCCCATCCGCCGCCTGACCCATATGGCCGGGCAAACATTTTTCGCCGTGATCTACGGTTTCGTCTTTACAGCTGTGATCCTGGGCGTGACCGTCTTGATCTTTGATATCAGTTTGAGCGGTGCCAACCTGTGGGGCGGCACGATTATGCTGCTCTCTGGCTGCCTCTCTTTCGTCGGGATCAGCATCATGGCCTCGACCCTGCCCCTGCTCTTCCCCGAGCGCGGTGCCCAGATGACCCATATCATCATCGCCCTGCTGCTCCTGGTCTCCGGCGTCTACTATCCGGTTGAAGTGCTGCCCGAAATTTTGCAAAAAATTGCGGTTTTCAGCCCGGCAACCTACGTCCTCGACGGCGTCCGCCTCTCCTTGCTGGAAGGTACCCGGACCCTCGACCTGTGGCCCTTTATCTGGCCCACCCTGATTATGGGCATCGTCCTGATCCCTGCCGGGTTGTGGGTCTTTGAGCAGGCCGAAAGATACGCGAAACGTAAGGGCAAGTTACATCGCAACGGCTAGAGCGTAAATCGTGATGCGTGAAACGTGAATCTTGAATTCCCCACGCATCACGTTTCACGTATCACGGAGAATCATCATGTCTCTCCTCACCACCCATAACTTGAGTCTTTCCTTTGGAGATTTTGATCTCTTTAGCGGAGTCTCAGTTCGAGTTGAAAACAACAGCAAAATTGGTCTGATCGGCCCGAATGGGATTGGGAAAACGTCCCTGATGTTGATCATGGCTGGGGTGAACCTGCCTTCAAGTGGGCAGGTTCACATTGCGCGCGGTCGGCGGATTGGCTATCTGCGGCAGGAAGCCGTGGAGGCTTTCGCGGCCCGCGAGAACACGGTTTATGCCGAAATGTTGACCGTCTTTCGACCGCTCCAGGTTCAGCAAGACCGTCTACATGAGATGGAATCTCAGATGGCGGCCGGAGATTACTCTGAAAGCCTGCTGGCGAAATACGGCGAGCTGCAAAGCCGGTTTGAACATGCCGGTGGTTATGATTACGAGGTTCGCATTCAGCAGACTTTGCAGGGATTGGGCCTCGGACCTGAAAATTGGGAGCTACCCCTCAACCACCTCAGCGGTGGACAGAAAACCCGCGCCCTGTTAGCCCGTCTCTTGCTTGAAAAACCCCACCTGCTGATGCTCGATGAGCCGACCAACCACCTCGATACCGAAGCCATCGAATGGTTGGAGCACACCCTCAGCAAATGGGATGGGGCTGTCCTGGTCGCCAGCCATGATCGCTACTTCCTGGACAGTGCCGTCAACGCCATCTGGGAGATGAGCCGCACCGGGATCGAAGAGTTTTCTGGCAACTACAGCGACTATCTGCTCCAGCGGGATGAGAAATGGGAATACTACGAACGAGTTTTCAAGGAAGAAAAAGCCCGGTTGCAGAAGCAAATGGATTTTGTCCAGCGCAATTGGGTACGAGCCAGCACCCATGCCCGGGCATTGGGCCTGTTACGCCGCGTCAGCCGCGATCTAGCCATTGTCGATACGCACGGTGTCATGGGTTTACGCAGCGGAAAGAAATGGAGCGAAATGGAGCTCGATAAAGGTCCCAATGCGACCATTCGGGTTCTTGATGTGACTGAGGCCATTCGTAAAGTCAAAGCCATCCAGATGCCGGGGCGACCACCCCGGATCCGGCCGCGACTTAAACCGGTTCATCTCAGCGGAAACGTTATCCTACGGGCGGATCAAGTCGAGTTTGGCTATCCAGGAGTCCCATTGTTTCGGGCTGAAGACCTCGAACTTTACCGCGGCGAATGTGTCGCCTTGATCGGCCCCAACGGCAGCGGCAAGACCACCTTCCTGAAAACGTTACTCAAGCAGATCGAGCCTTTGAAAGGAAATGTTCATCTCGGGGCCAGCCTGAAAATCGGGTATTTCGCTCAAGCTCATGATGAAATGAACCTACAGAATTCGGTTTTGGATGAATTCCTCAATCATAAAGGGATGCCAATCAGCCAGGCCCGCAGCTATCTGGCCCAATACTTGTTCCGGGGTGACGATGTTTACAAGCCAATCTCTGCTCTCAGCGGTGGGGAACGGGGCCGGTTGGCTTTGGCGATTCTAGCTCTAGACGGGGCCAATTTCTTGCTCCTTGATGAGCCTACCAATCATCTTGATCTCCCCGCCCAAGAAGTTCTCCAGGAGCTTTTGCAGGGTTTTCCAGGTACAATTTTGCTGGTCTCCCACGACCGCTTTCTGGTTGACCGGTTGGCGACTCAAATTTGGGAACTACAAGATGGACATCTCAAGGTCTTCAACGGAACCTACCGTCAATTCGTCTTGCAAAACGCCGAAATGACCTCTCAGGCCCATCAGATTCTCTTTGCCCCCAAACCCCTGGCCCGCGACAATAGCCGTGAGACCCGCAAACAGCAGCACCTGCTCGAACGCCTCGAATCCCGCATCGCCGACCATGAAGCACTGCTGAAAAATCTCAGTAAAGCGATCCAAAAATCGGGTAACGGTCAATCGTTCGAACGCACACAGAAACTCAGCCGTGAATACGCTCAAGCCCAAGTCGAAATGGAAGCCCTAATCGAAGAATGGGAACAGGTTGCTGTGTAAATGGAAATTTTCACCACAAAGACACCAAGTTCCACAAAGAAAAACTTGGTGTTCTTTGTGCCTTTGTGGTGAGTTATAAAAGATGAAACTAACTAAGAATATCAACCGGCTTTATTTGATCCATATTTTTGGGAATGCCCAGTTCCATCTGGTGGTGTACACCCTGTTTTTGCTCTCGAAGGGATTCACCACCCAGCAATTCTTCTTGATCGAGGCTGCCTATTACCTGATTGCGCTGGTGTTGGAAATCCCAACCGGGGTTTTCAGTGACCGGATCAGCCGCAAGTGGAGCCTGATAATTGCCTCGGTGGTCGGGATTCCGATCATCCCCATCATCGTCTTCTCGGATTCGTTCGTCGTGGTTTTGCTGGCGATGTCGATCGGCGGGATTGGGGCGGCACTGACCTCGGGCACCGATACTGCCATTTTATACGATACGCTCAAAGCCCTTGACCGAGAAGACGAGTTCACGAGGATTGCTGGAAAAATGGGATGGTATGGCTCCCTCTCAATGGCCTTTGCCGGGATTGTTGGCGGTCTGCTGGCCCAACTCGATATGGCCTACGCCTGGTGGGCCTATTTCGCCGCCGGACAACTGGCGCTGATCGAAAAGTTTTTCCTGATCGAACCGCCGTTCTATCGTTCCACTGAAAATGCCGAATCGTATCTCCAACATCTCGGCAAAAGCTGGCGGATGTCAACCACCGGCGCGGCGGGATATTTCGTCTTTTATGCCGCGACCATCTGGTTTTTCTTCAGCATCGGATTTTGGTTGTGGCAGCCCTACCTGGAGTTGAGTGCCGTCCCGCTGGCTTGGTTTGGTTTCATCTACGCGCTGCAAAACGTCATTGGCGGTTACACGGGCAAGCAAGCTCATCGCCTAGAGAAAACCATCGGGATTCGGACCGCCCTCCTGCTCATCCCCCTCGGGTTGGCAGCCGTTTTCATCCTGGAGTCCCAATTTGTCTTCGTTCTGGGTTTCATCTTCATCTTCCTGCACGCCACCGTCAGCGGACCCTTCCACCCCCTCCTCGAAACCTTCATCAACCAACGCATCCCCTCGGATAAACGCGCCACCGTCCTCTCGATCAAAAACATGGTTAACAGCTTACTCTTCATCCTCATCTCCCCCCTCATTGGCCATTATGTAGATATTTTCTCGCTCACCGCTGCCCTGCTACTGATGGGAGTTGTCCTAGCCGTTGTGGCCCTCACTTTTTACGTAGCTTATCGCCGGTTACGAGTTGCGAGTGGAGGGAACGCTCTCTCAACTCACACCTCGCAACCCACCACCAGGAGTTAAAAATGCCCCTCAATTGGATTGACGTCACCAATTTATCATTCAATACCCTCCTGCTCCTCGAGCGGGAGCAACTGGCCTGGCTTCCCGGCTGGCTGCCGGAACCAGAGTTAGCTGTGGCCCTGAAAGCCAACCCCGCGGTCGAATGGTATTTGCGAAATAAGAATCCCAAGTTGAATGCTTGGGTGGATCGGGTGTTGGAGTTGAGGGGGGAAGGGTTAGGGATTAGGGAAGCGGAGGAGACGATCTTGCGGTCGATTAATGATCTCGTCGTCTACGCCGTGGATCCCCAAATCTACGCCGATATGCCCTTCCTCGGTTGGGATGACGCCGAACTCACCGGTCTTACCGATTTCCGCGGCAAAACTGTGGTCGATGTCGGCTCTGGTACCGGGCGGTTGGCCTTTCTTGCGGCGCAAGAAGGTGCCCATGCCGTCTTCTCGGTTGAACCCGTCGGAAATTTGCGGGTCTATATTAAAGCGCAGGCTCGTAAAAAAGCCCTGAACAACATCTTTACGATGGATGGATTGATCACCGCTATCCCCTTCCCGGATGATTTCATCGACATCGTTATGGGTGGCCACGTTTTTGGGGATCATCCCAAAGAAGAACATGCCGAAATGGTGCGCGTCGCCAAACCCGGCGGGATGGTCATCCTCTGCCCCGGTAACAACGACCGCGATGAAGGCTGGCACGGCTTCCTCGTTGAGCAAGGCTTCGAGTGGTCGCGGTTCGAAGAGCCGGGAGATGGGATCAAGCGGAAGTATTGGAAGACCGTTTAACGTCATACCAACGGGTATACCCTTGCGGTATTGCGAGCGAAGCGAAGCAATCTGTATCATTATTTTTTTCGAATTTCAGATTGCTTCGTCGCTCCGCTCCTTGCAATGACGTTAAACCTAGGAGAGTAGCATGTCCCTAACCCCTCGCCCCTACACCGGCCTGCAAGACTTCATCATCATGACTGCGATTCTTGCTGTTGGTCGTAAAACAGCGCGCTCTACATATTACGCCCACCCCGGTGATTTGAGTTGGTGGCTGTTTTATGATTATGAAGATGAATCTCATTGGCGCGACGATATCACGCTGTGGGAAGTCGATGGACGCGTGGTGGGGTGGTCGTTGTTCGATATTTCCTGGCGTTCGTTTGATATCTATCTGCTGCCCGAGATGCGTAATACAACCCAAGAAACCGAGATTTTAGATTGGACGATTGCGACATTATCTGAACGAATGCGGGAAAAAGGTGAACACCAGCTTTCCACTGTATGGATCTCTGAAAAAGATACTCGTCGGATCGCCAGACTTGAGCAGCGCGGCTTTGAACTCGCTGAGCACTTCATGTGGTATATGGAACAACCCCTGAATGCTGAGATTCCTGATGCGGTCGTACCGTCCGATTTCGTCGTCCGGTCGTTGCACGGTGAAGACGATTTACATCTCCGAGCGACTGCTTCCCATGATGCTTTTGGTGCCAAGCGGGTCTATGATGAATACTGGCCGCGTTACCAGAAATTCATGCACTCGCCGGTCTACAACCCCAACTTTGATCTCGTCACCGAAGGACCCGATGGAAATTTTGCCTCGTTCTGCATCGTCTGGCCAGACCCCGTCAACCGAGTGGGGCTGTTTGAACCGGTCGGGACACATACCCAATATCAACGCCTGGGGTTAGGCCGGGCCGTCGTTTCCGCCGGGTTGCGTCGCTTGCAATCTTGGGGCATGCAGACCGCGATGGTGTGCGCCGAACACGATAATCCCGCCGCCCAAGCCCTGTATCAGGCGGTTGGGTTCGAGAAAAAGCACAAGTTGCTGACTTTTAATAAAAATATCAGGTAACCAGGTGATTGGGGAATTGGGTAACGATTTCCTGGTTACCTGATCATCCAATTTCCCCTTCACCAATAGCTGGAGAAAAAATGACAACACTAACTCGAAATAAAATTGAAATTCCCGAAGCCCCCGCCATCCCCGGCCTGACGTTTCGGAATTACGCCGGGGAAGCGGATTCCCCTCATGTTATGAAAATATTCAACGCCTGCAAAGATGTTGATGGCGTTGAATATCACATGACCCTGGAGGATATCGCCCACAATTTTAATCACCTGGAGCGCAGCGATCCCTGCACCGATATGATCTTTGCCGAAGTGAATGGGGAGGCCATTGCCTATTCACGGGTGGGTTGGTATCAGGAGAGCGAGGGCAATTATCTCTATTATGCCTTAGGTTGGATTGACCCATCCTGGCGCCGCAAGGGCATTGGCACCGCGATCTTGAAGCATAATGAACGTCGTTTGCGAGAAATCGCGGCCGATCATCCTGTAGAGGCCCCAAAATTCTTCCAGAATGACCACAATAACAAGCAGGTCGGCGTTGAAGCCCTGCTCAAAGCCAATGGGTACGAACCGATCCGCTGGGGATATGAGATGACGCGTCCGGTGGAGGCCCCCATTCCGGAGTCGCCGCTGCCAGAGGGGGTGGAAGTCCGTCCGGTGACCGAGGAACATTATCGCGCCATCCATGAGGCCTCCAATGAAGCCTTCCGCGATCATTGGGGCTACGCCGAATCCACCGAGGAAGATTATCAACGCTGGTTGGCCTGGCCGCTGTTCAACCCCCAGTATTGGAAAGTCGCCTGGGATGTAGATGAAGTCGCCGGGATGGTCTTAAATTTCTTCAATGCACAGGAAAATGAAGAATACGGCCGCCAGCGCGGTTGGACCGACCCAATCTGTGTGCGCCGACCCTGGCGCCGCCGCGGACTGGCAAAGGCCCTGATCGCCCAAAGTATCGCAATGTTCCGTGAGATGGATTTCGATGAAACCGCGCTGGGCGTTGACACCATGAACCCCAATGGAGCTATGAACCTGTATCAGAGCATGGGGTACGAGGTCGTGCGGGAGGGGATCACCTACCGCAAGCCGATGGAGTGAGTACTGAGACCTGGAAGGTTTATCAAACCTTCCAGGTCTCAGGTCTGGAGAATTTTATTATGAACTTACTTGAACACAATCGCAAAGCCTGGAATCAATCTGTTGAAACCGGGAATCAGTGGACGATCCCGGTGGGGGCCGAGGAAATTGCAGCGGCTGCCACTGGCGAGGTGAAAATCTTGTTATCGCCGTATAAACCTGTCCCTCAGGAGTGGATGGGCGATCTGAAAGATAAAGATGTGCTCTGTCTGGCCTCCGGGGGCGGGCAGCAAGGTCCAATTTTGGCCGCGGCAGGGGCTCGCGTGACCGTCTTCGATAACTCCGATGAGCAGTTGCAGCGCGATGCCGCCGTGTCGGCCGAATTCGATCTGGGAATCACCACCGTCCAGGGGAATATGCAGGATTTGAGTGTCTTTAATAATGAGACTTTTGATCTGATCATTCATCCGGTATCAAATTGTTTTATTGACGACATCTGGCCGGTGTGGCGGGAAAGTTATCGCGTTCTCAAACCCAATGGACGGATTCTATCTGGGTTCTGTAACCCCATCCTCTATATGATCGATTGGGAAATTGCTGATAAAACGAGGAATTTCGAACTCCGTCATGGTATTCCGTACTCTGATCTCGAGACGCTTTCGGCTGAAATGAAAAAGAAATATGCCGAAGATCGCACCCCATTTGAATTTGGACATTCCCTGACCGATCAAATCCAGGGCCAAATCGCGGCTGGATTCTTGCTCGCCGGATTTTACGAGGATAGCGGTGAAGACATCTTGGATCGGCTGATTGAACCGTTTATCGCGACAATGGCGGTGAAATTGTAAAGTTGGTTTGTTGGTCGGTTGGCTGGTAAGAAACCATCCAACTAACCAACCACCACATAAAATTTTAGTTTCCGGTAAAGCGGACAAAAAAGTCTCACCTTATGGTATGAAAAGG
>CAYVQU010000107.1:0-17311 GCA_964453155.1 uncultured Anaerolineales bacterium | reverse complement strand
TTACTGCTCCATGCTCTTCTCGGAGCAGCTTCATTTACCGGAAACTAAAATAAAACCAATATCGTTTAATGCTCAAATCGTCTACATCTCGCATATACCCTTTGCTTTTTCGGATTGCAATTCGGGTCTGGCCAGAGTTAAAAGATCGCTCTACTGAACGACAAATGATTGGGGTTGGCGAAGTGATCTCAGCCCTGTATTCAGTGCCATTTGCGTTCGCCGGATTGATCTGGCTAATCCGGGTCACTGATTTCGTTTGGCTATATCAAAAACTCGGGTACTTCATTTTATTTGCCGCCCTCGTTTTTATTTTTAACCGTCTGAGTTTCTTTTTGATCATTGAACTCCGCCGCAATCGCTACGGCAGCACCGAAGGAGCGTTAACCGGAGTTCCGGTCTGGTCGGGGGTGTTATTATTCGGTCCAACGTTTTTCTGGTTGCCCACTTTTTGGGTTTTATTTCAATTCATTCAAAACTGGCGAAGATCGGAATCACAAGCTGCCCGCTGGAGTCAAATTCGCAACATTTCTATGAATGTGACCAGTGAAACATTAGTTCCCTTAGTAGCATTTAGTGCCTACCGGGGGATGGGGGGGCAATATCCTTTCAAAGATTTAACGGTTGAGAGTATTTTTTTGGCCCTGATCCTATTTGGGATCCATTTTTTGGTTTATGCTTTATTTTGGGGACCTTATCTTGCTTATCATGCCTGGGCGCAACAAATCTTGACCGGAAATAAAGTTGTAGGTCCAATCTTAAAATTTTTCTTACTGGCTATTGCCCTACCCCAGGTAGCAAATCCGTTCGCGATTCTGGCTGCAGGGTTATACAGCCAGAGTGGAATGTGGGTCTATTTGTATTTTGTTACGGGGATGATCGCAGTCGCATATTTGACCAGAAGATTAAGTTGGTCTGCTGAACGGAGTCGTCAATCTTCTCGAATATTGGAGAAATTGGAAACTTTGGGCCGCGCCATTATCGATGCGCCTCCCGATTCTGAAGATCTGCCCGCGATTTTACAGAAACACCTCACCAATATGTTTCCGGCGGGTCGCCTCATTGTCTGGATTTTCCCTGAAGATGTTTTGGCGCGACAACCTGAAGATTGGACCCCCAATTTAGAAGCAATATGGCCCTGGTTATTAGACCAAACTACCAGCCAGTCATTTTTATCTGGTGACGAGCTCCCTTGGCTTGAAAGACATACCGATCATAATCCCGTTGTAATTGCCCCAATTTCAGAAGTCGAGTCATCACAAACTTTTGGGGGTATTTATTTAGAATTTCACACGCTAGCCCAACCTTGGGATCGGAAGGCACTCCAAAATCTATGTCCGGCAGTACAGGCTCTGGCGGCTCAAATCGCCTCAGCCATCAATCAGGCTAAGAGCTATCAACGCGCGTTAGAACTGCAAAAAATGGGTGAAGAGATAAAACTAGCCGGCAGCATTCAAGCCAGCCTCTTACCGTATAGTTTCCCCGATATGCCCGGTTATCAGGTTGCAGTAACCCTCCATCCAGCCGGTGAGACCTCAGGAGACTTTTTTGACATCATCCCCCTGGAAGGTGGCAAAATCGGATTTTTAATTGCCGATGTGTTGGATAAGGGCCTCGGTCCGGCGCTGTATATGACTCTCAGCCGGACATTAATCCGCACGTATGCCACTGAGTTCGATTTGCAACCCGATTTAGTTTTCTTTGCCACCAACGAACGCATTCTCAAAGATACCCGGGCCAATTTATTTGTCACCGTGTTTTTTGCTGTTTTAGATCCACAAACCGGGACTATTAACTACTGCAATGCCGGCCACAACCCACCCTTCCTACTGGCTTCGCAAAATGGATGTGAGCCTCTCCCCCTCACGAAAACCGGTATCCCAATCGGCATTGATGAAGATGCCACCTGGGAACGCGAATCTGTGCAGATGGAGCCTGGGGATGTGCTCATACTTTACACCGATGGGGTGCCAGATGCTCAGAACAGCCGGGGAGATTTTTATAAACAGCAATCACTGGTGGAGACCATTACCCATAATCTGGGACAATCCGCTGAAGATTTACAAACCTCAATTCTAGATTCTGTGTACGACTTTGTGGGAGATGCCCCCCCGTTTGATGACATAACCTTGATGGTGCTGGTACGAGACCCTGATATTGAAACCGAAAGCCCCGAGTAATTCGGGGCTTCATTTTTTCGGAAATTATGAGTTGACAGTTGGCTGGTTGGTGAGTTTTTTCGGATGATCGTTGCTAGATATATGTTGACCGACCAACAAATCAGCCACAGACCAAACAATTATTTCCGCTTGATCATAACCAAGATATTGCCTTTACGTTTGTGAAAATCAAAATGGACTTCATCCATCATTTTTCGCATAAAAAACAGCCCCGCCCCGCGTGATTGCAAATCTTCGAGCGGCACATCGAAATCGGGTTCAGGGACGTGATCGGGATCAAAGGATTTACCCCAATCGCGTAAAGTGATCTTAATCTGACCAGAAGTTACATCACACGTACACCGAATTTTGCCTTTCCCCTCCCCCCCATAGCCATGCTCGATAATATTGGTACAAGCCTCATCCACGGCCAATTTCACCGCATAGACTTCCTTATTATCGAAACCAGCCTTGGCAGCCGATTTTGCGACAAACTCGCTTATCTTCGCCAAACTGGCATAACGACCTGGATAGGTTTGGGTCGGCATCACGCTGATTGCTCGAAGCTAGAAGCTACCAACCGCAGCGGTTAGATCATCCATAATATCGATGAAATGTTTGACACCAGCCAAATCTAAAGATTGCTGCATTTCCTCGGAGACATTGACCAAAATCATGCGACCATTGCCGCGTTTGCAAGCTTTCTGGGTTTCGAGCAGCACCCATAAGCCTCGGCTAGAAATGAAATCGACTTCACTCATATCAAAAACGATGTTGGATTTACCGCTATCAACAACCTGATTGAATGTTTTTTCCAAATCGGGGGCCGTATTGCTGTCTACGCGACCAGTGGCTTTCACCAATTCGCAACGTTTGTATTGAGTTGTTTGAATTTCCATTTACCTTGCTCCTCGCAAATTGTTTTAATACAATCCCAAACCAGTTTCCAGCTTTAGACAGAATGATTTTTATCTCTAGTGGGGTATCAGGATTGACGCTCTCGTTCGCCAAGTATATCATGATGTCAAATGGGATGCTATAATCACAAAATGCACGATCTGACCCTAATTTTTGTCATCAAATTGACCATTCGACCCAGTGAATATCAATAATTCGCTTCAAAAGGAAAAATATGCGTATTCTCACTGAGCACCAAGACCATCTCCTAAAAGATGAACGCCGTATATTAAACGATCTACGCGTCGCTTTGGTTCAATTCGGCGCCGCCGCTGAAGACCAAAACGCACTTGACCGCTCTATCCAACAACTAGATGATTTTTTTCTACTCGTGGTTGTCGGTGAATTTAATGCCGGAAAGAGTGCCTTTATTAACGCGCTTTTAGGGCAAAATCTCCTCAAAGAAGGTGTCACCCCAACCACAGCCCAAGTCAACATCTTACATTATGGGGATTCTGAAGAACGCCAAGTCATCGACGAACGCCTCCACGAAATAATTGCCCCCCTCGATTTACTCGCCGAAATCAGCATCGTCGACACGCCCGGTACCAATGCAATAATCCGCGAACACGAAGAAATCACCTCACAATTTGTACCGCGCTCAGATTTGGTCTTATTTATCACTTCGGCCGATCGCCCTTTCACAGAAAGTGAACGCTCCTTCCTTGAGAAAATTCGCGATTGGGGCAAGAAAGTCGTCGTTGTCATAAACAAAGTAGATATTCTTCAAACCCCCGAAGACTTAAATCAAATTGAAACTTTCATCGCCGAAAACGCGCACACTCTTTTAGGGATTACGCCCGACATTTTCCCAGTTAGCGCCCGTTTAGCCCTCCAAGCTAAAACTGGCCAACCTCAACTTTGGGATCCCAGCCGCTTCGCAGCACTAGAGAATTATATCCATGACTCTCTGGATGAGAGCAGCCGTCTCAAGCTAAAATTTCTAAATCCCTTGGGCGTTGGAAAACATTTGGCTGAACGCTACCTGGATATCTTGACAGAACGACTTGATCTACTCAAAGATGATGTCGATATGTTGACCGATGTCGAAACCCAACTCAAAATGTATACTGAAGATATGGGGCGCGATTTTGATTTTCGGATGGCCGATATCGAAAATATTCTTTATGAAATGGATCAGCGGGGACAAGATTTCTTTGATGAGACCATGCGCCTGACCCGGGTCATGGATTTGTTGAAAAAAGATCAGGTCCAACGTGCCTTTGAACAGCGCGTGGTCTCCGATGTGGCCCAACAAATTGAACGTAAAGTAAATGAATTAATTGAATGGCTGGTCGACTCTGACTTGCACCAGTGGCAAGCCGTAACTGATCACATTGCCGTTCGGCGCCGCAAACACAAAGAACGTATCGTTGGGGATATCGGGATTGGCACGTTCCATTACGACCGACAAAGATTGATTGATGAAATTGGCCAAGCCTCCAAACGAGTCGTTGATTCTTACGACCGTTCGTACGAAGCACATCAAATTGCCCAAGGGGCGCAGAATGCCGTTGCCGCGGCCGCCGCGATCGAAGTTGGCGCGGTGGGCTTAGGAACTTTGGTTGCGACTATCGCCACAACCGTAGCTGCCGATGTCACGGGGATATTGTTAGCCAGTGCCATCGCTGCTTTGGGATTATTCATTATTCCCGCTCGGCGCCGGAAAGCCAAAAAAGAAATGCGGGAAAAGATCAGCGCGATGCGCCAACAACTGGTCGCCGCGCTCCGGTTACATTTTGAACGCGAGATTGATCGCAGCCTGCAGCACATCAACGAGACTATTTCGCCCTATACCCGGTTTGTGCGCGCTGAACAACGCAAAAATACCCAAGCCCAAGATACGCTCCAGACCATTCAGACTGAACTAGGCCGGTTACGGGCAAATATTGATCAACTTGAATGAATATGCCCAAGTTGACATTTCTGCGAACCTAGATTACACTCTGCCCACTTTTTACCCAGGCAGGAATTGAGTTCGAAACATGATCCAAACCCGAGAAAGACTTGAAGCCCTTGAAGATCAGGCGTTGGCGCCGTATGGGATCCGCAGCAAAGATTCAAAGGGCCGCAAATATCCCGAAAATGAACCCGCATACCGGACAGCGTTCCAACGCGATCGCGATCGCGTTTTGCATACAACCGCTTTTCGGCGGCTAGAATATAAAACACAAGTCTTCATCAATTTTGAGGGTGATTACTATCGCACTCGCCTGACTCATACATTGGAAGTGGCTCAAATTGGCCGCACCATCGCCCGGGCACTCGGGGCCAATGAAGATCTTATCGAGGCCATTTGCCTGGCCCATGATTTGGGACACTCACCCTTTGGACATTCGGGTGAAGTGATTCTCAACCGCCTGATGAAAGACCACGGTGGCTTTGACCATAACAAACAGTCAATGCGGATCGTTTCGAAACTTGAGCGACGTTTCCAGGAGCACCCCGGCCTTAATCTAACCTGGGAAGTTCGAGAAGGGATCGTCAAACACGAGACCGAATACGATGTCGCCGATTCATCCGAATATGACCCCGAACTAAGGGGACACCTGGAAGCGCAAATCGCCAATGCGGCTGATGAGATTGCCTACACGGCTCACGATCTGGATGATGGCTTGCGATCGGGAATGATTACGCCCGCGATGTTGGCTGGCCTCAGCCTGTGGGAAATTTTGGTCGAAAGTATTGGCTGGGAAGGTCTTTTTCTCGACGAACTCAGTCGTCACCGCCTGATTCGGCGCTTAATTGGCATGACGGTCACCGATCTGGTCAGCACCACCTCCCAAAATATTCTAAACAATCGAGTCAACTCGGTTTTAGGATTACAACAATTACCCCATAACGTCATCGGGTTCAGCGAAGACATGCACCGTCGAAATCGAGAAATCAAAGATTTTCTCTATAAAAATTTGTACCGGCATCCCCGCGTGATCCGCATGCAAGTTAAGGCCGAACGATTAATTAGCGATCTTTTTGAGGCTTACCTCGGTGAACCTAAAATGTTACCCCACCATGTCCAGGCTTGGATCGATGATCGGGGTCTTGAACGAACCATCTGCGACTACATCGCCGGGATGACCGACCGCTATGCCATTGAAGAGCACATCAAACTCTTCAATCCGGCTACCAAACCCTAATTGATCAAATTTTCAAACTCGGGGAATAGTGACAATCACAACTTTGTGACGGTCATCTGTTCCTTCCATTGAAGATGATGTAAAGAGAGAGATTATGAAAGAGCATTACCTAACCGTAGAAGGCGAAGAACGCCTCCGAGCTGAATTGGCCGAACTCAAAGGCCCTCAACGCGAAGAATTAGCCCAGCGACTGCGTTCCGCAATCCAAATGGGCGATCTATCTGAAAATGCCGACTATATCAAGGCGAAAGAAGATCAGGGCTTCCTAGAAGGCCGCATTCAAGAATTGCAATATATTCTTAGTCACGCGACCATTATTGAAGAAAATGGCTCTGGCTTCGATAGAGTCGAAGTTGGCGCGACCGTTACTGTTCAAGAAGAAGATTTTCCTCCCGAAATTTACTTTCTGGTGGGTAGTAAGGAAGCCGACCCAGCAAATGGTCGGATTTCAAATGCGTCCCCAATCGGTCAAGCACTCCTGGGAAACAAGGTTGGCGACACAGTAACCGTTGATACTCCCGGAGGCGGCCTGAAACTTAAAATTGTCGATATAAAATAAATCGTTGATGTCGAAATCAAAAATCCCCGGTTGACCAACCGGGGATTTTTTTATTATTACATTTATGTGCGGATCAGTTATATCGAAAAATCTGATTGCTCATCCTTCTGCCAAACAGCCAGTTCTAGTGTTACGCGTTCGAAGAAGCTGTCGGTGGGTGAGGCTCCCGAACCATAAGCCATATCAACCACCCGGGCGATCAACCGTAAAGTTTCGGTTTCCAAAACTGTTTCACCACCTGGTTCTACCAAGAACGGATCACCTTTGGCGGCCAAACGCCCTCGCAAAGATCCATCGGCAAAGGCATGCTGACTCATCAAAACTTTGGTAATCGTTTGGATATCATTTTTATCAAACAACCAAACTTCAAATGCAGTTACCTTTTTCGGTTCACCGACGCCAATGGCTTCGGAAATCCCAACGCCACATTCACCTAAGAATTCACCACTCGGTGAGTCAATGCTGAACGAGTCATCAAATAAATCATCACCCAACATATAAGTGGTCATAAATTGCTGCATTGGGGGAGTACCATCCCGAGCCCCAAAATCAGTTTGCTCAATTTGACTGGTAACTTTGAGGGCCTCGGCAGCCGGTGATAAAGTCTCTTTTTGGCGGGGGCGGAATAAGAAATAAGCCGCCAAAGCACCGCCAAGAACCAGGGTAACCAGGCACATCACCAAGAGTAATGTTGTATTACTCCCGCTTTCTTCAGCCGGCTCAGAAGCAGAGACCCCCTCGCCGACATCCGCACCAGTGGCTTGTTTAAAGTTCAAGACGTCATCAGCGGTTAAGGCCCCTAAATCTCCTTCAACTCTAGCCAGGGTTGCCGGTCCGGCTTCCCCTAACTCTGTCCATCGGGTGTTGGCTTTGGTTGTATCGAAATCTAACTTGTAAGCCTCAATCGCCATCCGCAGATAATCTTCCTGGATGTCAGGTTTGTTCCACTCCATCGGGACATTGACCCATTGAACAGGGGCAATAACATACCCTACTAGCAAACCTAACAATAACCCCACAATTACCCCCAATGCGGCCGCAATCCATGGTTTTTTAATTTGTTCTAAAACTAAGTCCATCTTATCTCTCTCCCAAATCCAGGCTAGCCTGTCTGATTTGCCAAGGTCTGTTTGTATTGTAGAACAAATTTTTGAAATACGCAATATCTGCTCTACGTACAAAAATTGTTGCAAGACTCATACCTAGATTCTAAAAATACAAATAATTAAAAAAAGCGCTGTTTTTTTAGATAACAGCGCTTCAAAACAATTTACTTAACAATTTCTACTTGAGGGAGTTCATCTTTGGCAAAACGCTCGCCACATTTGGTACACTCGGCCTGGTTTGAGTTGGCGGCAACCAGTAAACTCTGGCATTTTGGACATGGCTGTGGTAGTGGTAACTTCCAGGAAGTAAAGTCACACTCAGGATAATTGACACACCCATAAAATGTTCGCCCTTTTTTCGTCTTGCGGGCTACTAAATCCCCATTATCTTGGGGACAAGCAACGCCAATTTTTTCGAGCAGCGGTTCGGTATGGCGACACTTCGGGAAGGTGCTGCAACCGATAAACTTCCCATGGCGTCCCCAGCGAATAACCAAATCTTCGCCGCATTCTGGGCATGGGCGACCGACCAATTCGGGGCCAGTTTTGACCTCCGGCATAGCTTCTTCGGCTGCCGCGACTTGTTTTGCAAACGGGCCGTAAAAATCACGGATAATAGTTTCCCACGTTTGCTGTCCAGAGGCAACGCGATCTAAATCTTGCTCCATATTGGCCGTAAACCCGGTATCAACAATATTCGGGAAATGTTCAGTCACTAAATCATTGACGATATTACCAGTTTCGGTTGGCAACAAGCGGCGGCCATCTCGGACAACATAGCCTCGGTTTTGAAGCGTAGATAGGGTTGGCGCATAAGTAGATGGGCGTCCAATCCCGTTTTCTTCTAATGCTCGCACTAAAGAGGCTTCAGAAAAGCGGGGGGGTGGTTGGGTGAAATGCTGCTCGGGGATCAACTTCAGCAAATCCAAAAGTTGCCCTACCTGCAAATCAGTGGGGATCGGAGGCTGTTTTGGTTCAGATTTTTGGTCTTTCGGAGTGAAATCTTTATAGACAATTAGAAAACCGGGAAATCGAATGGTAGAACCCGAAGCCCGGAGTAAATATTTATATTGGGAAGAAGTGCCAGTGACTTCCATTGAAACCGTATCATAAACTGCCGCGGCCATCTGGGAGGCCACAAACCGCTGCCAGATCAATTGATACAACCGGTATTGATCGCGGGTCAGGTGTTTTTTGATTACTTTCGGTGTCCACTCAACATTGGTCGACCGAATAGCCTCATGGGCTTCCTGGGCCCGACTAGCTTTGGTTTTGTATTGAGGTGGTTTCGCGGGTAAAAATTTTTGGCCGTGATTTTCACGGATATATTCTTGGGCTTCTTTTTGGGCCACCGCAGAAATATTGGTCGAATCGGTGCGCATATAGGTGATCAAACCCGTCTGGCCGCGTCCGGTGACATCCACACCTTCATAAAGCTGCTGGGCGATCCGCATCGTTTTTCGGGCTGTGAATCCCAAACGGCGCGAAGCCGACTGCTGTAGAGTACTGGTTGTAAACGGCGCGGCTGGTTTGCGCCGACGCTCACCTAACTTCAATTTACCAACTTCATATTTGGCCGTTTCCATATCAACCAAAATGGGTTTGACAATCTCTTCAGATTTCAACTCGGGTTTTTTCCCATCAATACGGGCCAAGTTGGCAACAAAAGATTTCTTTTTACCCGGTAGATCTAACTCCGCGGCGATTGTCCAATATTCTTCCGGAACAAAAACTTCGATTTCGCGCTCCCGTTCCACAATTAACCGCAGCGCCACTGATTGAACCCGTCCTGCAGATAATCGACCTCGTACTTTGCGCCACAGCAGTGGGCTGAGACTATATCCCACCAAGCGGTCGAGAATTCGCCGTCCTTGTTGAGCATTGACCAAATCCATATTCAATTCGCGCGGTTCTGCAAAGGCAGCTTCGATCGCCGGCCGCGTAATTTCATGGAAAACAACTCGTTTTGATCGCTCCGGGTCAATATCTGCCGACTCGATTAAGTGCCAGGCAATGGCCTCGCCCTCCCGGTCGAGGTCGGTCGCAAGATAAATTTCTTTCGATTTCTCTGCTAAAGCTTTCAACTCCTTCACAATCGGGCGTTTTTCGTTGGGAACCCGATACTTCGGTTTGAAATCATTATCGACATCAACCGATAGCTGGGACCGCAATAAATCGCGCACATGCCCGACGGAGGCCTTCACGGTATAGCCCCGGCCAAGAAATCGGCCGACTGTCCGGGCCTTAGCGGGTGACTCGACGATGACCAATTTTCCAGAGCGTCGGACTTGTTTCTTCTTTTTTGGTTTTTTGACAATTTCAGGGGGCGTCAGGCCCTCATGGGCCGGAGTCCGTCCCATCCGGAATTGTTTGGTCCCACAAACCGGACACAGGCCTTGAGTTGCAGGGGTCCCGGTGGACGTAAATACCGCTTCTGGTTTACCAATTTCTCTTTTTGCTTTGCACTTCATGCAATATGCTTCCATATTGCGCCTCCAAACCTATATTAGTGTGGTGCGGTTTGTTTTGTAAGTAAAAATGGACAAAATTTACCGCACCACCTGAGCAGATTTCAATTTGATCAAGTATTTTGTTTTCGGACACTTTCCGAAATCTGCTTAAATGAATTCGTTATTCTCTGATTGTTTCAACTGCCCAACTACCTGACGCACATCTTGGGCTTGATCTTTCTTACAAACCAAAACCACATCACCAGTATCGACCACCACCAGATCATCTACACCAATCGTCACAATCAAACGATCATTTTGATCTGTGTAAACTAAAGTGTTGTTCGAATTTATGGCGATATTGTGCCCACCCTTGGAGATCATGCCAGAATCGTCAGCTGGGAGAACGTCAAAAAGGGCATCCCAACTACCAACATCATTCCAGCCCAAATCCTGAGCGGGGATTACGGCGACGTTGAGCGCGTTTTCCATGATGCCGTAATCGATAGTTTCAGGTTGAATTGTCGGCCAGACTCGTTGAATCACACCCTGACTTTGAGATGAGTTCCAATTTTCAGCGATTTCAGCCAACTTTGAGTCCAAATCTGGCATTTGTCTGGAAATCTCACCCATTACAGTGTCCACTCGCCACACAAACATCCCCGAATTCCACGAGTGATCGCCAGTGGAAATCATTTCTTGCGCGGTAGCTTCATCTGGTTTCTCTCGGAAGCGGACAGCCTCATAAACTTCCTTACCGCGATAATCGCCAATCAAATCTCCTTGTTGGATATATCCATATCCTGTGGATGGAAAAGAGGGGGTAATACCCAATGTAACCAGATGGTTTTCTTGAGAAACATCATAAGCCGACCGCAATACGGACCGGAAATCATCTTCATTTTGAATAATGTGATCTGCTGTCAAGATTGCCATGGTCGCACTGGGGTTGCGATTTTGAAGAGCAACCGCAGCAAATCCAACCACAGAGGCTGTGCCCCGGGGCAAAGGCTCAAGTAAGTAGTTTTCAGTTGGAATCTGGGGGCATTGGGTTTGTAAACCAGCGGCCTGCTCCGCTACAGTGACCACGAAAATTTGGTCCGGTGAGAAGAGCCCATCTAGCCGCGCGACCGCAGTTTGAAATAGAGATCGTTCATCGATTAAATCGAGCATTTGTTTCGGGCGATCTTTCCGAGATAACGGCCATAAACGCGTCCCGCCTCCCCCAGCCATGATCACAGCATAAAAATTTTCAAGCATTTGCGCTCCAAATCCAGTCCTGGTTTTATCAATGACTTGCTTGTAATGTTGACCTGCTTACTCACTAACTTCATAATTGGCCGCGGACTCTTTGATGGCCGTATACCGCATCCCGCCAACCTGCCTGACCATCCCTTTGAGTTCCATAATCGCCAAATTCGATGATACTGTTTCAATCGAGAGATTGGTTTCGGCTCGAATTTCATCAATATGTAAGGGTTCATGCCCTACGATTTCAAAAAGTTGAGCCTCGATGGCGTTAGCTGGCAATATTGTCCGGGCAACCTTATGCTCAGAGACTAAAGTTAAATCCAGCACATCTAGGATCTCTTGGGGATTCAACAAAGGTCGGGCCCCGTCCTGGATCAGACGGTTCGGTCCGCGACTTTGCGGAGACAAAACGCTGCCGGGTACAGCAAAAACATCTCGACCCTGATCGTTAGCAAAATTGGCCGTAATCAAAGCCCCGCTGCGTTTATCCGCTTCGACTACAATGGTCGCCATGGACAAACCCGCAATGAGTCGGTTTCGGGGTGGGAAATTTGACGCTTCTGGCGGCGTACCGGGAGCATAATCGCTTATCAACGCGCCATTTTCAGCAACTTGAACGGCCAATTTCCGATGTTCGGGCGGGTAAATCCGATCAACGCCCGAACCCAATACTGCTAAGGTGCGACCCCCCGTCTCAAGGGCGATCTTATGGGCAACGCCGTCGATGCCGCGGGCCAGACCGCTGATAACTGTCACTCCAGCTTGAGCTAATTTGGTCACAATTCGCTCCGTGACCTGGCGACCATATGGAGTGATCCGCCGGGTGCCTACCACCGCCACAGCCCATTCATCGGAGGGTATGTAAGTCCCTTGGACGTAAAGTACCGGGGGCGGGTTTGAGATTTCATTCAAACGAGCAGGATAATCTTCATCGTCCCAAGTCAACACCCGAATACCTTGAGACTGAATCTGGCTCAAAATAACATCTAAAGAGATATTGGTCCGAGCTTGTTGCAGGTTTTCAATCAATTTCGCCTGCAAACCAATCTCCCGTAATGCTTTTGGAGATGCTTCCCAGGCTGCTTCGATACTGCCAAACGCAGTCAGCAACTTCTTAAGACGAACCGCACCAATTCCTTTTACCAGGTTGAATCCAACCCAATATTTTCGATTATTGTTCACAACCAACCCCCGTTCCTCACGTTGGATGAATAGATCGACTGGATCTCTACCCGCCAGCCAAAGCGTGCCAGAGAATACCATATGGATTTCTGAGATGTCAAGGCGAGTTTGATTTTATAGTGTAAATAATCCCGCTATTTCATTAATATAATTATTGTAATCGCAACATCCTGCCCCATCAATGTCCGGGCACAATGCCCCCTATAACCCTGGTAAAAGTTTAACCAGAATTTCTTGTGTCTCCAGATCAATCGCCAGGATTACATCCTCGATCGCAGGAAGCAGCAACTCACTGCCGGTAGTAGGCCGAACAATATAAACATCATTCGCGCCGGTTTCAATAATTTCTACGATTCGACCCAAGTTTTGATCATCCTCGCTATTGATTACCGTCATCCCAATAATTTGGTGTAAATAAATTTCGCCATCATCCAACTCGGGCAGGTCGGCAGCAGGCACACTGACAATTTGATTTCGTAGACCGCCAACCTCTTCACGATTGTCAAACTCATTCAAAGCGACCAAAAGATCATCCCGATGGCAACGCACGCTGCGAATATGGTATGGAATATATTCATCCCCTACATAAATTTTTATTCCCGGTTCCAGGCGTTCGGGGAATTCGGTCCACACCGACATCACAATTTCACCGCGCACCCCATGCGGACGGCGAAACTTCCCTACAGCCAAGAACTCCGGCTCGTGGTTATCCATCGAGCCGGAGTTTTGATCTTGCATCGAAAAAGAATGCTTCTGAGCCATCAATCGGGGTCAACGATATCGAGGGAGGCTCGTTTGCCTTCCCGCGCGGCGGCGACGCGTAATAAACTCCGCATCGCGTTGGCTACCCGGCCACCTTTACCAATGACGCGGCCCATATCTTCCTTGGCCACCATCAGGTCAAAATGAACAGATGGACCCCGGCTGCTTTTCTCAATGTGGACTTCTTCAGGATCATCCACCAAAGAGCGAGCAATAAAATCGATTAAATCCTTCACACAACACCTCCTGAGCATTTGAACCCGCTAACCCTACGGCTATACGGGAACTGGTTCAAGGTGAAATATCACCAAAGAGATGAAAAGGATTAGGCTTCAGCCTCTTCAGCTGCTTTCTTTTCCTTGGCGACGGGGGTGTCGCGGCGGGTTTTGGGGTCAACATTGCGAGCAGCTTCGGCAGCTTCGGCTTCGGCCATCAATTTGTCGACATCCTCACCCGCTTTGAAACGCTCAAAGCGTTCTTTGGTGCCCATCTGATCGAGCAACCGGGCAACCGCATCAGAGGGTTGAGCACCAACGCTCAACCAGTGATACACGCGATCTTCTTGGAAATGGATTGTAGCCGGTTCAGTGCGGGGGTTGTAGAATCCAACCACTTCCAGGAATTTCCCATCACGGGGGGCTTCTTTACTTGCAGCCACAATGCGATAACTCGGCTGCTTGGGGGCACCTACTCGGCGCAATCGTAAACGTACCATGAATCTGTCTCCTTCAATTACAGATATTCGATATCTCTATAGAATTTGGTGAGATATCAAGATTGTGTTTCAGGCTATCGTCCAGTCAACAAACTAAGAGAGGGAGGACGCTGAAGGGAGCGCGGGGTTTGCGACTGTTCGTTTTACCCAAAGAGATTTGGTAAACCGCGCATGCCAGACTTGCGTAAAGTCTTGAACATGCGGCGGGCTTCTCGATATTGTTTCAGTAACCGGTTGACATCCTGAACCTGGGTCCCAGACCCGGCCGCGATCCTTCGTCGACGGCTGGCATTCAGAATTTTCGGTTTTCGACGCTCCGCTTTGGTCATGGAACTGAGGATGGCTTCCGTCATTTTGAGGGATGACTCAGCCTCGCGGGGATCAACCTCGCGCGCCATCTGTCCCATGCCCCCAGGGAGCATGTCTAAAAGCTGTCCAATTGGCCCCATCTTGCGGACCTGAGATAATTGTTCAGCAAAATCTTCTAATGTAAACTCGCCAGCCATCATTCGTTCGGCCTGGCGTTGCGCAACTTCAGTATCTAGATTCGCCTCGGCAGCTTCGATCAAACCGATAACGTCGCCCATGCCCAAAATGCGGGAGGACAAGCGATTAGGATCGAAAACTTCCAGGGCATCTAAACCTTCACCGGTACCAAGATACTTAATTGGCACACCGGTAACTGACCGAATGGATATCGCCGCGCCCCCGCGGGCATCCCCATCCATTTTGGTGAGAACCAGCCCCGTAATGGGGACCGCCTCCCGGAAACCCTGGGCAATATTAACCGATTCTTGACCAATCATGGCATCCACGACGAGGAGAATTTCAGCCAAATCCACTTTCTGGTCGATGGCCATGATTTCGGTCATCAACTCATCGTCCAGTTGGGATCGGCCGGCGGTGTCGAGGATGACGGTGCTAAAGCCACCGCGTTGGGCGCGTTGGACCGCGTTTTGGGCCAATTTGGGTGGGGCTACGCCGGGTTCGGTGAAAACTTCAACCCCGAGCCGTTCGCCCAAAGTCTGCAATTGTTGGACTGCCGCGGGACGATAGGGGTCCGCAGCAACCATTAGGACGCGCTCGCCCTGACTGCGCAGTACTTTAGCCAATTTTCCGGTATGGGTAGTTTTACCTGAACCTTGCAAACCAACCATCATGATCACATGGGGGCGCTGGCCGCGTAAATTCAGGGGTTCCGGTTCACCCAGGGTACCGATCAATTCTTCATTGACAATTTTAACGACCTGCTGACCAGGATTAAGCGCCTTCGAGACCTCATGCCCGACTGAACGTTCGCGCACTCGGGCCACAAAATCTTTTACTACTTTAAAGTGCACATCGGCTTCCAATAAAGCCATGCGAACTTCACGCATCGCGGCATCAACATCTTTCTCAGAAAGTTTCCCGCGCCGGCGCAGTTTATCAAAAGTAGAATTGAGACGCTCGGTTAAATTCTCAAACATTGGTCAACAGAATTCTTCAAAGAAAATTTTGGCAGAAAAGACAAGATCAAACCAAAATTTTCTCAAGGTTGTGCGGGAAATCTTTTGAATTTTAATTCAAGCACAAACCGCACAACCCGGCCATAGACATCAAAATTGCGGCTGGCACCTCGTCTTACCGGCCAGCCGCAAGGACGCATTTTAGCGTGTAAACCGGGTTTGGTCAAGGGAACCGTTTAGCCAAAATTTGTATTGCATCCGCCTATACCCTGTGGTAAAATCCAACCCGCTTGGGAGGGGTTCCCCTTACCCACGAAACCGGAGGGATGGCCGAGTGGACGAAGGCGCCGGTCTTGAAAACCGGTATGGAGCAATCCATCGTGGGTTCGAATCCCACTCCCTCCGCCAGATTAACAATCTAGATAAACCTCGGGGAGGTGCCAGAGTGGTTGATTGGGGCCGCCTGCTAAGTGGTTGTAGGGTTTTTAGCTCTACCGTGGGTTCGAATCCCACCCTCCCCGCCATGCCCTCGTAGCTCAGTGGATAGAGCACTTGGTTGCGGACTAAGGGGTCGTGCGTTCGAGTCGCACCGAGGGCGCCTAAAGGAGCGGATTTCCCGCTCCTTTTTTCATACCTTGTGGGAGTAAATAGAGTGAGTGAAAAAAAATCAGCTAAAATCCAAATTTTGCTAACCAATGATGATGGTATTCAGTCACCAGGCCTGTGGTCGGCCGCCAGTGTGCTAGAAGAGTTGGGGTTTGTCACCGTAGTTGCCCCTCGGGAACAATATTCAGGCGCGGGTCGGAGTTTACCATCTACTTCAGATGGCATCATTACGCCCAAAATCGTCCTAGTTAACCAGAAAGAATGGACGACTTATTCAGTGGGAGGTTCTCCAGCCCAAGCTGTGTTGCATGGGGCGTTGGAAATCATGCCTGAACTCCCTGATCTTGTTGTGTCAGGGATCAATTTTGGCGAAAATTTAGGGACGGGCATCACGGTATCAGGAACCGTGGGAGCCGCCTTAGAAGCTGCAGCCATCGGCATCCCCGCATTGGCCATCTCGCGAGAAACTGAGATGGAACATCACTATTCCCACTCCGATGAAGTCGATTTCTCGGTTGCAGCTCACTTTACGAAACTATTTGGGGAAATGGTATTGAAGCAATCCTTCCCCTCTGATGTTGATGTGCTAAAAATCGACATTCCAATTTCTGCCACCAAAGAGACTGATTGGGAAGTAACCCGTATTTCGAGGGTCCGTTTATTCGAAAGTGAAGTGGACCAAGACCGCGATTGGAGCCAACCCGGTGGTATTGGTTATCGGTATTCGCCAAAGATGATCGAATCCCTCCCAGGAACGGATGTGCATGCGGTAATGGTAAAGAAAGTTGTGTCTGTCACACCAATCAGTTTAGATATGACCGCGCGAATCGATTTGGGGGAATTTGAGAAGTTGTTACGAGGTTAGATTTAGCCAGACAAACCGCCTCGACATCAATGTCCAGGCTAACAGCTCAAGCCCTTCGAGCTGAATATAGAGTCTATTCACAATAAGGGGTGAACATGGTAAACCAGTCCAAACTGAGCA
>CAYVQU010000106.1:0-17412 GCA_964453155.1 uncultured Anaerolineales bacterium | reverse complement strand
TTTTCATACCATAGGTGAGACTTTTTTGTCCGCTTTAGCGGAAACTAAAATTTTAGCATAATCGCATTGCACATCGACAACGACACAGTCGGCAAAACGTAGGCAGTCGCTGTTAAAGGTTGCAGTGAGGGTTTTCTTCTCAAGTACACCGCGCTCAATTAGTGGATCAACCGCCGGATCCTCAGCTTTGACTGGAGATTGACCCCGGTTCAGCAAGGGGATTTTCCAATAACTGCGGGTGCTGGGTCGCTGACAGCCGATGACGAACTTGCTATCTATTCCATCTTTGTCTTGGGTGTCTGCGACGATCGCCGCCATCACGGCCCCGACAAAACCGACCCCCATCACAACCACAATTTCTTTGCCCTCGCCGCGGGCCTGATCGACTAACCTCTCCAGGCGGTCGTATTCGGCCGCGTATTGATCTTCGGAGGGAATTTGGAATTTCTCGCCTTCAGGGCTGAACGAATATTGAACCTGTGATTCAGTGTTTACCATAATTATGGAACCTCCACTAATAAATTTTCACCCGTGTGAGTGATCGGTTTTCCAGAACGGGAAAATGGATTGCGTTGGTGGTTACGCAAAAAGGATACCGCTCTCCACCGCAGAGCAGATGGAACGAGAGAATATTCACGTTTCTACCACAACTCGAATTATTTTGGAACTTTCAACCACCGCACGCTATTCGACTTGCACTGGGGACAGATCCGTTCTGTATTGGAGTTGTAAATTCCATCCCATTCAGAGTCGCAGCGTACACAAACGAACTTTGCGGGTTGATTCTCGTCTCTGGGTTTAGGGTTACGCGGCCCCGGAACTTTCTTCTCCACCAGGATCGACCTAGTTTGCTCAACTTCTTCGAAAGTCACACCCTGACGTTTTAGCTCAGATTTCTCCATGATGGTTTGCCACCGCGCCCCCTCGGCAGCCGAACACCATTCCAGGAGCAGCCGGTCGGGGCGAATATCGGCTTTTTCGAGGCCGTCCCACAGGCCATCCAAACGGCGGGTGGTGGAACGGTTGGCATCGATGTAGTGACAGTCTACATAATGGCAGCCGGATACCAGGACGACGGGGGCACCTTTTTTGAACGCATACCAGACATGCTCAGGGCTGACACGACCCGAGCACATCGTTCGGATGATCCGGGCGTTGGGGGGATAGGCCATTCGCCCCACCCCGGCGGTATCGGCTCCCGCATAAGAGCACCAGTTGCAGGCAAATGTGACGATCACGTCGTTAACCGTTTCCAGGGGATCATCGTCCAACATAGCATCGATCTGTGCATAAATGGCCTGATCAGAGTAGTGCCGCATCTCGATGGCCCCAAACTTACACTCGGCCGCACAGGTACCGCAGCCATTGCAGGCCGCACTGACGACGCGGGCGACCTGTTTCTTCTCCCAAATCACCGCGCTGAAGGGGCAGACTGGCGCGCACAAGCCGCATTTTTTACACAGATCTTCGTCGACAACGGCGGTGATGGCTTCAACCGCCAGTTTGCTTTTGTTCAATAAAATCCCCGCCCGAGAAGCCGCGGCGCTGGCCTGGGTGACGCTTTCGCGCACATCTTTGGGGCTTTCGGCCGCTCCGGAGATGAAAACGCCCTTCGTCGGCGTATCCACCGGCCGCAGTTTGGGATGAGCTTCCTTCAAAAATCCGCTGGGGGATTTCGATAGACTGACCATCTGGCGGATGACTTCGGTATCGGTCGCGGGGGTGGCTCCTACCGCCAAGACCAGCATATCGAATTCGTGATCTTCAAGCCGGTTGGCAGTCGTATTTTCAATGGTCAGGCGTAAATTTCCGGTCGCCGGGTCTTCAAGCACATCCCCCGGCAGGCCGCGAATATAGTGGACGCCATTCCCTTTACTGCGCATGAGCAATTCTTCAAAACCTTTCCCAAAAGCGCGTAAATCCATGTAAAAAACGGTAGAGTCTATCTCGGGATAACTATCCTTGAGATACTGCGTCGCCTTGATGGTGTTCATACAGCAGACATTCGAGCAGTAGGGATTGCCCCGCTCCAGGTCATTGGTGCGCGACCCCACACATTGAATAAACCCAATTTTTTCTGGTTTTTTCAAATCACTGGGACGCCCTAGATGACCTTCCAATGGACCGCCGGTACTGATCAGGCGTTCGAATTCCATGCTGGTGACCACGTTGGCATAGTGGGTGTAGCCGTACTCATCCAACGCGGTGGGGTCATAGACATCCATACCGGTGGCGACGACGATGGAGCCTATCTCCAAATTGACGATCTCATCCTGCATGCCGAAATCAATGCATTCCTTTTCACAGGCTTCAATGCATTTACCACAGGCGATGGGATTTTGCCCCAAACACTCATCGGCGTTGACTATATAAGCCGAGGGGACAGCTTGAGGGAAGGGGATGTAAACGGCTTTCCGGCTGCCCAAACCCATTTCAAATTCATCGGGGACCACGACCGGGCAGTCCACGACACAATCACCACAGGACGTACACTCGCTCTCGTCCACGTACCGGGCTTTTCGCCGGACACGCACCTTGAAATTCCCCACATAGCCAGAAACGTCTTCGACCTCGGAGTAGGCCAGCAATTCGATGTTGGGATGTCGACCGACATCCATCATTTTAGGGCCGAGAATTCATATACTACATTCGATATCGGGATAAACTTTATCGAGTTGGGCCATGATCCCCCCAATGGATGGTTGCTTTTCCACCAGATAGACCGGGTGCCCGGCATCGGCTAGATCGAGGGCCGCTTGAATACCGGCCACCCCCCCGCCAATCACCAGCGCGGCATCCGTCACAGGGACCTGTTCTTCATCCTGGGGATACAGCCAATGAGATCGAGCTACCGCAACTTTGACGATTCCCTTGGCTTTATGGGTGGCTGCTGCTCGATCGCCAGGAGTCACCCACGAACAATGCTCCCGGATATTGGCCATTTCCAATAAATAGGGGTTCAACCCGGCCCCCTGGACACAATTCCGAAAGATCACTTCGTAGGAAGTCGGCGAACACGAGGCCACCACCACCCGGTTGAGATTATGCTCCCGGATCGCGGCCTGAATCTCCTGCTGACCGGGATCGGCACAGGTATATTTATTACGGATCGCGGCGACCACACCGGGCAGAGTTTCGGCGTATTCCCGCAAACCCTCGGTATCCACCATCCCGGCGATATTCGAGCCGCAATCACAGACAAAAACTCCAATTCTTAGGTTGTCAGTAGGCAATTTTTCCTCCTTGTGAGGATATTTTGAACGCGGATGCCGCTACGCTTAGGCGGATACGCTTTGCTTACGCGAATTCTCACAGATTTAAACCAGGTAAAAAAAACCGCGTCAATTCGCAAAATCCACGTTATCCGTGTTCCATCAAGTTCTCCGCAATCAAGGTTGTTAAATCTCTAATCTCAATATCGATCTCATCACCCAAGATGGGATCGTTTTGGGCGCATTTGAAGTGGATCTGGCACTTGATGCAGGTCGTAACCAAAGTCTCGGCCCCGGTTGATTTGGCTTCCTTCAAGCGTTCGACTTGGATGCTTTTGCTGGTCTGGCCACAGGCGCGCCAGCAACTGGTACCGCAACAAATGGCTGCGTTGCGGGTACGGCTCATTTCGACAAGATCGAGCCCGATCTCATCTACAATTTTTCGAGGCGCATCGTAAATACCGAGATGACGACCGAGATTACAGGCATCGTGATAAGTGATCGTGGGAAGTGGGTGACCCCCTTTGGGGATGCTTCGCTTTGCTTCGCGATGGGAAGTGGAGAGTGGAATCTCTTGATTGGTGATGAATTCGGTTAGATGGAGAATCTCTAGGCCATGATCGCCCACGAATTCTGGATAGTCGATTTTAAGGGTGCGGGCGCATTCAGGGCAGGTGGTGATGATGCGGTTGGTACCCGATTCTTTGAGTTTTTCAATATTTAAGGTTGCCAAGGCTTGGAAAGTTTCTTGATCACCTTCCCACAGTTGATCGTGGCCGCAGCAGCGTTCGTCGGCTAAGACCTGGGGTTCGATGCCGAAATGGTTCAGAATTTTGACCGCAGCCTGGGCGACGCGCACCCCTTCCACACCCATTTTTTTGAAGAGCGGGTCGTAATAGGGCATGCAGCCCACGAAATAAACCGTATCGGAATCAGGAGAGGTCTTCAAATCAGCTGTCAACCAGGAGAGCCGCTGTTGACGTTGATCTGGGTTCGACATCATCCGACCCCAGGTTTGGATCATCTCACTATGGGTGCAATCGCCAAACCGGTCGAAGCTGCGGGCCAGGCTGCGGGCGTCCCTGAGGAATGCGGTGAAATCCACATCAGACGGACACAGTTCGGTGCAGCGCTGGCAGATCAAGCACGACCAGAAGAGCGGGTCATCCATCAACTCCTCGGTCCGTCCCTGGATGGCTTTTTCGATCAGTAGTCGGGGACTGGTAAATTCGCGGGTTTCCCACCGACTGATGGGACATACTGCCCCGCATTTGCCACAATCCAGACAATACCAGGCCCGGTTTTGGTCGATAATTGCCCGCATCTCATCCATAAATAGGCCTCGCAATACAAATTTTCACCCCAAAGACACAAAGGCTCAAAGGAACACAAAAAATCTTAGTGATTCTTCGTGTCTTCGGGCCTTTGTGGTGAATCTTCCTATTTGCAGATCTCATCCCAAACCATTCACAAAGTTTTGAACCACTTTCACAAAGGTTTCACCCTCACCAGCCGGAATCCAATCGAGTTGGAGTTGTTCATCGCGATACCCTAACAAAGCAGCCAAACCTTTGACCTCTTCGAAAATTTCTTCCGCCCGGCGGTTTCCAAATTCAAAATGACATTCTCCTGGCGGACAGCCCAACAATAAAACCCCATCCGCCCCCTTCTCAAACGCCTTGAGAATAATACCGGAGCTTAACTGTCCCAAACACATCACCTTGAGGGGATGCACCGCGGACGAATACGATCGGCGTTCCACCCCCGCGGTTTCCAGGCCGCTGTACGCATTCCAATTGCAGGTGAACACGACCACTTTAGGAAATGGATTTGATTTTCTTTCTTGGGACTCGACAATGTCTGGAGTAACCATTTTCATATCATAAATTCCACCACAAAGGACACTAAGTAACACAAAGTTATCTTTTGTGATTCTTTGTATTCTTCGTGGTTATTTCTCATTTCGATTCTCAAAACTCACCGCGCCAAAATCGCGCTGAGCATGGCTTCCATTTGGGCATCGGTGGAATACCCGGCAGTGATTGCACCCGAGGGACAGTGGGCCACGCAGGTGCCACAGCCCGTGCAGATCGTCGGATCAATCCAGGAATTGCGCTGCCCAGCTTGGCGGATGAGTTCAGGAGCGCCGAATTCACAAATCTCGATACAGGTGCCACAAGCCCGGCAGCGAGCAGCATTCACAACTGAAGTAATTGAACGGTGGTGCTCGATCTGGTTGAGCCAGGCCGCCACTTGGGAAGCGGTCGCGGCCCCGGCAATGGTCACATCCAACTCAGGGTCAACGCAGTAGACACCTGGCCAGTAGGTTTCCAATCCGCTTTGGGATCCAGTTCCATTGCCACGAAATTCATTATGATCAATGGCCTTGAACGCGGCTTCTTTTTCCAACCGATTCTTTGGCACCAACACCACAGCCGCTGCCTGCCAGGAAGTCCCATTTTTTGAAACGAGGTATTGGCCGCCTTTATGCTGAACAATCTCCGGCGTCCCATCCATCTGACTAACACGGATACCGCGGGCTTGCAGGTCAGCAATGCAATTCTTCACAGCCGGACCATTTCCAAAAATAAGTACCGATCGCTGAACGAACTGCATCCCGTTCAGCTTCGTGGGAGTAGCCATCGCCCGGGCAACTGAACCAGCAATTAAGGCAGTGGCTTTATCGGTTGCAGCGCTCGTATCGCCGGCATGAACCCAGGCACACTGTTCCCGAATATTGACCAGGACGAATTTGGTCGCCCGATCGATGGTGCCCAATGCACTGGAGCACTCAGGATGCGTAAACAATCTCAGGTTATCTTTGCACCGCACTCGCTGAAAAGTGCAACTGTAACAAATCTGATCAATCGAACAACAGGAACAGGCCGCCAAAACGATGCGATTCAGTTTGTGGTCATGTAACGCAGTTTCAATCGCCGCGGCCCCTTCCGGAGAACAAGAAATCGGCAGGGTTTGGGTGTGGATCACACCGGGCCAGGTGGCCGTGTGATCCCGAATCAATTCCGTATCGATTACGCGCGAAATTTCACCCAGCCCACCAGAGCCGTCGTCAGGTCCGCATTGACAGATAAAAACACCCAACCGGTCGGGCCATTCAACCCAACCTGGTTGATTCTTTTCCGCGCGGATGTCGACCGTGCGCGTTAGATTTTGCTCTCGTTCCAAGTTTTCCACGCCATTTAGCTGGATATAGACTTGATTCGCAATTGCCGACCCCCACACAGCTTCGTTCGAAGCTATTCGGAAGATTCCAGCCTGGCTAAATTTTTGTTCGGTTCCATTTGCAGCGACGATTGCCCCCACGGTCAGATTGGCATAATTTTCCGGTTGATCGTGGTCAATGGCCGCTGGTTTACAGACCTGGACACAGGCCTGACACTCACTACACGGCCCACAAGCCAGACAACGTTGGGCTTCGGCAATGGCTTGCTCGGCCGAATAGCCCAACTCCACTTCGGAATAGCTGGTGACCCGTTTCTCCAGGGAGATGGTGGGCACCGCGACCCGTGGTTTGGCTGCCAACTCCGCGGGAGTCATATCCCGGCGGGCGATGGGGATTTCGCGGGCATCGACCACAATTTCATCCGGCCCTTGACCCTGTTGCTGGCCCTGCAAATAGGCATCAATGGCAACGGCCGCTTTCTTGCCCATCCCAATCGCTTCGATAACGACCATTTTGTCGCGGGTCACCGCATCGCCAACCGCGAACACGCCTTCACGACTGGTCATGAAATCAGCCTCGGCAACATTGATGCACTGCCCGCGCGTAATCGCGATACCATGATCGGCGTCTAAAAAATCCAGATTGGGAGCCTGACCAATCGCCAGGACCACCAAATCGAGATCAACGACGAATTCACTATCGGCAATGGGGACGGGACGCCGACGCCCGCTGGCATCAGGTTCGCCCAGTTTCATTCGGATACATTCCAATCCGGTAACACCGGTGGTCTCGTCTCCTAAAATCCTTACCGGAGAGACTAAAAATTCGAGACCGATACCTTCCTTTTCAGCATCTTCGATCTCCACATCCAACGCGGGCATCTCGGCTCGCGTCCGCCGGTAAAAAATATTCACATCCTGAACGTTGTAGCGCTTTATCGATCGGGCCACATCGATGGCCGTATTGCCACCCCCCAGGACCGCAATTCGAGTTTTCGTGCCCTTCCGCAGCACATCCAGTAAATTGACTTCATACTGCAGGTCATTTTGCTGATGGATCAAGCTGATGGTCTTGAGCACCTCGATGCTGTGGACAACGCCGGGGAAATTCTCTCCTGGAATGCCCAAACTCAGACTTTTATGCGCCCCAACTGCCAGACAAACCGCCCCATAACCCAGTTCGAACAGATCATCCAGGGTATGATCTCCGTCTGGGCCAATGGCCGTATTTAACTTGATCTCAACCCCCAAATCCTGGATATGCTGATACTCCCGCGCGATGATCTCGCGGGGCAGACGATAACCGGGTATCCCGATCGCCATCATCCCCCCGATGACGGGCAACTTTTCGAAAACGGTAATCGAATAACCTTTACGCGCCAGGCGATCCGCGACCGCCATGCCGCCGGGTCCCGCGCCGACGATGGCGACGGGTTTAAGGTTGGGAGTGGTGAGTTGAGGGGGTCGTGCACCGACTATTTGCGCTCTCTTGCTCCCCGCCTCCCCGCCACCTTTTCTCCCCTGCTCGATCTCCCAGTCAGAGACAAATCGCTTGAGCAGTCGCACCGCCACCGGCGCGTCTATCTCGGTGCGGCGGCAGTTGATCTCGCAAGGATGGGTGCAGACCCGGCCGCAGATACCGGGGAACGGGATAGCCTCCCGGATCAGGTCTATGGCTTCCTGGAAGCGGCCTTGAGCAATGAGAGCCACATACCCCTGGACATGAATTCCGCCCGGACAGGTGTTGGAACAGGGCGGCTTCCCGAGTTTATCAATCGCCATGACGCCGGGTTGGCCATCCACATAAATGACTTTGTGATCAGTTCCGGGCACAGTTACCGGACAGACTGCGAGGCAAGCCCCACAGGCCGTGCACAGATTTAAATCGACGAAGCGAGGTTGTTGCCGCAATTCAACTTTAAAGTCCCCATTTTGCTGTTCACAGCGGTTGAGGCGGGTGTTGGTCCACAGGGTGACATTAGGGTGCCGGGCGATTTCTAGCCAGCGAGTATTTTGCACGTGAGCTGGAACCGCGGGAGCGCCATTCTTGAACATGAATGGCGCTGATTCCACCAGGTTTACTTTAACCCCGGAATCAGCTAAATCCAGGGCAGCCTGAAGTGCGGCAGAATTTGTTCCGATGATGAGCGCGTCTTTAGTCACTTACTTTGCCTCGAAAAAATCATTTGAATAAACTACGTACAAACCGCTAATCACGCGAATTATCGCTAATACTAATAAATATTTGTGCAGATTAGCGAAATTCGCGGTTGTTTTTTCTCCGATCAAACATATTTCAGCCCAGAATAACATCCAACATTGCATCCAGTTGAGCATCGGTAGAGCACCCGGCGGTGATGGCACCCGAAGGACAATGAGCGGCACAGGTACCACAACTGACACAAATGGCCGGGTCGATCCAGGAGGCATAGCGACCGTTGGTTTCAATTAATTCGGGGGCACAATATTCGCAGGTGTCGATGCAAGTTTTGCAGGCCCGACAGCGATCAGGATCAACGACCGCGGCGGTTGGGGGCCGGCTCTCCGTGCGGCCAATCCAGGCTGCAACGCGGGCGGCGGCCGCTGGTCCGGCAATTTCGGGAGTCATCTCGGGCGTGATGACAAATACGCCGGGGCGGTGGGTATCCAATCCGCCCCAAGTGGTGTGAACCTGGGGATGGCGGCGGACTCGTCCAAAGGCCGCCAACTGTCCCTGGAGCTCCGCTGCATCTCTGGGAATTAATATCAAAGTCGAGGCTTCCCAGGATTGACCTTCACCTGCTACCCAATACAATCCCCGGGCGCGCGAAATTCGGAGAGGGTGCTCTGCCACTTGGTGCGCATTGATCCCCAATAGACTGAGGACCTCCAAACTATGCGGTGCCGCCAGACCATTCCCCAAGATCAGTGCCGATTTTTCAATCCCCCGCGCCCCCGCAAGTACACCGGGAGCAGCGCGGGCGCGGGCGATCGTGGCAGTCACCAATTTGGTAGCCTTGATCGTGGAAGTGGCGGGATCGTCAGGATGAACCCAGGCGCATTGCTCCCGGATATTGACAAACTCAAACCGAGGCAATTTTGATCCTCGCAAAGAGAACTTCTGGGTACCAACTGGGGAGAATAACCCCAGGTTATTTTTGCTACGGACGCGTTGGTACGTACAGCTATAACAAACCTGATCCAGATAGCAGCAGGAACAGGCTGCCAAAACCACCCGGTCGAGGGCGTGGGCCGCGGAGGCCGTCTGGATTGTCTGAGCAGCTTCTGGGGAGCAGGAGAAAGGCAACACCTGACTGTGGATCACATCCGGTTGAACAGCAGCCTGAGCGGATATCGATTGGGTATCAATGCTGGCTGATATTTTTCCAGTCGCAGGTTCAGTCCCACATTGGCAGACGAACACTCCGATACGGGCGGGTTCCGTGCTATCCACCTGCGCGGCACCTATCGCCACCCCCTGATCGGCTCCGTTGAGGCGCGGCAGCACTTGGGCGGCTACCGCCGATCCCCTGATGGCGTCAGGCGGTGGCAACTGGTAAAAACTGGGGGCTTCAGAAACGGATAAAACTATATCGGGTTCCGCGTTGATTACGGCCTCAATCTTGAGACTATGGTAAATGGGTGGTTGATCATGATCGATCGCCCCGGTTGGACAGACGGCGACACAGGCCAGGCACTCGCTGCACGAACCGCACAGCAGGCAGCGACTGGCCTCGGTGAGAGCGGCTTCTTCGGTCAGGACCAGATCGACTTCATGGAAGTTATCCACCCGATCAGCCAGGGGGAGGCTGGGGATTTCGACCCGCAGCCGCCCGGAGGCTTGACTTTGCTCATACCGGTGGCGACTCTCTACAGGGCTAAATTCGACATTTTGAAGGGGTACGGCTTCCTGAAAATCTGTCTCCCCCCGCAGATAACGATCCATACTACGAGCCGCTTTATGGCCCTCACCAATGGCATCGATCACGAAGAAAGTCTGCCCGCGGTGAACGTCGCCGGAGACAAAGACACCGGGCAGGGTCGTCATCATATTTTCGTTGCTGCGGATACCAAAGGGGAAGCGGGTGTCGATACTGCCATCGTGGGGCAAAAACGAGAAATCAGGCTCCTGCCCAATCGCCCAAATCACTAGATCGGCTGGCAAAATGTGTTCGGTGCCGGGAATTTCGTCAAAATCGGGCCGCCCACCCTTGAAGCCGCGAAAATCGACCTCGACACAGCGAACCCCCATAATGCGATTCTCTTCAACCACAATTTCTTTGAAGGTCCGTCCGGGGGAAATTTCAACGCCTTCGTCTTCGGCAACGCCAATTTCCCATTCAAAACCAGGCATCTCACCCCGTGTTTCCAGGCAGGCCATCCGAACTTCATCCGCTCCCAGACGAACCACTGTCCGGACGGTATCCAAGGCCACATTACCGCCCCCCAAAACGATCACTTTTTTGCCACTCAGATCGATATCTTCTCCTAGGCAAGTCCGCCGCAGGATATCTAAACTGAGCCAGTTGTCAGGATGATTAGAGTTCCGTAAAGATAATTTTTTGGCCCGATGCGCCCCGGTAGCAATCAGCACGGCCTCAAAGCCGTTTTCTAACAATCCCGGAATATCATCAATCCAGGTGTTCAATTTCAATTCAACGCCTTCGTCTATGATCTGTTGGATTTCCCAATCGAGCAACTCGGTTGGAAGTCGATGAGGTGGAATCCCCACCCGCATCATCCCCCCGGCGACCGGCAAGGCGTCGAAAACCGTGACCGGATATCCTAGCCGAACCAGATCGCGGGCGGCAGTCAGGCCGGAGGGGCCCGCGCCGATGATGGCGATCCTTTTGGAATTGTGAATGGTGGATGGTGAATTGTGAATTTTTAATTGCGTAGGTTGCAAGTCGTCCCTCTTACCCCCTTGCTCCCCTGCTCCTTTGCCCCTGTTCGCATATTCCCAATCGGCAACGAAGCGCTTGAGGGCCATGATGTTGAGGGCAGCATCGACTTTGCCGCGGGTGCAGTTGGCTTCACAGTAATGGTTACAGACCCGGCCGCAAACCGAGGGGAACGGAATCGCCTCCCGAATGAGATCGATGGCTTCTTGATAACGTTTTTGGGCGATCAGGGCCACATATCCCTGTACATGGATCCCCCCAGGACAGGTGCCGGAACACGGGGCTTTACCCGGGCGGTCGATGGCCGCGCAGCCCGGCTGACCATCCAGATAAATGGCGGTGCGGTCGGTGTCAGGCACGATGACGGGGCAAGTGGTAATACAATCTTCGCAGGCAGTGCAAGTATCGAGACTTACGTAGCGCGGTCGTTGGCGCAAATCGGCTCGAAAGCCGGTAGGGTCTGGTTCGATCTCCTGGATATCGGTATTGGTCCGCACCGTAATTTGTGGGTGGCGTAAAACTTCCAAGATCCGGGCGCTCAGTTCATGGGGTTGGACGTGATCGGGGGCGTCGGTACTCAAAAATGGCGCAGCCGTTACCAAATCGACCGAAATCCCAGAATCCGCCAAATCCAACGCGGCCTGGAGGCTGGCAACATTTCCACCGATGATGAGAACGCCGTTACTCATGATATTTCTATGCGTCTAATGTGTCTAAAGGTCTGATTGGTCTAAAAGGTCACCAGGACGAATTGGACCCTTTAGACGGATTGACCAGTTAGACTTTTTCGACCTTCCTCAAAACCAATATCAAAGACTTTCAGATTTAATTCCACTGTTTTGGGCGGCACCGATTCAGCCACGGCCTGCCGCATGGCATCCTTGCTGACGACGCCGACGATGGCGGTCCAAAACCCGAGCATGGTGGTATTGGCTGCCCGGCTGGTGCCGGCATCTTCGGCAATCCTGGTCGCGGGAATACCATAGATGGTGATATCGGTGCGGTGGTCAGATGGTAATTCGACCAAACCGTCATCGATCAAAAGCACACCACCGGGAGCCAGAGCCGGGACATATTTATCATAGGCTCCTTGAGACAAGATCAACATGCTGGTGGGTTCAACGAGATGGGGATGATGGATGGGATCGCTGGCGATGACCACTTGAGAGCCAGCCGCTCCGCCGCGGGCTTCCGGGCCATAACTCTGCGTGAAACAGGCTTCCAAATTATCATAAATTGCAGCCGCGACGCCGATCATGCGCCCGGCGCTGATGATGCCCTGGCCGCCAAATCCGCCGAGTTTTACTTCGGTGCGTTCAACCTTGTCCGCGCGCGGTGGTAGTTCGGGACGTCTATCAAGAGCAGCCTGGGCGCGCTGCCAGCCTTTTTCAGCGTAAGCATCGCGTTGCTCTATAGCGGCCTGTAAATCGGGTCGGACTTCGTCTAGAAATTCACCCTCGATGATTTCGGTGATCTCACCCTTGGCGTTGAATTCGATATCAACGTCTTTGGGATGGGCGTCAGTCACGACTTTGCCGACTTGTTGGTAGTATTTCATCGTTTCCAAACCGCGGCGGTTCAGTTTTTGCGCATCCAAACCCCGACCTTCGCGGTTCCACCGGGCATAGGCGGTTGAGCAAGGGGCGATGACTTCGACAAAACTAAAACCGGGATGCGCCAAGGCCCGCCGCAATGTCCATTCGAGTTGACGGGCGTGCAAGACCGTCCAACGGGCGACGAATGAGGCCCCACTGGCGGCGGCGAGATAGGGCAAATTGAAGGGATATTCAAAATTTCCATATTGGGCCGTGACGGCCCGCGCTTCATGGGGGGTGGTGGGCCCGACTTGGCCACCGGTCATGCCATAATTGAAATTGTTGACACATACAACGGTGATGTCCAGGTTGCGCCGAGCGGCGTGGATGAAATGATTACCACCGATCCCGGCGATATCCCCATCCCCGGAGAGGACGACCACCTTCAAATCCGGATTAGCAACTTTGAGACCGGTCGCGAACGGGATGGCGCGGCCATGGGTCGTGTGGAACGAATCCAGCCGGACATAGCCCGCAATGCGCCCCGTACAACCGATCCCCGAAACGGCCGAGACCTTATCCAGGTCCCACTCTTGATTCTTTTCGAGCCACTTGAGGGCACTGATAAAGGTTGTTAGCGCGGTCCCCAGGCCGCAACCCTGACACCAGATATGCGGCAGACGCTCACCCCGCAGCAAATCGTCCATCGGATGTAAACCGGTTTCCCAATCGCCTTCATCGGGAGGTTCGTATCCAAGTATTCGCAAACGTTCGGTGCGGTGCATGGCTTCTGATGGTTGTTTTGACATCTTAGACCTCCCCCGCTTCTGGATTGGGAACGGCTCGCCCGGCAGCTTTACGGATTGTATTTAAGACCTGATCGGGTTCCAAAACGTCACCACCTGGCCGGTGGACGCCGAATACCGGCGTTTGCCCAGCTGCACAGCGTTCTACTTCGCGGATCATTTGCCCCATATTGATTTCGGGCACGACAATGCCGCGTACCTGTTTGGCGAGGGCTCGAATTCGTTCTTCCGGGAATGGCCAAACGGTGATCAGCCGGAGATAACCGACCCGAATACCTTCATCGCGGGCCATTTGGATGGGCCACAGCGAAGTGCGAGCCGAGATGCCATAAGAAATCACGAGTACTTCGGCATCTTCCAGGTTTTGTTCTTCAATTTCGATGATATCGTCTTTGTGGGATTGGATTTTTTCAATAATTCGCCGGACGTTCCACTCGTTGGCTTCGGCGTTCATGGCGGGGTAGCCGCGCTCATCGTGAGTCAGGCCAGTAACGTGGATACGATAACCGTCACCCGCGGAGACCATGGGGGAGACATAGCCATTATGCCCATTCGAACTGGCCCGGAAGATGCGGAAATGGTCGGGGTCGATCTCGCCGCGTTCGATTTGGGGGCGATTGATGATCTCAATCTCCTCGATGGGCGGAATGACTACTTTTTCGGTCATATGGCCGACTTCGGCATCGGTCATGACCAAAACCGGGGTGCGGTATTTTTCAGAGAGATTGAAAGCCCGAATGGTTTGATCAAACAATTCCTGGGGAGATGTTGGACTGAGGGCGATGATTTCATAATCACCGTGGGAGCCCCAGCGGGCCTGCATCATATCCTGTTGACCGACCATAGTGGGCAGCCCGGTTGAAGGGCCGCCACGTTGGACGTTGACCAGAACGCAGGGGGTTTCGAGCATGATCCCCAACCCCAGGTTTTCCATCATCAATGAGAACCCGGGGCCGCTAGTGGCCGTCATTGATTTGATTCCGGCCCAAGATCCGCCCAAAATGGCATTCATCGAGGCCAATTCATCTTCCATCTGGATGTAAACCCCGTCCATTTGGGGCAAACGGACTGACATCCGTTCGGCAACCTCGGTGGCAGGAGTGATGGGGTATCCGGCAAAGAAACGGCAACCGGCCAGCAAGGCACCCTCAGCACAAGCATGATCCCCTAATAGAAAATGTTCTCCAGTAAGTTGACCCTTCATTGTGCGCTCCCCTTTGAATCAATGGCAACCACTCGATCGGGTGATTTATGACCACCATCTTCAACGTAAATCGCAAAATCCGGACAAAGCAGCGCGCATAAATTGCAATTGGTGCAATCGGCTTCCGTTACCACTTCGGGGGGATGGTATCCTTTTGAATTGGTTCGAGATGAAATCATCAGGACATCTCGGGGACAAAATTCAATACAAAAACCGCATCCTTTGCAACGGTCATCGATGATGTGGACGATGCCGTAGGGTATCTGGATGCGGTCTCGGTCGAGAGGTTGTCTCCAATAAGACATGGATCCTCCTCAATGCTGTGACGCGTTCGAAATTATCTCTATTGCGATGTGAGTTCGGATGTAATAGTAGCCGAGTATCCTTCGAGCGGTGAAAATGATGTCTTATATCGACATAAATAGATCGGATTAATCAGATAGTATTAAAAAGTATAAACGGTGGCCTGCGGCAGGAATAGTGATATTTGTCATTTTCGTAAAAAATGGACTTCCGCTACTGGAATTTCGCAACGAAAAGTCGGTTTCATTGTTATAGTCTGTAACCCTGGTGTTCGTATTTATTAGGAACCCAGGAAGCCGGAAATTTTCTCTAATCTTTCCCGGCTTCCTATTGATTAATCAGCCTTTACTGTTCAACCATTCTTGATAATTACAGAAAATTGGTAGTAATTTTGAGTATGAGGTATGCACAATGAGTGATAAACAGAGTTTGACAACAAAACCAATCGTCTCCTTTTTTGAACAACCGCGGGTGGAAACCGATTTGATCCCAGTTGGGGAAGGCATCCCTATGGGTGTTGAACGGGTTTTTCATCCCGAACTTGGTTTTGGGGGCGTTTATGGCACTTGGGGACCCAGTTATGATAATGAAACTTTATTTGATTTCATTGAACAGAATCACGGCGAACCCTTGCAACCCAAGGAACGAATGAATCTAGCTACTCTAGGTTTTCTGCATCGCCACCATGTACCCGAATTAGCATTTGAAGAAAATCTGGCCTTGGAAGTTGAAGTAGGAGCCCGGTTTTTGCGGGAAGCCGCAAAAGTTAATGGGTGGCACCCGGAGGAAGTGGAAGGTGTCCTCATCGGGATGACTGGCCCCATCACCGATGACTTTACCGAAAGGATCGCCAAAGAAGCCGGAATTCCTGATAGTGCCCTAAAAATCAGTGTCCACAAAGCCTGTGATAGCTCCACTGGAGCCCTGCACATGCTACTCAATCCCGATTTACCGGTCCACGAAGAGATCAATCGCAATATCGCCGAGGAGATGTACGGCAAAAAAGTTTTGGTTGGCGGGATTGAAGGTCTGAGCCGGATGGTAAAGAACTCTGGCGATATTAGCGCGATGCAATTATTCGGAAATGGAGCGGGGGTCATTGGGGTAATCCCAGGAAAAACAATGAAATTCCTGACTGGAAAGCCATTTGAGAAATATGATGAGCAAGGAGTGTTGGCGCTGGCCATGTACTACCCCCACTCGGGGCACAAACCTGCGGATCAATCCATGATTGAATTTTCACAGGCGGGAGAAAATCATCTTCGCTTTGCAGGTTTGATGAATGAACCCCAAAGCGGCGCGCCAATTGATATGGCTGGTCCGATGGGGATGGTCAAACTCTTTGTGCGAACCGGGGTTCAGGTCGTCAGCGACGTCTACCAAAAGTATCAGGCACTCATGGCTGAAAAAGGTTCAGCCAAGGAAATTTCGGTGGCTATTGTGCACCATGCCAATTTGAAAATCAATTCCCTCAAGGCCAAGAAATTGATGAGCAAAGGGATCAACATCCACTTTCCCTGGGTATTGAGTGAATTCGGTAATGTGAGCGCCGCCTCGAATATGATCGCGTTCTTGCGGCAACTTCCCACAATTCAACCCGGAGACCATATAATGTTTGATGGGTTTGGCGCGGGCACTTATTTTGACACATTCGCCGTTGCGATGTAAGTGAAATCTCACTGACAAAAAAACACTCGACCTAGTGTCGAGTGTTTTTTTGTGTCTGTGGACTTGATTGGACTTGAACCGAACCGCTTTCCATTTGATTGCAGACATCATCTGCAATAGTTCGGAGATATCCAAAAGGTGTTCTTAGTTCGTAACTAATTATATCACCATTCATGTTTACAACGATGCGTTTCGTAAAAAGCTGCAAGAGGTTTCTTCTTTCCTTTTCATCTAATCTATCCCACAAAGTTGAAAGCTGAGTCATCAAAAAAACACCAATATTTAGATCATCCAAACGGGTGATGGTTTCCTTTTCCAGTTCGGATAAATTTGTCTCAGCAAGTTTCAATTTATCTCGCCATTCTTCTCTCAATTGATCATAAGTGTCTTCACTAATTTTTCCAATAATCAACAGTCTGGCAAGTTTCGCCTCTTCTTCTTTCAACAAAGAAATACGACGCCGTAAATCCGACAGTTTAGTATCTCGATTGACCTCGGTTGCACTTGTCACATCCCGCTGATATATTTCGCGAATTGATGAAATTTGATCAGGAGAAACTCCTATTTTCTCAATCCAATCTGGTATTTGAGAGTCAATCTTTTCACAAGGAATTCGTAATC
>CAYVQU010000105.1:0-17529 GCA_964453155.1 uncultured Anaerolineales bacterium | reverse complement strand
TTTTTTGTTGCTCAACGCTTCTGTTTTGCCTGAGTTACTGCAGTAGAGTCAAAAAAGGAGAATGATAATGAAGAATATTAAACTTTATGCTTTAGTTGGCGCAGTAATGCTGATTTCCCTGTTAGCTCTCAGTGGCGCTTGGGCGGGTTCTAACTACCCGGCGACTGTTCCTGCTGGCTTTGATGCTACCAAAGTAGAAGACATTGACTGTGATACACTTGGCCAACCAACATTTGGAAATAATGAGTACATTACTTGTGCCCAGGTTGATGGTAATAAAGACACCCCTGTCAAGGTTTGCTTTCCGAAGCCCAATAAAATTTACGAAACCACTGGAATCTTTTATTGGGATACTTTTACATCCCAATGGGTCCAATTCCCAACTATTGAAAATGAAACCAACCCTGTGGTTCATGTGACGAACCTTTGGCGATGTGTAACGGTTGAAAGCAACCTCACAATTTCATTCCAGGGGATGCCAGTAAAATAATACTTTGTCGGACAATCCATGGAGAGTGGGGCAGATTAATTTCTGCCTCACTTTTTTATTGGGTTGACTGAGTGTTTTTACTTCTTAATCTGATTTATGAATTTTTTTGTAATTTTGGGGTTGAAAATTTAAATCTGCCAATACCATATTTCTTCGGAAGAATTTTATTAGGAAATGGCTTTTAAGAATTATAGAAATAAGAGCGGATTAGGCGTAGTGGCAAATTGTGACGAGTTTATTTCAAAGAACAAACCACCACGCATTTATGGGGTAAAATCTTTGGGAAAACCCAATTTCAAACTACTAAATGACACTATCATATTCGGAAAAATGATTGGAAAAATTTTTAAGATAATAATTCTATTTCTAATATTGTCGATCACGGCCTGTTCTCAAACTAAACTAACACCACTTTCTTCTGAAAATTTAGTGATTGATGAAGCTAGCTACCCAGGGTTATTATTACATATCTCTGGCGAAGGTCCTTATACCTCAGAACCGTTTAATCTCGAGGGATCCGATGGAGTCTTTGTTTTTTGGAAGAATGAGGCAACCCGGTTTTATGTGGAGATGATCCACACCAACAATGTATTGGCAAGAACGCCAATGGGGCGAGTAACTTTTGCAGTAGCTACCGGGCCATCAGAATATATTTTCGCGCCACCTACTGCCCGGCCGTTTGAGTATATATTTGGTGAATATATTCTCGAAATCCACGGTGAAGGTACTTGGGAAGTTTGGGTTCAAAAAGTGCCAATAAAAAACTAAGATCAACAAAAACAATTTTCATCTCCCCAAAACCTTCTGTGAAATCTCCAACTGAAATCATACCTCAGCTCAAAGAGATTCTTGAAAAGGCTGCCACCCCAGCCCAGTTAGATGATCACCCTTGGGCGCAAAGTTTGTGTGTCCGCCAATTTGTTCACTCCCATGCCGAACTAAACAATCAACGGGCGGGAAATCAACTGCTAGCCACGCTCAGTTCATTTTTTCGCGCAACAATGCCCAGTATCCCACCCCGGCGCGGCAAACGCTTGGACACCGCCTGGGGACAGTTTGGTATCTTAGGGGCTTTGTACTTCGCGCCGTTTGAATTCAATACGACCCGTCCCACCTCGCTGTTGGATGGGTGGGGGCGGATTGATGATGTCATTCTGCGGTATGTGTTTGGCCGCAATTTATCTGATTTGCCGCTGGCGGAAATCGAACGGTACCGCCTGGTAGGAGATGAGATTGAAACCGCGCCCAAAAGTACTGTGAGCGGCTGGCATACCAAAGGGTTGGAACGATTGGCCGCGGCTTTAATCCAAAGAGAGCAGAACCTCAGCGCGACCTCTGGAGAAAGCTCACCAATCCTACAGCCTGATCAAGTCCCACCACCTCAGGAAAGCGAAAATCAACCTCCCGAGCGTAACACCCTACGAGGTTTTTATCGTCGTTATCGCCGGGAGTTTTGGTTTGGTATAGCTGCAATCATCTTCATTCTGGTCGGATGGAAATCCTGGCGGGTATTGAGCCTATATCGAGCTTTCCGAGCGGATATCCGTGAAATCCAGACTTATGCTGAAGCCGGTGAGATCTCTTACGGCACCCTGGTAGAAGTTGGCCCCTTGCTGACGAAAACGCGCCAGGATATCGTTTCCCTGCGCAACCATGTCGCCCCTTTCGGCTGGGCTGGGCGGCTGATGGGGTGGCTCCCGATCTATGGGGGCGACCTCGCCAATGCCGAATACCTCCTTGATATGGCGGCCGGATTGGTCATCGCTGGCGATGAGGGCTATCGTACAGTTGAGCCGATTTTAATGGAGATGGCAACGACCGGGGAACAACCAGAAATTCCGGAACTGCTGGCTGCTCTTGAAGCCGCCCAACCTACCTTGGCATTTGCCCAAGAGAATGTCTCCCAGGCCCTTCAGGCCTATGACCAAATTGATGTCGCCAGTTTATCCCCCAAATCTAAGCCGCTGTTGGAAAAGGCTGAACCCTATCTGCCATTTTTATCCGACGGAATATCCATCTTGCCCGCGATCCCCAAAATTGCTGGGGGAGAATCATATGGTCCGCAAACATATCTGATATTGCTTCAAAATGAAGATGAAATTCGAGCCACTGGGGGTTTTATCACAGCAGTGGCTACGGTAACTGTGGGCCAGGGTGAGATTATTGCCTATAAAGTGGAAGATTCTTATGAGGTAGATAATTTTTCACGAACATACCCTTTGGCTCCCTGGCAATTAGATTACTATATGTATGGGCCCCGTTTATTACTGCGTGATTCGAATTGGTCACCAGATTTTCCTACTTCAGCCATGTGGGCCGAGCATGTATATTCATATTACAGTGCTCACAGCGTTGATGGAGTGGTTGCCCTCGATCAAGAGTTTCTACGCCAGTTGTTGACCGTTCTTGGGCCTATTGATTTAGACGGATTTCCGGAACCCATTACGGCTGACAATGTTATGGCATTTATGCGTGCCGCCCGAGGAGAAGGCCTGACAGAAGAAGAGTGGCGCGAAGTCTGGGATGAACGCAAGAATTTCATGGGGCCTTTAGCGCAGGCCTTGATCAATAATTTTCAATCTGGAGATATCTCCTTTTCAGCACTATCACAAGTCATTTTACAAGCTTTAGATTCCCATCATTTATTACTTCAAATTGATGAACCCGCATTGGCCGCAGTTCTTGCCCGGCAAGGCTGGGATGGTGCCCTCCAACCGAGCGATGGTGATTTTTTAATGGTTGTTGATTCGAACATCGGCTTCAACAAGGCCAACGTAGTTACCGAGAAGGAATTGAATTATTTTGTTGACTTATCGGATGTTCAGCAGCCGCAGGCTTCTCTCCAAGTTTTACACACAAATTCAGCTAATGGTTCCGAACCTTGTCAACATGGATCCTATAATACCCACGACTATACAAATCTGATTCACCGCTGTTATTGGAATTACCTGCGCATTTATAAGCTGGCTGATACGATCCTTACTGGTTCGGATACACCTTCAATCCCGGCGGAATGGTTATTACGCGGGGAAGATGTCCCTGCTCGCGTGGATATTTTAGATAATTCTGGAATGGTGGCAGAAAATCCAGCCGGGTTGCAGGCTTTTGGTACCATGACCGTTGTTCCCCGCGGAGCCGAATTACGAACCGGATTTGAATTTGAGTTACCCCAGCGGGTGCTTTTCTTTGATGAAGCGACCAATACCTGGAATTACCGCCTTAAAATCCAAAAACAAGCCGGGGCGGCGGGAATACCAGTACGCTTGCAAGTTCATTTGCCACCCACGGCTAATTTGGTTCAAGCTCATCCGCCCGGTGAATATCAGGATGGTATTTGGCTTTTGGATTTAAGTTTGAAAACAGATGTTGAGATTTTGGTAAGATGGCAGATGCCATGAAATCAAAACTAAAGCAAAACGTAATTTTTTTGGGGACTTCACCTTGGTTATTGCTGGTAATTGTAGCCATTTTTTACGCTAACACAATTGCTCCCGGATATACCTGGGCAAACCGCGGGGCCGACGCGGGGGATTTTATTACTGCCATTGCCACCGGGGGGGTGCCCCATCCCTCGGGATACCCTACTTACCTGTTGCTTGGAAAATTGTTTCAAGCCTTGCCCTTTGGCTCGTTGGCTTTCCGTACCAATCTTTTATCTTTGATTAGCGGTTTATGCGCGGTCAGATTGCTTTATGATCTGACCCACCGCAGTGTGTCTGGGGCCCCAATGCAGCGCCGATTTGTGGCGTTTGTTGCTAGTTTGGCTTTTGGGCTTTCTCCATTGTTTTGGTCTCAGGCGGTTATCACCGAAGTATATACGCTGCACATCTTCTTTATGGTGGTGCTGTTATGGTTGACACCCCTTACCGGTCATTTTGATCCCAATAAGCGAAGCTGGTTTGACTGGGTAGGCGGGGTGATTTTTGGACTGGCTTTTGGACATCAACTAACCATCGTTTTTATTCTCCCAGTTTGGGTTTTGGTGGGTATTGTCAAACCCAATCAAGAAAAGCTGCGCAGCATTTCTCTCGAGTGGATCGATTGGTCTGTTTTCTTCCGTCGAATTGGTGGCTTGGCTATTGGCTTGTTAATTTATGGATTGATTCCTTTGCGGGCGAAATCAGGCTCGCCGGTAAATTGGGGAAACCCAAGCGATCTTGAAGGTTTTTGGTGGTTGCTTTCAGGGGAGTTGTACCAAGACCGGGTATTTAATCTCGCACCAGAATTTATTTGGCCGCGGTTTCGAAATTTGGCAGGTTGGCTCTTAGATCAATATGGCTTGGTGGGTTTGACAGTTGGTATTTTTGGATTGTTATATGGTCAGCCGCGCCAAAAACGATTGTTTTGGATTACCGGTTGGATGTTTCTAGTCTATTCAATTTTCGCGATTGGATATGCCTCGTCCGATTCTTATGCCTTACTGATTCCCGCGTTTTTAGCATTTGCCTTGTGGCTTGGCTTGGGCCTGCAGCAAGCGTTTGAAATGAGCGCGCAAACCCGCTACCGGCAGTGGCTATCTCCATTGATCGGGCTGGTTGCGATCGGGATGATCGCGGTTAATAGTTATTCGCACTACCAGCAGGTTGATGCCAGCCAGGATACCCGTGCTGAAGATTTTGGTGAGGCTGTTCTGACCACGGCTCCCCCTGATGCCATTGTGCTATCATCCATAGATGAAGACGTTTTCGTGCTTTGGTATTTTCATTTTGCTTTAGGGCTGCGACCGGATCTAAAAGTAATTAGCTACCCGTTGTTAGGTGAGCCGTGGTATGTGGATACAATTCAGCATATCTATCCGGATGTCGAATTGATCCCCAAAGAAAATTGTGCAAATTGTGTGGTCCAGAGCATCAAAATCCAAAATTCTCACCCAATTTGTGAGACCTATTTTGATCAAGACCAATTTTTGGTTTGTGACCCTGAATAGCTCAAAACTGCCCAATTGTCAGCGATAAATGTACGGGTAAAAACGATCTTGAATCTTTCAAAATCAACCCAAATTAACTACAAAGAACACCAAGGATCACAAATCTTTGTGTTTCTTCGTGCCCTTCGTGGTTTTCTCTGTTTTTGTTTAAAATGCTCCTGACCATTACCATTTTTCAGCGATAAACTGAGAAACTCGGACGATTTTAGGACGATCGAATTGTTCAAGTGTATATAATATAGCCGTAAACCGCAAAAGCATTTAATTCTTACAAAGGAGATACTTATGAAAAAGACTAAATTACTCGTCCTCGTTGGCGCCGTTTTGCTTATTTCTTTATTGAGCGTTTCTGGTGCCTGGGCTGGCCCTGCCGAACAAGGGACGCAGCCTTTCGTCAAATCTGGTGATGGCGGGGTGGTTGCATTGCCCCCTGCTCTAAACATACTCCTTCCTGATGCAGCTCAAACCGGCTGGGAAGCTGCTTCTGGTCCGGTCCTGGCTACGACCAAGGATGGTGTCGCGACTGAGGTCTGTGTACCTTTCACTGGTAGCTACAGAAATGTGGCGCTCTATTTCTTGGGTGGTGATGGTAAATGGCATCAGGTTTCTGGCACCTACGTTGATGGTAATCAAGTGTGTGGCATCATCACAGTGACCTCAATTTTACAAGCTCAAGGCTTCTAAACTGGAAGAACTTAAGTAAAAATAGGACTGAGATATAATTGCTCAGTCCTATTTTTATTAACAGTACTTTGGATTGAATTGAGAGGCACTGATGAGATCTAATCGCTATTCGGTATGGTTATTTTTTTTGATGTTGGTATTAGTTTTCGGGGGGTGTGCAAGTTCTGATCAAGAGATTGTGAATGAAGAGAGTGGGGCTATTGAGCAAACACCTTTACCAGAAGGGGAAATACTCCACTTATTTGGGCAGACATCACAAACAACAGAGGCAGTTTCACTAAAATCACCAGCGGCCATAAACGTTTTCTATCGTCAAGATTGTGATATGTTTATCCTGCGAATGTTGAATGCTAACGAAGCCCTGGCCGCAGCCCCCGGCGGAACAATTTTTTTTGCGGCCTGGCCTGGCCCGCATGATTATGTTGAACGTGATCCAGAATCGCCGGTTCCACCCTTTGAATATATCCCCGGTGAATATGTTTTTGATGTAGAAGTGGAAGGGACCTGCAATTGGGAATTTTGGGTAGAGTTAGTTGGGCCTGAATAATTTGAAAATACTCCCTTTACGCTGATTTTTTGATAAAATTCAGCGCATGATGGCTACCCGCGCGCGCCGCTCTTATCTCAATCTGTTCAAGATTCTGATCGGAGTGGCGTTTTTGATTCTCTCTTTTTGGGGTGTAGATTGGACCCAATTAACGACCAGCCTAGATCAGATTAGTGGGCTATGGTTGTTAATTGTGATCGGAGCAGTTTTAGGTGGGTTGTTTCTAAAGATTGGTCGTTCTTATCTTTTGCTTCGAAATTTTCAGGCGCCGGTTTCATTCCGTAAAGCCGCTGAAGCTTTCTTCTTAGGGCAGGCCATCAATATATTATTACCATCGCGGGCCGGGGATGTCATTCGCATCGGGTATCTCAGCACCGATCAAACCGACCGGTTACCCGAAGTAACCGCGGCCCTGGCTCTTGAAAAATTCTTGGACCTGATTGCCATGACAGTGATAGCCTTGGGCGTTAGCCCCTATCTTCCTGTTGAGCGAGCCTTATGGGTTCGAACTGGATTATTACCGCTCAGCCTATTGGCCGGAGTTGGATTGTTGGGGTTGATTTCTGTAGGCCCCGCCTTATGGGGGTTCATAAAAACCCGAATTCCCGGTCGATCCCATCCATTTGTTCAAAAAATGATCCGGTTAGTAGATCAGTTGGTCACCAGTAGTTTGTGGTTGCGAAACCCCCGCTTGATATTACCAGCGGTGGGCTTTACACTCATCATCTGGCTGGTGATGTGGGTAACGAACCAACTCCTTTTTCAAGGTTTGGGCTTGGAACTGCCGATGTCGGCCGGGGGCCTAGTGGTGGTATTAATTTACATCGGTGTTTTGCCCGCGCTGATGCCCGGGAATGTGGGTCCCTTCTATTTCTTTGCCCAATTGGGAGTGGCCCCCTTTGGCACCCATCCTGAAGATGCGATTGCGTTCGCTATTTTGCTGCATGCCATCGTGACCCTGACGCCCCTTATCGCCGCTGGATTTGCCCTGTTGTTCTCTGTGGACCTCCGCGGTAAACTTGGATCATTATGGAACCGGCCCTGATTTCGATCATCGTTCCTGCCAAAGACGCAGCCCAAAATATTGAGCACTGTTTGCGTGCCTGTCAGCAGCAAAAAATTGACACCTCTTTCGAGGTAATCCTAGTCGATGACGGATCTACTGATGAAACAGCCGAAATCGGTGAAAAATTGGGTGTGCGCGTCATCAGACAAGCAAATGCTGGTCCGGCTGCCGCCCGCAATACCGGAGCCCAAGCGGCTACGGGGGAAATTCTGGCCTTTACCGATGCCGATTGTATACCCTCCCCTGAATGGTTAAAACATCTGATCCAGCCTTTTGCCAATCCCGAAATTGTGGGGGCCAAAGGCACCTATAAAACCGATCAATCCCAGCTTGTCCCGCGCTTTGTGCAGCAAGAATACGGCTTTAAGTATTTGCGGATGGCCCGTCAGGAGCGGATCGACTTCATTGATACCTATTCGGCCGCCTATCGCCGCGCGGTTTTCCTGGAAAATGGAGGTTTTGATAGCGCCTTCGCGGTGCCCTCCGTAGAAGATCAAGAGCTATCTTTCCGTTTGGCTCGCAAAGGCTATCAATTGGTATTTGTTCCCAAGGCTGAAGTATTCCATATCCATGATGTCAATTTTAAGGAATACGGTCAGCGAAAATTTGGAATTGGTTATTGGAAAGCCTTTATGCTGCGCTGGTTGCCGGAGAAAACGTTCCAAGATTCTCATACGCCGCCTACTTTACGGTGGCAAATACTGTTCCTGGCAGCGGTCTTAGGCTGTGTGGGCTTAACTTTTTTGGGGGCCTGGGCGTGGTGGCTGGTCCTGATTTTCTTGCTCCTATTTTTGGCCTCAACTGGCCCGTTTATGCGGCATTTACTGCCAACCGATCCTGGCCTGTGGCCCATCATCCTCCCCATGGTGTTGCTCCGGGCTGGGGCTTTAGGTTTTGGGTTGGCTTATGGTCTGATTTTTCCGCCGCGCACCCAACCACGCACATATACTGGCTTATCGCCGGTTGAACGCTTTTTCAAACGGGTTTTAGATATCGTTGGAGCCGTGATTGGCATGCTGATATTTCTGCCAATTTTTACCGTCTGTGCCGTAGCCATTAAACTGACCAGCCCTGGGCCGGTGGTTTTTTCACAGGCTCGTAGTGGCGAAAACGGCAAACCCTTTCAGGTAAAAAAACTGCGGACGATGTATCAGGGTGCCGAAAATCAGGTGGAAACCGTTTTAGAACAGAACCCCTTGGCAGGACCGGTTTATAAGATCCCTGCCGACCCCCGCGTCACGTCGGTGGGGCGCCTGATTCGGCGCTGGAGTTTCGATGAAATCCCCCAATTTTGGAACATCTTGCGCGGTGAAATGAGTATCGTTGGTCCCCGGCCTGAAGAAACCTGGATCGTTGCCAAGTATAATGATCACCAGCGCCGGCGGCTGGTCGTCAAACCGGGGTTGACCGGCCCCATGCAAATTAACGGGCGCGGCGAATTGGATATGACCGCCCGTTTAGCTTTAGAAATTGACTATATTGATAATTATTCGTTTTGGAAAGATATTGCCATCATCTTGCGCACCATCCCGGCGGTAATTTCTGGAAAGGGAGCGTTTTAACCATGAAACGAGGAACTGCATTTGCTAGCCTGCTTATAGTTAGTTCATTGGTCATAATCATTGTTGGTTTAAAATCGGATTTGCAGGTTTTTCCGCCTCCTTTTGGGCCCGGCTGCCGAATCGCTGAAGCTGATATTCGCGAACAAACGCCCCCACCCAGTAATCCGCCCCCGCCCAGTCGGGCTGCATATGGTGTTGATGGCGAAAAAACGGTAGAGGAAACCCTCCCACTTTTTGAATGGGATCAATTATCAGCTCGGGCCGGGTACGGCCTCACCTCCTCCCGCGATTCAGAAACCTGGGCCCGCCGATTAGGGGCCGGATGGTATGTCGATTGGCGGATTTTGAAGCGGTATCCTACCGAATTACCCGAACACTGGCAAATGATCCGCCTGGGACGCGGCTGCATGTACCCCACCAAAGAAGCCCTGTCTTGGTTGGCGGCTCGCTATCCCGGCAACGTATGGATTGTAGGCAACGAGCCCGATAATATCTGGCAGGACAAAGTAGTCCCCGAGGAGTATGCTCAGGTTTATCATGATGTCTATTATTTACTCAAGGAGGCCGATCCGACTGCCAAGGTTGCCGTTGCTGGGGTTACTCAAGGTACGCCCCTCCGTCTGGCCTACCTGGACCGAGTGATTGACATTTATGAAGCATTGTATAACGAACCGATGCCGGTGGATTGGTGGACTCTCCACGGGTTTGTCCTGCGCGAGGAAGGTGGCAATTGGGGGGCTGAAATTCCGGTTGGCATTTATGCCCCAGACGGCGGGATGCTGTATGAACCCGAAGATGTGGGCAGCGTGGAATATTTCAAGGATCACATCCTCAATTTCCGTACGTGGATGGCTGAGAATGGTTACCAAAACACGCCATTAGCGATCACCGAATATGGGATCTTGCTGCCTCCTGAATATGGCTACACCCCCGAAATCGTGGCCCAATACCTGGTGGATACCTTCACCTGGCTGGATACCGCCACCGATGCCGAGATTGGTTATCCGGCCGATGAGAATCGTCTGGTTCAACGGTGGGCCTGGTTCAGTTTATATGACCCTTTATATGAAACCTCAAACTTAGCCAATATTCAAGCTGATGCCATTACAGATATCGGGATGGCATTTCGAAATTTTGTACAAGATCGGACCCCCTAATATAATCATGAAACACATACTATTCGTTTGCACTGCTAATATCGCTCGGTCACCGATGGCGGAAGCTCTTTTTAGACAAAAAATAGCCGACCGCGGCCTCGCCGATCAATTTGAGACTTCTTCAGCCGGTACCTGGGCAAGGGATGGTGTCCCCGCTCCCCAAGATGGTCAGGCCGCAATGGCTGCCCTCGGGTTGGATACCAGCCGACACCGCTCTCGGGTTGTAACCACCGAAATTATGGAAAAAGCAGATCTGATATTAACAATGGAGCAGGGCCATAAAGAGGCATTGCGCATTGAATTTCCCACCAAGAAATCGAAAACATTTTTGCTTACCGAAATGATCAGCCCCGGTTACGATGTAGATGATCCCTATCGGCGCGGAGCTGAAAAATTCGAGGAAACCGCCACTGAAATTGAGCGGCTAATTGAGAACGGCCTAGATAAAATTATCGTCTTAGCAAATTCATAAGTAGTCTGTCTCATAACAAATTAGATTAACGTCATTGCGAACCCCACAGGCGTGAAGCAATCTGAATCATCTCTCTTTCAGTCTATTTATTTGTGAGACGGATTACATAAGCAATAAACTTTTATAATTATTTTAGGAGAGTGCAATGGAAGAAAAACTTAAACTGATTTACGACGCGATTTTAGAAGGTGATATGGGTGGGACTTCAATAGGAGTGCAGGCGGCTTTAGATGCCGGTGTGGCTCCTGGGGATGTCCTCCAATCGGGCCTGATCGCTGCGATGAGCGAAGTTGGTCGCTTGTTTGAAGATGGTGAATACTTCGTCCCTGAGATGTTGATCGCTGCCCGGGCTATGAAAGTCGGGTTGGAGATTCTGAAGCCATTGTTGGTGGATTCGGGGATCGAACCGGCTGGCAAAGTAGCCATTGGCACCGTCAAAGGTGACCTGCACGATATCGGCAAAAATCTGGTTGCCATGATGATGGAAGGGGCCGGGTTCGAAATTATGGACTTGGGCACCGACGTCGGTCCTGAAAAATTCGTCGAAGCCGCCCAGGCGGGAGCCGATATTATTGGTCTCTCTGCGCTCTTAACCACCACGATGCCCAGTATGGCCCAAACTGTGGCGGCCCTCACCGCGGCTGGGGTTCGTGATCAGGTCAAAGTCCTCATCGGCGGGGCCCCAGTCACCACCGAATATGCCGATCAAATCGGCGCCGACGGCTACGCCCCCGATGCCTCCCAGGCCGCAACCTTAGCGAAAGAATTTATTGCGTAATTCTTTTTGGACACGGATTCCAGTTCCTGAAATAAGCAAAAATCCGTGGAATCCGCGTTTATCCGTGTCCTATTGATAATGACTGTAAGGAAACATACATGAACAACCAAGAGCGAAAAGCGCTCATCGCCGCTAAATTTTCCGAACTATTTGGTGCCTCCCCAACGGTTTGGGTTCAAGCCCCCGGCCGAGTCGACTTGTTGGGCAGCCATACCGACTACAACCTGGGCTACGTCCTGACGCAAGCCATTGACCGCAATACCTGGATTGCCGCAGTGCCGCGGACCGATGGCAAAGTCCGAGTGGCTTCTTTCAATGCTGATGGCCTTTCCGAATTCGACCTTGCTAATATTGAGCCCGATTCGGTCACCCCCTGGACCGATTATGTGCGCGGCGTTGCCGATGTCCTCCAAAAGGAAGGATACACACTGACCGGTTTTGATGGTCTGATCCACAGCACCATCCCCTTTGGCAGTGGCTTGAGTTCTTCTGCCGCCCTGGAAGTAGCCACCGCGGTCTTGTTTGAATCTCTCGCCGATTGGGAAATCGACGCAGTGCAGAAAGCGGTCTTGTGCCAACGCGCTGAAAATGAATTCGTCGGAATGAATTGCGGTATTTTAGATCAGTATTCGTCTGCAATGGGCGAGGCGGGCAGTGTTGTCCTCCTGGATTGCCGTTCGATCACTCACGAGATCAAACCCATCGCCCCCGGCGTCCAGGTCATGATCTGCGATACCAAGGCCAAGCGCGCCCTGACCGGCTCCGAATATCCCGAGCGCCGGGCCCAGTGCGAAGCAGGTGCCCGCATTATGGGTGTCGAATCCTTGCGGGACGCCACTTTGGAACTGGTTCAGAGCCATAAAGATGAACTTGATCCGGTGGTCTACAACCGCTGCCATTTCATTGTCGAAGAAAATCAACGTGTCCTTGAAATTGCCGCGGCTCTCGCTGCCGGTGAACACGAAAAAGCCGGGAACATCGCTTCGACTTCTTTTGCTGGCGCTCGCGACCTATATGAGATCGTCTCCGCTGAAATGATTGCCATATATGCTGCCATTATGAGTGCCCCGGGTGCATACGGTACCCGCGGTGCCGGAGCCGGCTTTGGGGGCTGTATGGTCGCTTTCGTCGCCGCCGATCAAGTAGAAGCTTTCACCGACCATGTGGTCACGGCGTATAAAACTGCCACCGGCATCGATTCAGACGTCTACCCGGGCATCGCCGCCGACGGTGCGGGCGTCCTCGATTTCTAGCGCCGCCGATAACCCAGTATAAAGAAATCCCGATTTTTTCGGGATTTTTTTATACTCAGCATACAGTCCGAGGTAAAAAAAGATTAACTCCGACCCCAGGGTTTTTTTTCACCAGAATTCTATGCCCGAGCTGTGATTCTACTGACAGATTCAATCACTATACATTCCTTGGAAACCCCTAGGGTCTCTGACGTTCCGCTGTAGTGATATGATTGATGAGATACTATCGCTCAGCATCCTGAGTAGACTGGTTCTCTTCCAGTCGTATCGCAAGGTGCGGTACAGAAAGAACTTTCTATGAACCATAAAATTACAATTCTTACCGAATCCGAAATCCGATCTTGTGTCCAAATGGACACGGCCGCCCTCGAAGCCGTTGCGGCTGGATTTGCCGCGATAGCCCGCGACCAAGTCACCATTCCCCCCATCTTACGCATCGACGTCTCTGAAAACCGCGGCGAAGTCGATGTCAAAACCGCCTATATTCACGGCTATGGCAGCTTTGCGATCAAAATCGCGGCCGGATTTTTAGATAATTACAAATTGGGACTACCCACTGGCAGCGGGATGATGGTTTTGATCAACGCTCAGACCGGCCAACCCCAGGCGATTCTGCTCGATAACGGTTACCTTACCGATGTCCGTACTGGAATTGCGGGGGGGCTGGCAGCCCAATATTGTGCCCCATCCCAGGTGGAGGTCGCCGGGGTCATCGGTTCCGGGGCCCAAGCTCGCTTCCAGATGCGGGGTTTAAAATTGGTCCGCAATTTCTCCCGCCTCTACGTTTATGGGATTGTCCCGGACGAGGTTGAAATCTATGCCCACGAGATGGCCGCTGAACTCAACGTCGAAGTCATCGTCGCTCCTGATGCCGAGACTGTGGTTCGCAACAGCCAGGCCGTTGTCACCACCACCCCCGCCCACGAACCCTATCTGCGCGCCGACTGGCTCCACCCAGGTCTCCACATCACCTGCATGGGTTCGGATGCCGAACATAAACAAGAACTCTACGTCGACGTCTTCGCCCGTGCCGACCACATTTTCTGCGATAAACGTTCCCAAGTCTTCCGCCTGGGTGAACTTCACCATGCCTATGAGGCCGGAATCATCACTGCTCAAGAAACAGCCACCGAACTTGGAGAAATCATTACCGGTCTCAAACCCGGTCGTCAGTCCGATGATGAAATCACCATCTGCGACCTGACCGGCGTTGGCGTTCAGGATACCCAAATCGCGCGTTTGTCGTATGCCGAGGTAATGAAACGAAATTTGGGATTTACTGTAGCAAGTTAGATACTGCTTCTTCGAGGAACGGTATTCCTCTGATTTGGAAAAGGAGAACTTCATGCGTGAAAATTTCTACCCCTTCGCCCTCGAACGAGAAATGGGCATCTGGGAACATACCATTACCTACAATTTATCCGAGAGCGGTGTGCAACCACTCTCGACGCGCGAGCTTTTCAACGATGATCCCCATTTGATTGCCCAATTCCTGGACACCGAGTTGAACTACATCCAAACGAATGGCTCATTGAATTTGCGAGATCAAATTGCCCGCATCTACGGGGCCACTCGTGACGATATCTGCGTCACCGTTGGGGCCGCCCAGGGTAACTTCACCGCCATCTTGACTACGCTTGATCCTGGTGATGAAGTGGTCATCATGCTGCCCAATTACATGCAAATTTATGGCACTGCCATTAACCTGGGGCTGAATGTAAAAACCTTTGCTCTCAAACATGAACTGGGCTGGGGTTTCGATCTCGATGAATTTCGCAGTGTTGTTACCCCCAATACCAAACTGATCGCGGTCTGTAACCCCAATAATCCCACTGGACACATCATGACCCCCGCTGAACGCCAGGCCGTGATCACTGCTGCCGCCGAAGTCGGAGCCTGGATTCTGTCGGACGAAGTGTACGCCGGGGCCGAACACAACACCGATGAAGTCACGCCTTCGTTCTGGGGCGAGTATGAGAAAGTTTTGGCCGTGGGGAGCATGTCCAAGGCCTACGGGCTTCCCGGTCTGCGGGTGGGGTGGGTAGTCTCGAACCCTGAAATGGCCGCCGATATCTGGGCCCGGCAGGATTACGTTACCATCTGCTCGACGATGTTGGGCGACCATTTAGCGGCCTATGCGCTCTCCCCCAAAGTCCGTCCCCGAATTCTCAAACGGACCCGGGATTACGCCCGTCAGGGCTTCGCCACCCTCCAAAACTGGTGTCAGGAGCATGGCAATATCTTTAGCGTGATTCCCCCAGAAGCCGCGGCGATCGGGTTTGTAAAATATAATCTCGATGTTAATTCGGGCGAATTTGTTAATTTCCTGGCAACCGAATACGACACCTACATCGTCCCCGGTGATCATTTTGGCATGGACCACTACCTCCGCATCAGCTATGGGTTAGCCGAAGATTATGTCTTGGAAGGTCTGAACCGGGTCGCGACTGCGCTGCGAGCATTTGCACAGCTATAGAAAAATTTGGCAGTATAATCTAAAAGTATCTTTAATCGCAAAATCTTGATAAAGTCGTTAGGTGGTCTCAAATGGTGAAATGGGCAGAATACGCCGATAAGATAATTAATACTGCCGCGGCCATTTTGATAATTGCTTATGGGGTGATTTATGTGTTGTTTGGCGCCTCCTTGGGTTTATTTGCAAACTTGGTAGCCTTAATCCCAATTTTGTTCATTGCGATTCATTATGGGATGCGACTGGGGGCTATCACGGGTTTTGGGATTTCTTTATTTATCAGTATTGTTCGAATAATTAATAATGATCCCGAGTTTAGAATCATCAACGCATTACTGGTCGCGATCCTCGTGGGGGTGGGTGGGGGAACATATGGGTTGCTAAGTGATCAGCGTAAGGCGCTGCGGGAGTCTGAAACGAAATTAGAAGAAAAGGTAGCCAATAAGACGATCGAGCTATCTAATCTGGTTGAAAAGCTGGAGCAGGAAATTGTCAAACGCAGGGCCACAGAAAGTGAAATCAGAGAACTCAACCAGAAATTGAAACAGGAAGTTAAGGAACGCACACTCCTTTCTGAAGAATTGCAGCAGTTGAATGCCGAATTGGAAATCCGAGTAAGGGAGCGCACCAACGCTTTAGAAGAAATGGTAGATTTGATGTCTGGCCGCGAGGTGCGAATGACGGAACTGAAGAAAGTCATAAAGCAATTACGTCGACAATTAGAAAACGAGGGACTACAGCCAGTCGCAGATGATCCATTAAACAAGCCTTTTGGTTTTCAGTAAGGCCTTGGTTGCCCAATCATAAATTAGTATTGTATTGGAGATATGTTGTAGGAAAATCATATGAACCTGCAAGACCTGAAATCCACCCCCGACGTCAACTCTCTCCGAACCAGCTACTTACAGGCCCTTTGGTACGATCTCAACGGGGATTGGGATACTGCCCATACCATTGTCCAGGCGATGGATGATGTCAGTGCCAACTGGATTCACGCTTACCTGCACCGCAAGGAACCCGACATCTGGAACGCCAAATACTGGTACAACCGCTGCGGGAAACCCTATCCCGACGATATCCCCTCCGACGACGAAGCTGCTAATATCTTGGCGACTATAATCTAAGGCCTAAAATGCGGGACACGGATCGACGCGGATTTCACGGATTTATGTAAACATCAAAAAAATCCGTGTGATCCGTGAAATCCGTGTCCAAAATTGTCTTGTCAGTGAGTTAAATCCCAATCTCCGTTCGGCTGCGGATTCGGTCGGTGATTTCCCCGATGACATCCACCGCAGCATCCATTTCTAACTCCGGTGCCCCAACCGGGCAAATCGCGGCACAAACCCCACACCCCTTACACATCTCCTGATCGATGACTGAAACCATTTCTTGAAAGTCAATGGCTTCAACCGGACACGCAGCATGGCAGTCACCGCAGGCGGTACATTCATTACTGATGGTCACCGTCAAACCAGGGAGGCGCTGCATGGTGTCGTCGAAGGTCGAGCGCCCCAGCCGCATATGATGTCGAATGGTGCAGCAGCAATCGCAGCAGAAGCAGATCGCCAACATCCGCTCGTAGGGCACGCTGATTAGCGCCGCGTCAAAACTGGCATGGACGATCATCGGCACCAATCCTAATTTCAGGGCCTGCTCGACGTGTTCCATCGCCCCGCTGACATCGGTTTGGGTCCCAATTTTGGGAGAAACATCCTTCACATCCTCGCCCAAAAATAAACAGCCAAAATCGTGGGGATAAGTTGCGCACCCTTCCCCATTGCGGCAGGGACACCGCCCCAAGAGCATGTGACCGGCGGCTTTTTTCACAATCGGTCCTAAAATCTGGTACGGCAAAACCGTATTGTCGGGCCCCTGAAGGGTCTCCTGAATAGGGATTATGATGGCGTCGGCATCTTCGGGCGGGACATCCAAATCAATTTGCACCCACCGGCTGAATACAGGGTGTTGAGATGCCCAGCGTCGGTATTTAGACAGCTTCCACATCTCTAAAATGTAGCGATAGCGTAGTACTGGATTTTTGGCGATCAGTTTTTTGATAGGCATGTGATTTTCCGTAGTCTGTAGGGTATACTCCCAAATATTATAGCAATCAAAAT
>CAYVQU010000104.1:0-17553 GCA_964453155.1 uncultured Anaerolineales bacterium | reverse complement strand
GCGGAGCCTAAGTCATCCACGATGGTTACTTATGCGGAACGTGGTAAGCCCGTAGGTCTCCCAAATGGGAATGCGAGCCGCAAGGGACGCAGATGGGCCTGCGGGTATGGGAAGATGGAGAAAGCGAAGGCCGTGCTGTAACGGTACGGATAGGAGTTGAGCGAAGCAGCAACATCACTCCACACGAAAGTAGGCAGACTTCCATCGGGTGTCTCGTTACGAGAGAACTTGAGAAACCGACTGAGGAGATAAGGCAGATGACGGCGAAAGCTGGTGCGATCTCTCACAATGCAATGAACTGGCATGATATCGAATGGGGAAAGGTTCACTGCGAAGTGCGTCGGCTGCAAGCGCGTATCGTAAAGGCAACCCAGGCAGGCAGATGGGGCAAAGTACGATCCCTGCAACGTCTGCTAACCCGCTCGTTCAGCGGCAAAGTCTTGGCCGTCAAACGAGTGACAGAAAATCAGGGCAAGCACACCCCCGGGGTAGATGGCGTGATCTGGGATACCCCAAAGAAGAAGATGCAAGCCGTACACGAACTGAACCCAAGAGGGTATCGACCCCAGCCATTACGGCGAGTTTACATTCCAAAGAGCAACGATCGATTGCGCCCTTTGAGCATTCCCGTCATGAAAGATCGAGCCATGCAGGCCTTGTTTCTGCTGGCCCTGGATCCGGTGGCTGAAACCCTGGCTGACCCCAACTCCTTTGGTTTCAGGAAAGAGCGCTGTCAGGCAGATGCCATCGCGCAATGTTTTATCAACCTGGCCCGCAAGCACATGGCTGAGTGGATCCTGGAAGGGGATATCAAATCTTGCTTTGACCGCATTAGCCACCAATGGCTCCTTGATAATATCCCGATGGAGAAAACCATGCTGCACAAGTGGCTGAAAGCAGGGTATATGGAAGAACATCGCTGCTACCCCACGGAAGAAGGCGTTCCACAAGGCGGGATCATTTCTCCCGTCATTGCCAATATGGCCTTGGATGGACTAGAAAAGTCCCTGCGAGAACGAGTACCAAAACGCATTGATGGCCAAAAGACCAAGGTGAACCTGGTGCGCTTTGCGGATGACTTCATCATCACAGGATGCTCGAAAATTTTCTTGGAAGAGAACGTCAGACCGCTCGTGGAACAATTTCTCCAGGAGCGAGGACTGGAACTCTCAGCCGAGAAAACCACCATTACGCATATCCAGGATGGTTTCGATTTCCTCGGTCAGAACCTGCGCAAGTATGACGGCAAACTGATCATCAAACCGTCGAAGAAGAGCATCCGGTCATTGCTGGAGAAAGTCCGACTGTTGATGAAAGCCAACCCCCAAGCACAAGCTGCGAACCTGATCCGGTTGCTCAATCCCATCATTCGGGGTTGGGCTCAGTATCATCGACATGTGGTCAGCAAAGCAGTCTTTAGCGACATCGATCATCGCATCTTCTACATCGTATGGCAATGGACAACCCGAAGACATCCCAACAAATCGGCCCATTGGGTCCGCAAATCCTACTTCCATTTCTACAAAGGAAACAACTGGACCTTCTCTGCAAAAGCAACCGACCCTCAAGGCAAACAACAAAGGGTTTATCTCTTTGCGGCCTCCCAAGTCCCCATTCGGAGACACATCAAAATCCGAGCTCAGGCCAACCCTTATGACCCAACCTGGGAAACCTACTTCGAAAAACGCATAGATGCCAAGATGGTTGCTAGCCTAACAAGCCGAAAGCAGTTGTTGAACCTGTGGAAATCCCAGCAGGGAATCTGCCCAGTCTGCTCCCAGAAAATCACCTCACAAACCGGCTGGCACAGCCACCACATCGTCTGGCGTTCTAAAGGTGGCAGTGATATGGCAAGAAATCGGATTCTTCTTCACCCTAACTGCCACCAACAAGTTCACAACCTGAATATTTCTGTCGGGAAACCGCGTCCTGATTGACAGGGCGTTCGAGATGCTTGAGCCGTGTGCCGGGAAACTGGCACGCACGGTTCTTAGGGGGGAGGGTTACTGAAAGGTTTCCCTCCTACCCGGCACCCAATGTGGATTAGTTAAGTGGACTCCGGAAAGTACTTTAATTACTTCATTGCGAGGAGGCCCTTCGACAAGCTCAGGGGTTACTCCGCCGACGAAGCAATCTACTAGACCGGCATTCAGACTGCTTCGCTCACCTGAACTTCGTTCAGACACTCGCAGTGACGTTAATTTCAGACACTTTCCGATAAATATTTACATGTACGTAGCTTCAGCAAATCTCTTGTTGAAGTTCGGAACTTTGGCCAATTCAATATATCCGATCTGTTCAGCTAACGCACTGGCCTGTTCGCGTTCTTTCTTGGAGATCAACGCCATCCTCGCCCCAGTTCCGGCGGCATTGCCAACTTGCGCAAACCTGTCTAACGGGAGATTTGGCAACATGCCAATCGTTATAGCACTTTTTACGTCAATAAAAGTGCCAAATGCGCCGGCAATGATGACCTTTTGAATGTCTTCTTCACCGATCCCAGCATTTTCCACCAGCACCTTAATCCCCATCCGGATGGCGGCCTTGGCGAGCTGCAGTTCCCGCACATCCTTTTGGGAGAGGGTGATAGGTTTTAAATCAGGTCGTTCAGCCAGGATGAACTCAGTCCCCCCGTTCCTTTTCGTGATCAAGGCGTGTTCTCTCATTCGGCCGCGATCATCGATGATTTCCTTCATCCGCAGCTGTGCAACAACATCCAACAGGCCAGACCCACAAATACCTACGGGGGATTCCCCACCAATGGTCTGGATTTCTATCTTGCCATTTTCTAACCTGACATATTCGATTGCGCCGGGTGCGGCGCGCATCCCATGCTGGATATGAGCGCCTTCAAAGGCTGGCCCTGACGCACAAGAAACGCTGGTCATCTGTCCATTGTGATTAAGACAAATTTCGGTATTGGTGCCGATATCGATAGCTAATGTGGTTTCGCTGACTTCTTCAATTTTTGTCGCCAGCAGCATGGCGACATGATCGGCGCCAACGTATCCTGCAATGATGGGTAGCAGATGGACATAGGCGCCGGGTGAAATTCCTAAACCGATCTCCCTGGCCTTGATATCCAACGCAGAGTCAATGACCGGTGCATAGGGCGACATCCCCAACTGCTTGACGGGCAAACGTAAGAACAAATGATGGATGGCCGTATTCCCAACGATGACCGCATCGACGATATATTCAACCCCTGCGCCGGTTTCTTCGCATAGTTCGGAGGCTAATTCGGTTAGAGCTTCTACCACCAGGTTTTGGAGCCGGGCAGCATCATCGGAGGACTTGCTGGCAGCCACGATCCTGGAGACGACATCCTCGCCATAGGATATTTGCGGGTTCATCACGCCCTTTGAGGCTAGGGTTTTTCCAGAATCCAGATCGATCAGATAACCCGCGATTTTGGTGGTGCCAATATCTACTGCCAATCCCAGCCACTGAGTGGAAGTGGGACCAATGGCAATGACCTCAGTATCACGCAAAGCAACCTTGATGTGCCAGTTATGCTCCCGAAGAACACCAGGGAGCATTTGCATCGCAGCGTATTCGATTGAACCGGATGATCCACCTAAAGTTTCAGCTATTGCCTGCCAGAGATTACTTACATCGGAAGGGGAGGCATCCAGGGTTGGCGGCGTTAGTTCAATCGCCATAGAAACCACGCCTGGTTCGGGGGTGACTTCCACCTCCAGGCCTTCTACCTGGGTTCGTTGCGGAGCCGTCAATGATTCTGGGGGAACGTGTAACTTGACGTTGCTTTGTGGAAATGTCTTACAGGCCAGACGATATCCCGCCGCCAATTCTTCCGGTTCGAGGGCAATATCTTCCGTTGGAGTCACCTCAGAAACATGTCCTTCGATCACCTGCACCTTGCAGCGGGCGCAGCTCCCGCCACCGCCGCAAATACTGACGATGTCTACGCCCAGCTGACGGGCACACTCCAGCAGGTTTTCTTTTCCGCTAAATTCTCCGCGGCGGCCAACGGGTTCAAAATCGACAGTAAACAAGAGAAAGGCTCCTAAAAAGATAATGGAGTCCAAAGTATACCCTGGACTCCATCAAGTTAGATTCAACCCGGTTTATACAACAAACTTTTTCACAGACTCGATCATTGCGTGGATATTCTCATCATTACCTTCGTCGATCTGACAACCGTTGGTCAAGATGAAATTGCCGGACGGCCCAATGGATTCGATCAGATCTTTGCAGTAGGCCGTCATTTCCTCCGGTGTGCCGGTGGTTGTGATGGAAGCCGGAACATTGCCAGCGACCGCGCAGGTGTTTTCGAGGGCCTTCGAGGCCTGTTTCATATCGGTTTGGTCAAAATGCCAAACACAAGCATTGGCCGGGAAGTCAGCGATATATTTCAAACGCTTATTGTAGCTGCCTTCAGCAAATGGCATCGGAATATAACCATCCTCCGCCAGGGCTAGCATCACTTTTTTCAGGGAGGGCCAGTAAAAAGTTTCAAACTGCTCTTCAGACATGAAGCGGTCCGCACCCTTATGCAGCGGGATGAATACGAGCGGGCTGCTGCCAAAGGTAAGCATTTGGTTTTCCACAATAATCTTTACATAGCGGTCACAGGCGGCGACGACTTTATCAGGATGCCGATACATATCCTTCATGATCCCGCGGGTGCTGCGGAGCACATCGCTCAAAGCATCAAAGGGGGCGTAGCTGATAATCCCATAAAATGAAGGGAAGCCCAAAGCAGTAGGTCCATCGATCATGGCATTGTTAGCGGGTAAGATTTCGACCATCTGCTCTCCGGCCTTTGTCAGGATCGCGATCGCTTTTTTGACTGCTGGCATACCAAACGGTATATAAGCATCGGGAAAACCAACGTAACCAGCTGAAAACTGCGGGAATTCCTTCAAGCCTTCCAGGTTTGAAAACATGCGCGGCATGAATTTTCGCAGCATGGTATCGGATGGATCAGAAAGGAAGTCATCATACTCTTCCGCCTTCATGAACTCGATTTCATTGAATTGGTAGGATCGTTCAGCAGGCAGGCTACCTCCCGGCCATTCCATTACCTTGAAGCCCAGCGTGTCCAGCGAAGGGCCGGAGAACATCAGGTTGAAATGGTTAAAATCGGTATCAAGGTCAAGATGATACTGGATATGAGCAACCGCGGCCGCCTCATGGCGGTCGTAAAACATGTCTTTGGGGGTCATACCCACGCGCCGCACCGGGTATACGCCTGGGAAGGTGTGCACTGGCACCCGGGAGGGTTTTTTGTTGATATCGATCGCGTCCGCCAATAAATTTACCCGGTCATGGTAACGTTCTTTGGCCGCGGGGCTGGCAAATTCGATCCCGGTGCCCTGCTTCCAGTAATCGATGCGGGCATTGCGACGTTCTTCCATCGAGAGTGTATCCCAATTATCCGGCTTCTCAAACCGCACGGGTGGTTCAGGCAAAGGGGCTTTCAGCATCAACGCCATTCTTAGCAGGAAACGCGGCGGCATTGCCGGAATCCCTTTAGGGGCTTTTATTCTCGGAACTGTGCTCATTTTTAACCTCCTACCCACTCATTCGCCAACGCGATTGCCGCCATGGCATCTCGGCCCCAGGCATCCGCGCCAGTGTATTCCTTGATCTGTTCATCAATCTGGCCACCGCCGATCATCGTCTTGACGTTCAACCCAGCAGCTTTCAGGGCAGCCACAGTATCTTTCATCGGATCGAAGGCCAGAGTCAGGAAACCGCTTAGTCCAACGATAGAGGCGCCGCTTTCTTTGGCCGCTTCGACAAATTTTGCCGGAGGTACATCTACACCCAGGTCGATGACCTCAAAGCCGTTTATGTCCAGCATAAAGACCACAATATCTTTTGCGATATCGTGAATATCACCCTCGACGGTACCAAAGACAACCTTGCCCTTCTTCTCAATGCCACCTTCACCGGCCAGCCGTGGTTTGATGATCTCTGAGATGGCCGTTAGCATTTCCCCAGCCATCATCAGTTCGGGAATGAAGGCCTCACCCTGTTCATAACGCTCGCCGATGATATCCATGGCATCTTTACAGGCATCCAGAATATCCAGCGGGGCGGTGCCATTGTCGAGTAACTGGTTGGCGAGCGCCAGCGCATCGTCCTCCCGAATCTCGACGATAGCATCAATCAATTCTTGTGACATATTTTTCTCCTTGGTTAGAAATCTTCTTTAATCGAATAGACCTTTTCGAGAAGCCCGAACGTAATTCAGGCAGTGGTTGTCTTTGCCAAGTAATAATTCGGTGGTCAGGATGGCGGCTTGAAGCTCGCGATCTAACGGATCCAGGATGGCGCTGTCTAACCCAGCCTGCATCGCCAGGGTCAAAAAGGCCCGGTTGATTTGCTTACGGGCCGGCAATCCAAACGAAATATTACTCAAACCCATCGTGAAATGCACTTCAGGGTATTTTTCCTTGGTTGTGCGGATGGTTTCGCAAGCCATCAGGGCACTTTGGTTGGCGGTGGCGATCGTCATCGCCAGGGGATCGACATAGACTTTATCGTCGGCTACTCCGGCAGCCCGCGTGGCGTTCATGACAAGATCAATGACTTCCAGCCGTTTCTCGTAGGTTTCAGGGATTTTCTTATCATCCATCGCCAGGGCAATCACTTCACAGCCGTGTTCGGCAGCGATTGGCAGTACCTGTTCCAGCCGTTCCACCTCACCGCTGATCGAGTTGATCATGGGAGTCTGGTTCACGGCCTGAATACCCGCCTGTAAGGCCTTGGGGTTGGCACTGTCCAGACACAGTGGGATATCTACTTCCGGTTGGATGGTCTCAATCAACCACACCATATCGTCTGGCTCTGTCTTCGGGTGGGTTCCAGCATTCACATCCAACCAAGTGGAACCGGCTTCGGCCTGCCGGGCGGCTAAATCCTTGATGAAATCCGCATCTCGGTCAGTAATGGCTTTAGCGACCCGTTTGCGGGTGCCATTGATTTTTTCGCCAATAATTTGCATATTCTTTTCCTTAAAAAATTAACCCCAAAGGATCACGATCCTTCAGGGCTGGAGTTCACAAATTCTTGATAGGTCAGGGTCTGGCCGGGTCGGACAATCACAAATTCATCATCCCAGGGGCCAAAAATCAACTTCTTTATCAGAGCAGGGGATCCCTCAATTTCTTCAAAATTCAGGTCGAATTCCTGCGCAATCTGCTTGGATTTCTCCCGATAACGTTCAATTTCATAGTTGCCAGTATTGATGAAGGCCAAACGCGTATAGTTTTTTAGCAGCAGTTTCGTCATCCGGTCAGCTTTTTCTTCCCCATATTTTTCAATCAACCGCTGATATTCATTGAATGGTGTGTCTCCAACTTCAATCCACCCCTTAGTGAGATAATAGGTGCCTGGTTCTTTATGCGCCTGCGCTTTATATTCCTTGGCAGAGCCGAGAAAAATGGCGATGCAGTCATCCGTACGCGGCATGACCAATGTGGCTTTCGTCGCCTTTAGCCCAATAACCGCCATCGAACACAACCCATAACCCAGCAAGAGGACATCGGCTTCTTCACTGGCCTGATCAATTTTTTCTTGTAGAGCTGCTTTCAACTCGGCAGGATTAAGGTGCAAGCCGAAATCCAGCACTTCATGGGTGACATCTTCGGGAAGAAATGGGAGCATCTCCTCAATCACCGTTGCACACGCGATGACCTTGCGCTTCGAATTGTTATAATCAACTGCAAATTCAGGCATTTCTTCACCAATCTTAGATGAGGTTTTCAAAGAAATCTTCGAGAAGAATATATGCTATAATACGAAGTGTTCTATTTATATACTTATATAGGGAAGTTGTCAAGAGTAATCTTTCCGATTAAGGTCAAATCCGCCTATGGCTAAAAAACCAGATAGTACCGTTTTAGAACAAACCGCCTCAATAGACCGGGGTTCCTACACGCCCGCGTATGCCCAGGTTGCCAATATCTTGCAGCACAGCATGGCAAAGGGTATCTTGCGACCGGGAGATCAACTCCCCTCCGAAGCTCAGATGTGCAAACACTTCGATGTCAGCCCAATGACGGTTCGGAGGGCCATCAACTCCTTGATCGATCGCGGCATCGTGGTGGCAGAACAGGGACGGGGCACTTTCGTCAAGCAGATCGCCATGTCAGAAGCCACCTTCCAGCTGACAGAATTTCAGAAGTTCCTCGAGGATTCCAGCAGTGTATCTGTCCAGGTTCTGGAGGCCAGTATTCAGAAAAACAATAAGCGGGCTGCTCGAAAATTGGTAATTCCGCTTGGACATAAAACCGTATTTATTCGCCGAGTTATTCGCAAAGATAATGTACCGGTGCTCTATCACCGGGAATTTCTGATTTATGATCTGACCCGCCCGATCGTTGAATCTGAGCTTGAAGTTACCACGCTAAAGAGACTCTTCAGCGGCACCGGGGACTCAATCATCAAATATGGAGATATCCGCATCGACCCAACCCTGGTGAGAGCAGATGAAGCTGAGATTTTACAGATCGAACTCCCCGCTGCCACTTTTTGCCTCCAACATGTTTTCTTTGATTTTGAGAACAAACCGGTGAGTTGGGGCTGGTTTATTGGCCACCTAGATGCGTTTCAATTATCAACCCAGGTAGGTCACCTGGATAATGAAGAAGGTAAATCATGAAATTTGATTCTCAATTAGCTGAACTGGTCGCAGATCTCGAAGAAGATGCGGTTCTGAACATCGTACAGCAGCGTATTGATGCCGGAGGTGATTTTCTGGCGATTATCGATGAATGCAATGAAGGTATGCGGGCGGCGGGCTCACGCTATGAAAAGGGTGAATATTTCATCGCCGGTTTGATCATGGCTGGAGAGATTTTCCGTCAGGTGGTAGAAATGGTCCAGCCCCTTTTAGTGGATCAACTAAGCGGAGAATCATCTGGCAAGATCGTCGTGGGAACGGTCGCGGGTGATATCCATGATTTAGGCAAAAATATGTATGGTATGCTGCTGACCTGCCATGGTTTCGATGTTGTTGATCTTGGCGTTGATGTACCCCCTGCAGAATTTGCCGCTAAAGTGATTGAGCACACACCAGATTTAGTTGGAATGTCTGGGCTGATCACGGCTTCATTTGAATCAATGAAAGAGACGATTGCCTTACTGCGCGAAGCGTACAAAAAGCACGGTTTCTCAATTCCCATCCTCGTTGGTGGTGGATTTATCGATGAGCAGATCCACGAGTATGTTGATTCTGATTATTGGGTCTCGGATGCGATGGCGGGAGTCAGGTTGGTTGAAGCACTTCTAAGCAAAGATAGCTAATTGCCTGTTTTTTAATCAAGCCCTATACATTCCTTCTAAAAAAACCGATCACTGATATGATCGATTTTTTCTAGAAGGAATCCAATCATACAGAGATTAAATTTTCCATTGATCGAGCTTACTCCTGTGTTTGAACCTTAACGAACCCCCAAATCCCTCGATAGAGATATGTCTAGCGGTTTATCCCCCCTTAAATACGTAGAGAACGGGGTGTTTTTTCCCGTTCTCCTGTAAGCAAAGCGGAGCTTTGCGGCTGTGGGCGGTATTGGACTCGAACCAACGACCTTTGCGATGTCAACGCAACGCTCTAACCAGCTGAGCTAACCGCCCAATTCCTTTAGGGCGACGGAATTATACCACTGCGGCCCTGATTGGCAAGTCCTATTCTTACCGCTCCATGAAGATGGTAACAGGGCCATCATTATGAATTTCAACGTGCATGTGGGCCCCAAATTGGCCAACTTGGGTGGGCACCCCTTCCTTGGCTAGACGATCGGCAAATTGATCTACGAGCGGGCTGGCAACGTCCGGGGGCGCGGCCCCTACAAACGAGGGCCGCCGCCCCTTGCGGGTATCGGCATAGAGGGTGAACTGAGAAACAACGATAGCCTCCCCGTCCACATCCAAAATGGAGCGATTAATTTTCCCGTGATCATCCTCGAAAATCCGCAAATTGGCGATCTTTTTAGCCAAGTATTCGATCTGTGCCTTTCCGTCATCCGGTCCAACACCTAAAAGGATGACCAAACCTAGCCCGATTTGGGCTATGGTTTGGTCATCAACAATTACGGCCCCGTGGTTAACGCGCTGTAAGACAACTCGCATCGATTATGTCGCGGGAATTTTGTTATTCAGTTGGCGTTGAGGGGACCGCAGGAGCAGCCGGAGCTGCTGGTTGAGCCTGCGCGCCCGTGGCTTTCCATTCAAGCGCTTTGAGTTTGAATTTCATAATTTGGCCTTCGATCAGACCGTCGACCAAATTCGGATCAATGGTAATGCCATGCTCTAGGAGATATTTCTGGGCAAAATCGGTGGCGTAGTCTTTTTTATTGAGAGCAACTTGGGTCCCAAGTTCAACCACCATCTTCTTGGCGCCGCTTTGTTCAGCCGCCATCACTGCGGTTTCGATAGCTTTATCGATCAGAGCACTGCGGGTCTCGGGTGTATCGACTGGCGGCGCGTAGTTTGAGAAATTCTTATTGACTTCGGACTCGATCAGGGTGGTGATTTCATCGACTTCAATTGGGATTCCGGCCTGATCTAGATGGCGTTGAACCGCGTCAACCGCGTAATTGAGCTTCTCGCGTCCGGTTTTTAGTTGATCGGACAACCCGACTTGTTCCGCCGCCCGCACTGCCAGATGAACTGCATTTTCAATAGCTTCCAAGCGGTCTTTGCCAAGTCTCTGCTTGATTTCGGTTGATTTGGCGCGCCAGAACTGAAATGCTCCAGCAACCACAATCGGAATTGCGATAACCAACAATCCAACCGCGAGTATGGCTAAGAAATTGGTAAGAGTCTCCATTGTTTCCTCCTTATTGGTTAAACGAATGGGCAAAAAAAGGCAGCGCCGATCTAAAGATCGGCGCTGTTTTCTCAAATTTAGGGTAGGCCAATGGCCTCCTTGACTTCGGCAATGGTCTCTTTGGCAACCACTCGAGCCCGAGTAGCACCATCATGGAGCACTTCCCACACTTTATCAGGATTGGCATCCCACTCAGCCCGATTGGCACGGAAAGGTTCGAGATCGGCATTCAGATTTTTGGCGAAAATCTTCTTACAATCAACACACCCGATACCAGCTTTGCGGCACTCTGTATTGATCATCTCAATTTCATCATCATCTGAGAAGATCTTGTGCATGGTGAAGACGTTGCAGACATCGGGGTTGCCCGGGTCATCTCGGCGGATCCGTTGGGGATCGGTGACCATTTGGCGAATACGCTTGTCAGTCTCTTCGGGGGTGGCAGCCAACTCAATATGGTTGTTGAGACTCTTGCTCATCTTGGCTTTGCCATCAATGCCTAAGACCTTGGGAATTTTGGTTGCCCGCATTTGGGGTTCGACCAAAACTTGTTTTTCATAGCGATAATTGAACGAGCGCACGACCTCACGCGTGAACTCGATATGGGGCGCCTGATCAACGCCCACCGGCACAGCCACAGCCTTGTACAGGGTAATGTCCGCGGCCATCAAAACCGGGTAACCCACCAAACCATAATTGACATTGTGGGGCTGGTGGCGGATTTTTTCTTTGAAAGTCGGTAGATCGGTCAATTTCCCGAGGGGGGTAATCATTGACAAGAAAGTGTGCAACTCCAAAACCTCGGGGATTTGGGATTGGACAAAGATCATGCTGTCATCCGGGCGCAGCCCAGCAGCCAACCAGTCCAAGGCCATCTCATAGGTATTCTGTTCTAAATTTTGGGTGGTCTCAACCGTAGTCAAGGCGTGAACATCTACAATACAATAAATGGTCTCTTCGTACTCATCTTGTAGAGCCACATAGTTTTTAATAGCGCCCAGGTAATTCCCCAAGTGCTGGCGACCAGTCGGGCGCGCCCCGGAGAATACTCTCCCTTTTTTAACAGTCATACCTATTTTTTCTCCTCAAGATATTTCTTAATCAGCCCCGCTACCTGACCAGGAAATACGTGCTGCCCCGTTTCTAATTTCGAATAAACCAGGGTTCCGTCCACGGTAACTTCAAATTTCCCGCCATCGGAAGGCACTAAAGTAAAATTTTCAATCTGCATTTCAAATTCTTTCAATACTTCGGTCATCATACTGATGGCCCTATCAGTGTAGTGTCAAACTGCACAATAAATAAGTTCGATTTTCATCCGTGTACTCCTATAATGGAACTTAGTTCCGAATGTTCCGAGTATATCATACTGATGTACCCATTTTTCGTTGCACCCTCCTTCATTCTCATCAAAGGGGGTGTTATTGGGTGCAATTCGGGTGCAGTTAGCCGAAAACTTTGTCCATAACCACAGCTGCGTTGCTCTCTCGCTGCGGGATGAAATGGCTATAAACACGCAAGGTCACACCTACATTTGCGTGGCCTGCATATCTCGAAACTTCTGCGATGGGAACGTTCTGCTGAAGCATCAGCGAAATGGCAGTGTGTCGGAGATCGTGAAACCTGATCCTTTTTAGGCCCGATGCCTCAATCGCTTTTTCGTGAGCTTCGCGGGTTTGAGTTCTACTGTAAACAAATCCTGTGCGGTTCGGGAACACAAGATCATGGTCGATCCAATGATCCCCAACCAGGGCAATTTCGGCCCTAATCATATCACATTGACTGCGAAGGACGGTGAGTAAATATGACCCTATCGTTAGAGTTCGCCTACTAGCTTCGTTCTTCAGGGGGCCAAGCCCTGGCTTTTGACTACCTCGGACTGGCACAGATTGATTGGTGATCTTTACCCGACCACTTTCAAGGTCTACATCTCTCCATCTCAAACCGAGAAGCTCACCCATTCTTACCCCTGTGCCAACAGCAAACTTGAGAGAGTTCCCCTGCCGTATCCCCAGGTCGTCAATAGCGTGAGTGTACTCCCGCACTTCGTCGGCATCCCAAACGTCGATCTTTTGTTTGTTAGGAGCTGACGCACTTGTGGGCATGTCAACTCTGTCCATAGGGTTGAATGCGATATACCCGATCATATCCGCTCGCCTGAGCACGCTTCTCAGGTTAGCAAATGCTCGCCGGGTGTGGTCAGACCACAGTCCATTCCGCATGTAGTCATCGATGACGGCCTGGATGACTGTTGGTGTGATTGACTCGACCGACATCGCGCCCAATGCTGGACGGATATGTCGATCAAGTCGGTTGGTGTAGTGATGGTAGGTAAGGGGTCTAACCGTGGCCCTTGTGCTGATCAACCAGTTGTCTATCAGCTCGTTTAGTGGCCTACTGCTGTAAGCAGATACCTTCCCCTTGTCGATGTAATCACGTTGCTCCGCGAGCCAAGTCCGGCACTCTTTAGCAGTGTCGGCAGTCTTCGATTTACGGCGACCATTTATAACGATCTGAGCGCGATATTTACCGCGCTCAGTTTTGTAAATAGTCCCCTCTCCAGATGTTCTTCGTTTAGCCATTGGCTCAGGGCATACTATTCAGTTGTAACGCCGCAGGGTAGTTACTTATCTTGTTGCTGTTTCTTGAAGCGGATCAGAGCGGCGATCTCAGCCTGATCCTTTTCATCTAGCGTGAGCAACTCATTCATTACGTGAGTTACTTCAGCATCCCACTCAGGCTGCTCATCGACGAGTTCAGCCAACTCAAATACAAGTTGGCGACTCACCCCCATCGCATCAGCAATCTTGGCGCAAGCCTTCCACCCAAGTGGTTGGACTCCTGTCCGAGTTTTTGACAATGCAGAGGTCGCCAAATCAGCGGCTAAACAAAGCTGCCGATCACTGGTGAAACCTCTTGATGCCATATTCTCATCGAGCCAACTCAACAATTTTTCTTGCATATTTTTCATTCCTCAACTTTGTCTATCACTGTTTCTCCGACCATTCGGAGATGAATATTCCGCTTCCCTAACAGGACATTCACCTAAATATTACCAGAAAATTATGTTTTTTGGCAATCACTTGTTTCTTGACAGTAATAGGCACTTACAATTATACTTGTAGGTAATGTTTTGTACTGACAGGTTGAACCCAGGCTGAGGCCCGGTGCTGCAGATGCCAAAACTCAACATGGAGGAACCTTAACATGAAAAACAATAAGCAATTTGATCCGCAAACCTTTCACGATGGCGTCGACACTACGTCACAAGCAGGTATCAGCTATCTCGCAGCGATGCAACAGTTGTTCATCGAGAACGTTGGGGGGTTGGCGTTCTATTCGATTGACACAATCTTCGGCGGCTTAGCCTTCGCTCTAGCGGCTGACCAGCAAGTCGGAGCAGAGTTTCAAGTGGGTGGTTATCGCTTCACCCTCTTGTTGATTGTGATGTCAATCTTCAGCTTCGCGATCTCGGCATTACAGTATCGACTATGGCGCAACATCTTGCGCACCGAAGACTGGCGGGAACGGTGGAAGTCCATCATATTCGGGGGCGTAGTTGCTCTGGTCGAGACCGGCGTTGACGGCACGATCGTCGAATGGTTTTACGGTGGTTCACCAATGGCCTGGCCCCGCCCGATGGCGCAGACATCCTTCCTGTATTGGGCCACCTGGATTTTAGTCATCCTGGTTTGTGGCCTGAATGAACCGCTCATCGAGTTGTTCAAAAACCAGGGCTACCGCACGATCATGAACTCAGTAACACCGCGACCAGCACAGGTGCAAACTAGAAAGCCGCAGCGCAACTCTGGACAACGCAAGAAACGACAACGTCAAAGCAACGCTTACGCAGCTCACAGCCGCAAGTAAATATTATCAACCAAGGGGTCGCTATCTCTCAAAAGTAGGGATAGCGACCTTTTGTGTCTTATCACTTATAGGAGCTTTACATGACGACCATCCCCGCAAAACCGAGCACCGCAGCAGTTGAAGCTATCTTGAAGGCCGAATTACTGACCGTCCCTCAAGTGTCCACGCTAATGAGAGTTGAGGAGCAAACAATACGCAACTGGATCAAAGAAAACCGCATCCCGTACCTGAGACTGCCTAAGGAAAATGGTCAGGGATGGCTACGTGTCCCAAAGCAAGCGCTGCTTAGTACGCTGATCCTGCACATGCCTGAGAATGGCACAGAGAAAGTGCAATAGGATCGACAATGAACGAAGACATTCTATTCAACGAGCAACCGCTCATCATCCGTCCGAAACTAGCTGAAGCCTTTGGCCTCAACGAGGCTATCGTACTCCAGCAAATCAATTACTGGATTGGCAAGAGCAACATCGGCACAGTCCACGAAGACCGCCGATGGGTACGAAATACTGTCGAGCAGTGGCGAGAGAACTTCCCCTTTTGGAGCGCCAGAACAATCCGGCGTATCCTGCATAACTTAGTAACCTTTGGCGTAGTTCTCTCAACTGACGAACTCAATCAGAAAGGCTACGATCAAACCAAGTGGTACACGATTGATCAACACGCCCTCCGTACAGTGTATGACGCTCTACAGAAAGCAAAGCAACCCACAGAAACCGCAGAAACGGTGGAAGATGCCCCCCCTCCCAAGTTGGGAGGGGGGAGGATACCAGATTGGGAGGGGGGGATACCAAGTTGGGAGGACCTATACCAGAGACTACACAGAGACTACCAGAGACTAGCTTAAGTTCCCCGGCTTCGCCGGAGAACGATGAACCCGGCCAATCGGAAACTGGCTCAGGGAAGCCAGCCCAAAAACCCCGGCAGGTCAAGGGCCCTACGGTTGACATTCCTGAGCCTACCTACGGTGAACCAGGGGATGAGTTCGGGGATCAAGAGCAGGCAGGTACTCTTCCAAAGTGGGCTACCCCTGAAACGCCCTTAGCAATTCGAGCGTTACACGCCTGTGGGCGCACGCGCTACAAAAAGGTCAAGGGGAATGGCGAGAAAACCCAATGGAAGCTAATCGAAAAGGCAATGATGCCACTGACCAGCGGCATCACCAGTAAGTATCCAACCGAATGGGTTGAGAACCGGATCGAGATCGCAGAGAATATGAACGGGCGCAAGCGGGGTGGCGCCCCCTTTAGCGGTGGCATAAAAGTCACATTCCCCAATTTGTTGAAAGCCATCCAGAACGAAGAAAAAAAGACCGATTGGGTCGCTAAAGCTGAAGATACCGTCACAGTAGACAGCCTGGAGATGCCTGAAGGGGTTGAATTAGGCGCAGGAATGCAGGAGCCAAACCAGGATGAGTTAGAACGCTACCTGGAGCAAGAACGCCAAAGGATGCTGGCATAGGAGGGCATCATGCGCATAGGCGCTAACGGATTAGTCTACACAACCACTCTGTACTCTTATCTCTACTGGAGAAAGGAGACTAACAACTGGAAAGCGGTTGAAGAAGCCACCGGCAAACGCTACCCATCTACGACTGAGATCGTGACAAACTTCTTCGGAAGTGACAGCGTAGTCTGTCCCCGGTGCAACGGAGACTGCACCATCGAGATCGAGAACGGCACAGTAGTTCAATGCCTGTGCCATCTGTCACATAAAGCAACCGAGTTTAACCAGGACATCGCCGGTAAACGCTCCCCGATGAATGGGCGGTTTTTTCTCCAACAGTTGGAGATATGGGATAGCCCGGACAAGTCAGCAACCCTCCAGGCGGCGATACATGCCGCCTGGGACTTCCTTTACGACCCTCGCCGTTGGCTCATCCTGGTCGGAGGCTATGGATGTGGTAAGTCGCACATGCTCAAGGCTATCGCCCACCAACTTGGGCCTTACGCTCTATACCTGTCAGCCGATGACTTCAAAGAGCAACTTCACGAAGAAATGGCAAACAAAACATTGAACCAGTTCATGAAGGCTGTCAAAAATGCCCCCTTTCTACTCTTTGATGACCTGGGGATCGAGCACAGCACCGATTACGTCAAGGCTCAATTCCGCTCAATCGTGAACTACCGATACAACATGTGGCCACACCTGCCGCTGGTAGTTTCAACCAATATGGGGCCGGTCGAGATAGCAAAGTTTGATGGCCGGGTAAACAGCCGCCTAAGTGACGCAGACAAAACGAACAAAGCAGTAATCTTAGTCGGAGATTACCGCCGCCGAGGAGCGCGCTAGATGGAATTTCTAACCTTTCCTGAATTAGCAACAGGGTTTATAGACCTGCAAACGGACATGCACGAAAACCCCGAAGCGCACCGGGGGTATCGCACCCATATTCCTGAGATCAATAAAATCCTGGGTGGCCTAGGCCGCAAGTGGTACGTGGTCATTGGTGGCCCGGAGAAGTCTGGTAAGACCGCCTTTGTGATCTCGCTGCTGACACAGTTTGGCAAGCAGGAGATGAACATCTTGAATATCACGCTTGAGATGGACAACATGCAGGTCGGCGCTCGTATGTTCTCGAATGTCTCAGGGGTGAGTATGACCAAGTTCAGAGATGTGAACCTGACCGGCACTGACTTCGACGAGTTGCACATCGCTAAGGGCGAGATCGAAATGTACACCGGTGGTTCAGCTTACGGTGTGTTCCAGGTGGAGCAAGTCGCCGCCATGGTGCATCAATACAAACCCCAGGTGGTCTTCATCGACTATGTTCAACTTATGAGTACCCAAGAGCGCAAAGGCACTCGACGGGAGGAGTTGGAATATATCTCTCGTACCCTAAAACAATTGACGATCAACCCCGGCTGCTTGGTGGTAGC
>CAYVQU010000103.1:2062-17589 GCA_964453155.1 uncultured Anaerolineales bacterium | reverse complement strand
ATGTGATTTTCCGTAGTCTGTAGGGTATACTCCCAAATATTATAGCAATCAAAATAATGAAATTAATGTAATGTGTATAAACATTCTTCAACACATTTTTAACCGCAGAGTCGCGGAGAGCGCTGAGTTTTTCTCAAGAAAAATGCTTGAATCTCTGCGTTCTTTGCGGCTCTGCGGTGTTTTATATCCTTTTGTCCACTACAAAATATTGAAATTACCACAAAAGACACACACTTGCACCTGCAGTGACTAGGTAGTGTTGACATTTCAGGTAATTGCTAGAGAAATTGGCGAAAGTTGGAATTATCCATGTCTCAAGATAAATCACCAAATGTCAACACTAGTGTAGGCGAAGAAACACGAAGAAATCTTTGTGTCCTTTGTGGTTGAACATCTTTTCAACTCAACCAGGAGATTTTCCATGAAAGCCATCATGATCATGTTCGACACTCTCAACCGCCGGATGCTGCCGCCCTATGGCTGCGATTGGGTCCACGCGCCTAATTTCCAACGGCTGGCCGACCGGGCCGTAACTTTTGACAACTGTTACGCGGGGAGCATGCCCTGTATGCCTGCTCGCCGCGAATTGCATACCGGACGCTACAATTTCCTACACCGCAGTTGGGGGCCGCTGGAACCCTTTGACGATTCGATGCCCGAGATTCTCAAAAATCATGGGGTTTACACTCACCTGGTCAGCGATCACCAGCATTATTGGGAAGACGGCGGGGGGACTTACCACCCCCGCTATAGTTCCTGGGAGTTTTTCCGCGGCCAAGAGGGGGATGTCTGGAAGGGCCATGTGGCCGACCCCGAAATGCCGGAAATGCTGCGTCGTTCCAAGACCGAATACGCCCGGCAGGATTGGATCAACCGAGAATATGTGAAGAGAGAAGAAGATCAGCCCCAGGTCCAAACCTTTGCCAACGGACTGCATTTCATGCGCACCAATCACGCTGCAGATAACTGGTTCTTGCAAATCGAGACCTTCGACCCCCATGAACCGTTTTTCACCCAGCAGCACTACAAAGACCTTTATCCCCATGAGTATGACGGCCCGATCTTTGAATGGCCCGATTACGCCCGAGTCACTGAAACGCCTGAGGAAATCGAACATATCCGTTATGAGTATGCGGCCCTGGTCAGCATGTGTGATTATTACCTCGGCCAGGTCATGGATGTGATGGATACCCTCAAAATGTGGGGTGACACCATGCTGATCATCTGCACCGACCATGGTTTTCTCCTGGGCGAACACGATTGGTGGGCTAAAGTCGTCCAACCGTTCTATGACGAAGTCATCCACACCCCGCTCTTTATCTGGGACCCGCGTAGCGGTGTTCAGGGTGAACATCGTCAATCTTTGGTTCAGACCATCGATCTGATGCCTACTCTGCTCGAGTTTTTCGCGGTTGATATTCCCGAACATGTTGAAGGCGGGGTTCTCAAGGACACAGTCACCAACGATACCCCCGTGCGGGAAGCCGGATTATTTGGCGTTCACGGGGGCCATGTTAACGTGACCGATGGCCGCTATGTTTACATGCGCGCCCCGGTCAACCCAGATAACACTCCACTCAACGACTACACCCTCATGCCGACTCATATGCGGGAACGCTTTGGTGTCGCTGAGTTGCAGAACATTGAACTTGCCGAACCCTTCGATTTTACCCAGGGCTGCCGGACGATGAAGATCACCTCCCGCGCCTGGATGAATCCCCACGAATTTGGCACCCTGCTCTTCGATCTCGAAACCGACCCCCACCAGCTCAACCCCCTCCAGGATGAGGCCCTCGAACAGCGGATGATCGCCTTGATGATCGATCTCATGCAACAGAACGAGGCCCCACCCGAGCAGTTTGAGCGGTTAGGGTTAATATGAATGTAGGGGTTTAGCATGCTACAACCCCTACAACATCCCTTTGCATTAAAATACCCCCATCATGCAGTGGCTCAAATCCACCCTCCAAACCGACTCTGATTCCCGCGATCTGTTAATCGAGACCTCCCGTAACATCATCTTTACGGTCGGGGGTCTGTACCTGATCTGGCATTTCATCGCGACTTTATGGTGGTCAGATACATTTACGGCTCAAATTTGGTGGTTGTCAATCGTCATGGTCTTTATCATTGTGGCGACCGTCAAGCTGTTGGAGCGGCATTATCTCCTGGCACAAGTGGTCTGGCAGTTCGGATTAGCGTTGGTAATCCTGTTGGCTTACAGCTTTTACCAGATCCCTGAGATTACGATCCTGCTCCTATTTTTACCCCTGATGGCGACCGTGACGATTGGTCGGTGGGGAACCTTTTTGGTCGAAATTTTGGTCATTGGGCTGGTGTTGGGGATTCAAAGCGTTAGTTTTCTGCCACCACTGGAATCTGGTTATTTCCTGGGGCTGGTTCTGGGCAGTATGTTTATCGGTTTCTTCGGGCTGGGGCTATCAAATAATATGCTTTCGGCCCTGTCCTCGGCCTCGTTCCACTACAATCGGGCCCGTGACTTACTCGAAGAGACCCGCCACCACCGCGGTGAGATCAGTCGGATGCTCAAAGAGCGGGAGCAGACCAATTATCAACTCGAACGCCTGAACCAGATGCTCCAGTTCGCCCGCACCAAGGCCGAAGAAGCCCGCGATGACCGGGATCGCTTTGTCCTGGCCGTCAGCCATGAACTCCGCAGCCCCTTAAATTTCATCTTGGGATTCAGCGACTTGATGGTCAACTCGCCCGAGACCTATGCCAAACTCAAAAAGTGGCCCCGCGGCCTCTTCGATGACGTTCAGGAAATCTATCGGTCCAGTACTCACTTGATGGGCCTGATCAACGACATTCTGGATTTAGGGCAGATCGATGCCCAACAGATGACCATTTACCGAGAACGGGCCTCCCTCCGCAAACTGGTCAAGGATGTCCAGAAGATGGCCGGGCCTTCGTTTACTCAAAAAGGGTTATGGCTCAAGGCTGATGTTCAGTCTAATTTACCGGGGGTTTTTATCGATGCCACCCGAATCCGTCAGGTGATCCTGAATTTGGTCAATAATGGTCTCCGGTTTACGAAAGAAGGCGGAGTCACGATTCGGGTGAACCAGCAGAAAGATGTCATCTGCGTCGAAGTTGAAGACACTGGTATGGGCATCGCCGAGGCCGATATCCCCAAAGTGTTCGAGGCCTTCCGCCAGGTCGGTCAGGACTCCTGGCGGCGGCGGGAAGGCAGCGGCCTGGGCTTGGCGATCAGCCAACGGTTTATCGAGTTACATGGCGGTGAAATGTGGTTGGAAAGTGATCTGGGGAAAGGTTCGCGGTTCTATTTCACCCTGCCCTTACTCGATACCCATCAGGACCTGGACCCCATCGTTGAACACCAGGGCTGGCGCCAACTCTCGGGTGTTGATCAGGACGAACCTTTGGCTCTGCTCCTGGCCGCGGATTCACTCACTGGCCGGATCATCCAGCAAAGTTTGGATAATTTTAAGATTGTGGCGGTGGATGATATCGAGGCGTTGCCCGATCAGGTTGCCAAACTCTACCCCCAGGCCATTTTTGTCGATAAATCGATCTCGCTCGAAGGTCATCTACGTCTGCGGGATTTGCCCTATGATTTACCCATCATTGGCATTTTCCTACCTGGGATGATGGACGGTTTCCAATCACTGCCCGAGAATGTGCGCGATTACCTGGTCAAACCGGTGGACCGCGGCGATCTGATTTCGGCGGTGGGCCGCCTGGGAGTTGAGATTACTCAAGTTTTGGTCGTAGATGATGACCCCGCTATGGTCCGTTTCGTGACCCAGGCCATCCACTCCGCCGATTACGTTGCCGAAATTCCAATCGATTACGAATTTCTGACGGCCCATACCGGCCAGCAAGCCCTCGACCATCTCCGGGCCCAACCCGTGGATGCCATTCTGCTCGATTTAGATTTACCCGATATCAATGGTTGGGAGGTGCTGGCCGAACTCCAACAGGATGAGGCCCTCAAACAAATCCCCGTAATCATCATCTCAGCGATGGATTTTCCCCAAATTCTCTATACCCACGGCCGCCAGGTCTTCGATGTCATGATGCGCCGCCCATTTTCCAAACAGGAGATGTCGGCAGTGCTAAACGCGATTTTGGCGAGTGTTAAGCCAGTTTATCCCAAAATCGGGGGGAATGATTCTTGACAAATATACGCCATTGGCGTATATTTGTTATCAGATATGATTATCATCGAAACTTCCATTTTCACTCGCCAGGTTCTGAAATTGTTAACCGATGAGGAATATCTCGAATTGCAGATTTTGTTGATCAATCGGCCTGCTGCTGGACAAGTTATTATTGGGGGCGGTGGTTTACGAAAGATCAGATGGCGTCAAAAGACCCGTGGAAAACGCGGTGGTGTCCGAGTGATCTATTATTGGGTAGATCAGCATGATCAAATTCTGATGCTCTATATGTACCCGAAAACGAGAAGAGATGATTTGACCCCAGAGCAAATTAAGATATTACGCCAAATCATTAAGGATGAGTATCCATGAAAGACGAAATGTTCAACGAGCTTGTTGAGAGCGTCCGTGAAGGAAGGGCAATTTTACGCGGTGAAGCCAATCCCGCGCGTGAATTTGTTATCGAGGCTCCCAATGTGAAACGGATTCGGGCCGGGTATCAATTATCTCAAACTGAGTTTGCAGCTTTGCTGGGAATCAGCGTTAAAACACTACAAAATTGGGAGCAAGGTCGTCGCAAACCAGAAGGCCCAGCCAGAGTTCTCCTACAGGTGGCCGCCAAACATCCTGAAGTAGTTTGGGATGTCGTCCGTCCTGTGCTCCCCAAATAGCCTATCATCACAAATCTAGATCTTCCAACGCAGTCAATAAATCCCGCTGCCGGACGGGCTTCTTGAGAAACCCCGCAGCCCCCAACGATTGTGCTAATTCCGGTTCTACCCAGGCGGAGCAGACCAGCACGGGGATTTCCCGAGTTTCGGTATCGGTTTTGAGCGCTTGCAGAATCTCCCAGCCATCGACTTTGGGCATCATCACATCCAGGGTGATCAAGCTGGGTTGGAGTTGGTGGGCCAGCGAGATGGCTTCGCTTGGGTCTGTGGTGCCAATGACTTGATATGCCGTCCGGCTCAAAAAGCGGCGGAACATTTGTTGAGTTGGCTGTTGGTCATCGACGACCAGAATGATATGCTGCTGCACCTGGGGGAGACGGAAAATCAGTTCGACCTGACCGAACTCATCATAGGGGGGATGGACAATCTCAATCTCCCCTTTCATCTGACCACTCCAATACCGGGCCGATTCCAATAAATCAGCGTGATCTTTTTCCTCGTCCAGGCACCAGGTTTCGGTGAGTTGTGAGTGCAAGGTGACTTGGGCCATTTTTTCTGTTGATGCGGTGCTGAGTGCGATATCTAGATCACAGGGTAAATTGAGGAAATATCCCACCATGCTGATGAGAATCTGGCGCACGACGATCCGGTCGGCTAAAACCTGGAGGGGGCTCTCATCCAAAATCAGCGTGAGTTTAAACCCGTCAACCGCCACCCGTTTGGCCAGCATCCCTTCAATGCCGGAGACCACTTCATTCAGGTCGAGAATTTCAAAATCCGATTCAAATGCCTGGTCTTCGTCGGAACCAGTCTCGCCTGCCGGTTCAACCGCATCCCCAAAAAGTTTGTCCCACACCCGGCCAGTGAGCGCCTGCAATGTCCGGCTGTTGTCGCGGCGGAGCTGGCGGCTGCTCAATGATAATTTTTGCGCCAGCTCCCCCAGGCTGATCCCCTCCACATAGCGCTGCTGCAAAATATGGTACGACCGCCATTCGACCGCGTGGAAAGATTCTTCGCCCTCCGGTTTGAAGCGCTCAATTTCGGCTAAAGTCACCGCGCGCAGATACTCCCCCCGCGAGCCGCCGTAATCTTCCGGCAGGGCAACCACCTTCGTCAGAGGATGAGTCTCCAAGACAGTATAGTCGTAGAGATGGGTAATTAAATCTTTGAAGAGGCCGTTAAATTCGGTTGGTTCCATATCTTAGATTGAAGTCATTGCGAGCGAAGCGAAGCAATCTGTAAGATTATCTCGGAGATTGCTTCGTCACTGTGTTCCTCGCAATGACGTAAACGTATGTCCGTTTTAAGTCCGGTGGATGGCCGAAAACCGGTTGAGTTCCAATTTTGTAAATCGTATAATGATTAAATCATTTGTCAAATGGGCGCATTGGCGCCGCTGGGCAGATTTTACCCCATAAATTACGTCCAATTCGATTTTTTGTTATAACGCAGGAGGTGTTGATCGACAGTTTTTTGATAAAGTTGTATCGTTTTGTACGTGAGACAATTTTTGTGGCACTGTAATGTCACAATCCAACAAATCTTGAAGGAGATAGTGAAGATGTCTAAAAAGAACGTCCTATGGATTTCAGCCCTGATGCTGATCTTGGCCCTAGTCTTGGCAGCCTGTGGCGGCGCGGCGGAAGAACCTGCCGATGCTCCGGCAGTCGAAGATACTGGTGGCGAAGAGCCGATGGCTGAAGCGGATATGGTCGAAGTCTTCTCCTGGTGGACCGGCGGCGGTGAAGCTGCGGGTCTCGACGCCATGATCGAAGTTTTCAAGGCCGAATATCCTGAGATCGAATTCCTCAACGCCGCCGTAGCCGGTGGGGCTGGCACCAACGCCCGCGCCGTCCTGGCCACCCGCTTGCAGGCAGGCGATGCCCCCGACAGTTGGCAGGGTCATGCCGGTTGGGAATTGATCGGTACCTACGTGGCTGCCGATCAACTTGAGCCCCTGAACTTCCTCTACGAAGAAAACGGCTGGATGGATGTGATGCCCGAAACCTTGATTCCCCTGATTTCTCAGGATGGAGACATTTACTCGGTGCCCGTTAACATCCACCGTGCCAACGTCCTGTGGTACAACCCTGGAATTTTGGCTGATAATGGCGTGGATGTCCCTACCAGCCTTGAAGAGTGGTACGCCGCCATGGACACCCTCCAGGCCGCCGGGGTAACCCCGCTGGCCCTCGGCGAGCAGTGGACCGTTTTGCACCTCTTCGAAACTGTCATGCTGGCCTCCCTCGGCCCCGATGCTTACAATGGCCTGTGGAACGGTGACACCAACTGGGGTGCCCCCGAAGTTGGCGCCGCCATCAAAGATTTTGGCAAAGTTCTCGAATACACCAATGCTGATGCCGCCTCCTTGAGCTGGCAGGATGCCGCTCAACTGGTCGTTGAAGGCGATGCCGCCTTCAACGTCATGGGTGACTGGGCCGAAGGTTTCTTCCGCGAACTCGGTAAGACCCCCGAAACCGATTACGGCTGGGCCGCAGTGCCCGGAACTGACGGAAACTTCCAGTTCCTCTCCGACAGCTTCGTGCTGCCCAAAGGCGCGCCCCATCCCGAGGCCGCCAAAGCCTGGTTGAGCGTTGCCGGCTCCAAAGCTGGTCAAGAAGCCTTCAATCCCGTCAAGGGCTCCATTTGCGCCCGCATCGACTGTGATCCCGCCCTCTTCGGCGTTTACCTGCAGTCGGCTTCAGACGACTGGGGCTCCAACAACGTGGTTGGCTCCCTGACCCACGGTGTGACCGCCAATGACTCCTGGAAGACCGAAATCGACACTGCTCTGGGCTTGTTCCTGGCAGGTAGTTCGGCTGCCGATTTCCAGGCCGCCCTGGTCGCCGCCGCCAACACCTCTGGCGAAATCCAGATGGGTATGGAAGCCGCTCCCAGTGAAATGAAAGGTCAAGTCGAAGTTTTCTCCTGGTGGACGGGTGGTGGCGAAGCCGCCGGCCTGGACGCCATGATCGAGGTTTTCGCAGCCAAATACCCCAATATTGAATTCCTGAATGCCGCCGTTGCCGGTGGTGCTGGCACCAATGCCCGCGCCGTCCTGGCCACCCGCTTGCAGGCTGGCGATGCCCCCGACAGCTGGCAGGGACATGCCGGACAAGAACTGATCGGGACCTATGTGGCCGCCGGACAGCTTGAACCCCTGAACTTCCTATACGAAGAAAATGGTTGGCTCGAAGTGATGCCCGAGACCCTGATTCCCTTGATCTCAGAAGACGGCAACATCTACTCGGTGCCCGTCAACATCCACCGCGCCAATGTCATGTGGTACAACCCGCAGATTTTGGCCGATAACGGCCTCGAAGTCCCCACCACCCTGGATGAGTGGTTCGCTGCAATGAAGACTCTCCAAGACGCTGGTGTTATTCCGCTGGCACTCGGTGAGCAATGGACCGTTTTACACCTCTTTGAAACCGTCATGCTCGCTTCCCTGGGTCCCGAGGCCTACAATGGTCTGTGGGATGGTTCCACGGATTGGGGTAGCGCGGAGGTCTTGCAAGCCCTGGAAACTTTCGGGGATGTCGGCAATTATGTCAATGCTGACGCCGCCTCCTTGAGTTGGCAAGATGCCGCCCAACTGGTGGTTGATGGCGATGCCGCCTTCAATGTCATGGGTGACTGGGCCGAAGGGTTCTTCCGCGAATTGGGTAAGGCCCCCGAGACCGATTACGGTTGGACCCCTGTCCCCGGAACCGGTGGTAACTTCCAGTTCCTCTCCGATAGCTTCGTGCTGCCCGTCGGTGCTCCTAACCGGGATGCCGCGATTGCCTGGTTGACCGTTGCTGGTTCCAAAGAAGGTCAAGATGCCTTCAACCCGGTCAAAGGTTCCATCCCCGCCCGCAGTGACGGCGATGTGGCCCTCTACGGCGTCTACCTGCAATCCGCCATGGATGATTGGGCCAGCAACAACGTGGTCGGTTCCCTGACCCACGGTGTGACCGCAAACGACTCCTGGAAGACTGAAATCGACACCGCCCTCGGCCTGTTCCTGGCTGGTGGCTCCACCGCCGATTTCCAATCCGCATTGGTTGCCGCGTGCGCCAGTTCCGGCCCGTGCCAATAAAGTAATATAATTTAGGTGGGGATCTTCCCTCACCCAAATTACCATTGAAGACCCCAGGGGTTTCACCAAATTCATGTGGAGATTGTCATGATCTTTGCAAACCCCTGGGGTCTAGATCCCCAAATTTGTCTTGGCGTGAGCTGTGTTTACAAAATTTTTGTGAATACACCTGACGAGAAGACAAAAGAGGAGCTAAATGAGCACTAAAAACGAGCGTTTACTCTCCATCGCCCTGGTTTCGCCCTCCATTGTGGCCGTGCTGATATTTGTGTATGGCTTTATTGGCTGGTCGGCGCGAGTGTCGTTGAGCCAGTGGAAGGGCTTATTGCCCGACTATACTTGGGCGGGGTTTAAGAATTATGCCGATTTGTTCGCGGACCCCCGCTTTCATATTGATATTCGTAACACCCTGATTTTTACCATCGTATTTGTGGTGGGTTGCCTGGTTTTGGGGTTGGGCCTGGCCTTGATGTTGGATGCCGGTCTCAAGGGCGAAGGTCTGTTCCGCAGTATTTACCTGTTCCCGATGGCGATATCCTTCATCGTTACCGGAGTGGTTTGGCGCTGGTTGATGAACCCGGCGGCGGGTTCTCGCATGAGTGGTTTGAATTTGCTCTTTAGAAATATGGGGCTGGAATCTCTGGTTAGTCAATGGCATACCACTCCAAAATGGGGCATCGCCGCGATCGCCCTGGCGGCTATCTGGCAGATGTCGGGGTATACGATGGCGCTCTATCTCAGTGGTCTAAGGGCCATCCCCGGAGAACTGCGCGAGGCCGCCCAGGTGGATGGCGCTACCGAATGGCAGTTGTTCCGCCTGATCACCCTGCCCCTGCTGAGGCCGATCACCCTGAGTGCCATGATCATTCTCGGACACATCTCCCTGAAAGTGTTTGATCTCATTGTTTCGATTGCGGGTAAACAACTCCCGCTGGATGTCCCCGCGATTTATATGTGGCAGACCACGTTTGACGGTTATTTCTTCGCTCGCGGCGCAGCCATTGGTATCCTGCTCTTACTGAGTGTGGCCGTGCTCATCATCCCCTATCTTTATAACACCCTACGATCGGAGGCGGAATTATGATCGCCAAATTACGCAGCCGCAAGTTTACGAAACCTTTCTTATATATTCCGCTGGTTTTCATGGCGCTATTCTATTTGCTGCCGTTGTACGTCATGCTCTTGACGGGGTTCAAAGGCTTCGATGAAGTCAGCCTGAAAACCATGTGGGATTTGCCCAGCAAAATCGAATTTGTCAATTTTGTGGAGGCGTTTGAGAAGTTGTCGCCCTATCTGGTCAACAGTTTCAACATGGTCCTCCCCGCGGCCATCATCTCCTCGATTTTAGGGTCGATCAATGGCTATGTCTTGGCCAAATGGAAATTCAAAGGCTCCGAGATCATCTTCCCACTGATCCTGTTTGGGATGTTCATCCCCTACCAGAGTATTTTGATCCCCCTGGTGGAGTTCATGCGCCGGATTAATCTCTATGGCGGCCTGCCCGGTTTGGTGCTGGCCCACGTGATCTACGGCTTGCCGATCACCACCCTGACTTTCCGCAACTACTACGCCAGCGTTCCCAACGACCTGATCGAAGCTGCCCGGATCGACGGTTCGGGTTTGCTGGGATCTTACTGGTACATCCTGCTGCCGCTCTCGATCCCCAGCTTTGTGGTGGTTCTGATCTGGCAGTTCACCTCCGCTTGGAACGATTTCCTCTTCGCCGTAGTGCTGACGGCCCCCGCTAACTGGCCGGTGACGGTGGCTCTCAACAACATGGCAGGTAGCCAGATCATCGCCTGGAACGTCCAAATGGCCGGTTCTTTCCTGGCCGCAGTGCCGACCTTGTTGGTTTACATCTTCTTGGGCCGCTATTTCTTGAAAGGGATGATGGCCGGGGCGCTGAAGGGGTAAATCGAAGAATTGGTTTAAATTGATTGTAGGGGCACAGCATGCTGTGCCCCTACGTGGCTTAATTTCCAATTTTCTTTCCCAAATCTCAACAATTTGATTACATTTCGAAAACAACTGCGCGATACAATGGGGATATGATCAAAAGGCGGCTATCACCTCGGTTTTAGGAGGCCCGTGATGAAACGTTTAGTAGTGATCTTTGCATTGATTTGGCTTGTAAGTACGGCTTGTAATTTCGAGTCAAACTCCAGTGATTCCGACCCAACCGGCCAGTCCAATCCCGCCCCCCAATCCGAAAAGCGCTGCGGCGACAACGTATGCAACGGCCCCGAAAATGCGCAAAATTGCCCGGATGATTGTTCGCAATCCGTTACAGGGAAGTCTCAACCTGATGAAGATGCTCCAGCCAAAAATACTAAATCGGAGGGCGATGTACCCGAATCGGGGTATCGCAAAGTATCTGTTTCCGGAACGGTTGAAATGACCATTAATACTGAGATGATGGGGGATTTTACAGGCGATGTGATGGAATACGGGGGTGAATACAGTATCGAGCTTTGGTTTCCCCTTGAAGGCGGGGCGGCCGTCCAGCAGCGCAATACCCTGACGCTCACTGAATACCGCGATCGCTTCATTGGTGATAGTCAATGCCATCCCTGCGAATGGACTCTCGATCCTGGGGCCTACGATCCAGTATCCTTCAACCTGGATGCGACCCTGAGTTTAGAATCCATCACTGAAGGGGAGCGGGTTGCCGATGAACTGGTTTACCGCCTGACGGATGTGCCGGTAATCCCCGTTAGTGGTACGGTCAAATGTCCGTGCCCCGGCGCGGCCGATACCTTTATTGACCCTGCGGTGTACTCTACGCTTTCAAATTGGTTCATCCAAGGCGTACGCAACCCCATCCATCTCAACGCGCTCGAAAACAACACCGTCGAAGATTTCCTCGCCGGTCCGATGTATGTGACGAATATTCCCGATGAATCTTTGTTTTACACGATTGTGGATGATTTGGAGTAGGGGCACGATATATCGTACCCCTACAATTTATATTTTCTTCCCCTTAAACTGACTCATATACAAATTATGATAGAACCCCTGCTGGGCCAGTAACTCCTGATGATTGCCCTGCTCGATGATTTCGCCATCATCGATGACAACCACGTTATCGGCATCGCGGATGGTGCTTAAGCGGTGGGCAATGACGAAGCTGGTGCGGCCTTCCATCAGGCGTAGGAGAGATTTTTGGATGCGGGCCTCGGTGCGGGTATCGACGGAGCTGGTAGCCTCATCGAGGATCAGGATGCTGGGATCGGCCAGGATGGCCCGCGCGATGGCCAGGAGTTGGCGTTGACCTTGGCTGAGATTACTGGCCCGCTCCGAGAGTTTGGTCTGGTAGCCGTTTTTGAGCTGGCGGATGAAATGGTCGGCATCGGCCAACTGGGCCGCGGCGATGACTTCCTCGTCGGTGGCGCCCAATCGCCCGTAGCGGATATTCTCCATCACGGTATCAGAGAACATGAAGGTGTCTTGTAGCACGATCCCGAGTTGGCGGCGGAGATCGTTCATCTTCATCTGACGCAGGTCGACGCCATCAATTTTGATCGTGCCGCCGTTGATATCGTAGAAACGGGTCAATAAGTTGATGATAGTGGTTTTTCCCGCCCCGGTGGGACCGACGAGGGCGATGGTTTCGCCGGTCTGGGCTTCCAAGGTCATATGCTTGATCACGGGGACGTCATCGAGATAGCCGAAATCGACTTTTTCAAACTCAACGTGACCAGCCAGTTTTTCGATGCTCAGAGCGTCGGGGGCATTGTTCAGATCAGGCTGCGTATCCAGAATTTCGAAGACCCGCTCGGCCCCGGCCAGGGCGGCCTGGATCGAGTTGTACATATTGGCCAGTTGCCGCAGGGGTTGGATGAAGCGCCGGCCATAGCTGATGAAAGCCGCGATGGTTCCGATGGTGGCGAGTCCTTGCAGGGCCAGCCAACCCCCAAATCCAGCCAGAACGATGACGAAGAAATTGCCCAATACATTGGTGAGGGGCATCAAGAGCAGGGCATAGGTGTTTGCGTATAGTCCTGCTTTGTATACGGCTTGATTATTTTCACGGAATTTTTCGAGAGCGACTTCATTGCGGCGGAAGGCTTTGACTACCCGTGCCCCACTGATATTTTCCTCGATTACGGCGTTGAGCCCGCCCAATTCTTTCTGCAGGCTGCGGAAACCACGGCGGGTGTATTTGGCGACGTAGCCGGTGAACCAGAACATGATAGGCACCACCAGGATCGACGCTAACGCCAACCAGAAATTCATCACAAACATGGCGATCAAAATCCCGACCAGGGTTAGCAGACTGGCGATGATCGAGACTAAATTCTGCGAAACAGCCTGGTTGATGGCGTCAATATCATTGGTCAAGCGGCTCATCAACTCTCCAGCCGGATTGCGGTCGAAGAAACTGAGGGAAAGTGACTGGAGGTGCGCGAACAAATCCTTACGCATCTGTTTGAGGGCGCCTTGCGAAACCCGGGCCATGAACCAGCCCGAAGCGGCCTGAAACCCGGCCCCCAAGAGATAAATCACCAGCATAATCACCGCGATCCGAACGGTCCCCGGTATATCTTTGGCCAAAATATAGTCGTCGATGGCCACGCCAGTCAGATACGGTCCCAGCAGTCCCAGAACGGTGTACAGGAGTACGAAGACGCTCACCAGGGTCAGAATACCGATGTAGGGGCGCAAATAGGGGAACAAGCGTTTGACAGCCTGGCGCGGGTCTTTGGCTTTTTCGATCTTGCCGGGGTTACCCGGACCGGGTCCGCGTCGAATTTGGCCGCGGGCTGGGCGAGAATCGTTTTTAGAATTGGAAGTTTGGTTAGTCATAGTTTTTGTGTCTAAACTGTCAGTAATGTCTAAGATGTCTGATTGGTCTAAAAGGTCTGACTGGTCGGACTTTTTGGACCCTTTAGACTCATTGGGTCACTTAGACATTTACGATAAATCGAACCCCTCTCCAAGTTGAGAATCGTAAATTTCCTGATATATCTGGCTTGATTCTATTAATTCTGCGTGGGTGCCCTCGGCCGCGATTTCGCCTTTGTCGATGACGATGATTTTGTCGGCGGTCAGGACGGTGGAGATGCGTTGGGCGACGATGAAGCTAGTGCAGTCGGCCATCAGTTCTTCAAGTGCGGCTTGAATTTTGGTTTCGGTCTCGACATCGACGGCGCTGGTGCTGTCGTCCAGAATCAGGATTTTGGGGCGGGTGAGCAGGGCGCGGGCGATGGCGATCCGCTGTTTTTGGCCGCCCGAAAGATTGACGCCGCGGGCCTCGACATGCGTGTCGTAGCCCTCGGAGAGTTCGGTGATGAAGTCATGAGCCTGGGCAGCTTGGGCGGCAGCGATCACGGCTTCGGCCTCTGCTTCTGGCTGGCCGTAAGCGATATTGTCGCGGACCGTCCCCGAAAATAGGACGGTTTCTTGAAGGGCTACCCCGACTTGGGCCAGGAGTTGATCTTGGGGAATCTCCCGGAGGTCGATCCCATCGAGGGTCACGCGCCCCGCTGAAACGTCGTAGAAGCGGGGTATCAAATTAATCAGGGTGGTTTTCCCCGCGCCGGTAGCGCCTAAGATAGCCACCGTTTCCCCGGGTTCAGCTGTTAAATTAATCCCACATAGGACGGGCTCATCGGAAGCGCCATTGTAATGGAAGCCGACATCTTCGAACACGATCCGCCCCTGAATATTGTCAGGTAGGGATTTTGGTTCAGCATGATCCTGAACTTCGGGTTTGGCTTCTAAGACTTCATTGACCCGTTCGGCCGAGGCAAAACCGCTGGCTAATACCGTCGAGATCATTGCCATAATTAGCAGCGGGAAAATGGCCGTCATCAGGTAATTGGTGAAGGCGATGATTTCCCCGATAGAGAGTTCACCGTTGATGGACTGCAACCCCCCGGCCCAGACTACGATGACAATGCCGATGTTGATTAGGGTTTGGAGGGCGGGGAACAGCGTGGCCATGATCTGCATCACGACCACGTTTTGGGCGGTGAAATCTTCGTTGGTGGTCTCAAAACGCTCACCTTCATGGGCCTGGCGGACAAAGGCTTTGACCACCCGCACGCCAGAGATATTCTCTTGCAGTACAGTGTTCAGGTTATCGAGTTTTTCCTGGACGGTCAGGAATAGCGGCCCGAGTTTGCCAATGAATAGTCCCAATGCGGCCCCGGTTACGATGAACATCGGCAGCATATACAGGGCCAGTTTGGCGTTGGTGCTAATCATCAGGATGACGGAGCCGATCATCAACAACGGCGCGCGCGTACCGATTCGCAAGAGCATGCGGGTAACCCGCTGGAGCATGGTGATATCACTGGTCAGCCGAACGATGAGCTGTCCGGTGCGCAGGCGGTCGAGATTCCCAAAAGAAAACGATTGGATTTTGAGAAATAGGGCTTCCCGCAGATCGCGGGCGAAACCTTCGCCAGCCTGGACGGAGAGAATGTTATTCCCGATGGCGAATAGGGCGCTGGTGATCGAGATGCCGATCATGATCAACGTCGTTTGGATGACGACTTGGGTGTCGCCACCGTTGATGCCTTCATCGATAATGCGTTGGATCAGGCGAGGAATCGCCAGGTCCATAAAGACGACGGCGGTTAGCAGGATCAGGGCCAGGATACTCTGTTTCCAATAGGGTTTGAC
>CAYVQU010000103.1:0-1962 GCA_964453155.1 uncultured Anaerolineales bacterium | reverse complement strand
CTCCCGGCGGTGTCGATTTGAATCCCAGTGACTTGGTGAATGTAGGCCAGAATATCGGGCACAATTAGCGGGTGCCGCCAGATTTCTTGACCTTCCAGACCCTGAAAAAGAGCAAAAACGCAGCGCCGGACCCGGTAGAAATCCAGAGAGCTGCGGTTTAAGGGGCGCACGCTTTCGTATGCGGCCAGATAATGAGTAACAAAATTGGTTATATTTACGCCTTGTAATGCTGGAGTGGTGGTCACCAGGAGATTAAAGGGGATGGTCATTAGCATCAGGGTGCAGCCGACATCAAAAGCGGGATCAGCAACTGCGAAACCGGGCCAGTCAAGGACGCCGGTGATTTTGCCCGCGGCAGCCAGAATATTGTTGGGATGAAAATCGCCGTGACAGATGGCGAGTTGGTCCGGTTCGGGCGGCCGGTTGGCGAACAGCCAATCAACTGCGGCCCGGAGATGGGGATATTTTTCAACTTTGGAGGCCAACCAGTCGAACCGACTGTCAATGGTGTAACCGTAGGGGTCAATTCCTTTATCGTGGAGGGATGTTTGTAACGGTTCAGGATCGAGTTGATGGAGCCGGGCGTGGGTTTTGCCTAATAACTGCGGTACCGTTTCCATCGATGTCTGGGTCAATAATTGCCCGGGAATGTGATCCATGATGAAAAAGGCCCCGCCAAGCACGGTCATATCGGTGCAAACCCAATGAACCCTCGCCACCGGATAATTGGCCTCCGCCAAGATATTTTGAATGGTGCTTTCCCAAACCGCATTGTGGGTACCATACATTTCAGGGTATAAGCGGAGAACCAACGGCTGTGGAAATTCGTTTACTCTCGCGAGTTGGAAGCGGTAAGTATGGGTTTCGTAGCCACCCTGAAGTTGGGTCAATGGTTCGGTGTAATCAAGCGTTGCGATTTGAAGTTCAGCCCGCAGGTATGCCAACAATTTTTCAGCAAGTTGGGTAGGGTTTTGGGGATTATCCATTTTTATTCCTCGCCGGTTTGGGGTTCAAATGCTTTTTTCAGGTTCAATAAGGATTGATTGATGTTTTCAAGCTCAGCCGCTTCTAAACCCAGCAATTGGCCCTCCATCCAGGTTCCGATATTGTGGAAGACGGCTCTGAGTAAATCTTTACCTTCAGCTGTCAGTTCCAGAACCAGGTTGCGACGGTCAGCGGGATTTGGGGTCCGGGTAACCCAACCTTTGGAAACCAGCACCTCGACTGAACGACTGATCGCGGCCCGGCTGATGTGTTTGGCGTCGGCTAACTGGCTGACCGAATTTTTCCCGGAATGAATTCGGCGCAGGGTGTGGAATTGGCCAGGGGTAATATCAAATTGCTCTGCGGCTTCCTCCCGGACATAGGCTCGGACTTTATGCCATAGGGCAGGGAAGGTGGACCAAAAAATGTCGATGGTTTGGCTGGCAAGTTCGGCTTTGGTGCCCATACTGTCTCCATAAAAAGATGAAGGGTTTATGATTAATATTTGCAACAGTTGATATAGTTAACCATTATAAATGTTAACTAATTTAATGTCAAGTTTGGCTTGATTTTTGGCGTTAACGAAAAAACTCCCGGAGAAAATGCCGGGAGTTTTTGATTTTTGGTATTGGAAAATCTATTTCGACCAGACTGCTTCAATTAGTTTCCATTCCCCCTCTATCTCTGCCAAAACCACATTGGCCACATGGCCCTGATCGTCATACCAGGTCAGTGAGGCGGTATTGTCAATAATGGTAACTTCGGGGGGATCGGGGAAGTTCCGGGTCGGACGACCGTCGGCCAATTCAACGGTATTGATCGCATCATGAGCAAAACCGCATACGCCCAAAGTCCGGGCTTTTTCGCGGGCGGTTTCTTCCAAGAATTTCTCGGCCTTCAGAAAATCCCCTTTGGAACAGGCTTCCCAATATTGATTATAAACATCTTCTGGATTGTTTTGGGGACCACAAGCGACCA
>CAYVQU010000102.1:0-17760 GCA_964453155.1 uncultured Anaerolineales bacterium | reverse complement strand
TTCACAGACCCAACGATGGCGAACTGCCGCTGCTAATTCTGCATAAACTCTAGTATTTATAAAAATTGGCTCAGGATCACCCAAAACTGGCAATGGTTGGGTGATGTGGACTTCCCACAAGGCGACCAAGGTGGCTAATGTTTCTCGAATATTCCAATACACCAACGACCCCCGGCGATATTGCCGTTGGTCGGCGGGAGTGCCGTGCGCCTCAACCCCTAAGGCGTTACAGACGTAAACTGCCCGGGGGAGGTGAAATTCTTGAGTTACCAAAATAACTCTTTCGACTTCAAAAATATTCCTAGCCCGATAACAAGTATCATAGGTGCGACGGCCGGCAAAGTCAAGTACAATGGCCTCATCGGGTACCCCGAGTTGCAGGGCGTAAGAGCGCATCGCGGCCGGTTCGTTGTACTCCACATAGCGATTATCCCCGCTCATGAGTAATTTCTCAACTTTGCCTGAAAAATATAAGTCGGCTGCGGTTTTTACTCGATCGCGCAGCACTGGCGTTGGACTCCCATCTCGCCATAAACCGGCCCCAAAAACAACTGCGGTCGGCGCGTTTTCGATCTCAGAGAGGGTGTCAATGCGGGATTGAGCATAGATACTCGTAATCACCCGCCCCAGGAGTAAAACCAGGGTTGCACTTACTCCGGTGATAATGATGAGTTTGAAAATCATTTTTACAATCCTGCCAGCCCACTGGAGCACATTTAGACCAGCTTGTTTTTGTTTGAGATTATTCATAAGACCAGATTCTACCAAAGAACGATATCCGAATAATTCAGACAACCCATTCAGGTCTGGGCTTACCTCTTGCCTCATCCCCTCCCCGGGGTTAAAATCCCTCCGCTATGACCCTTAAACAACGTTACCAAGATACCTTGGATTGTATTTATTCTTTTATCGATAACAGCCTGACGCATCAGGCCGATTTATCGTTGGATGATGCCGATTTATCTCGGATCGAGGCCTTATTAAATGCCTTGGGGCAACCCCACGAAAGTTATCCCAGTATTCATGTCGCCGGGAGTAAAGGCAAAGGTTCGGTGAGTGCCTTGTGTGCCTCTGCACTACAAGTGGAGGGCTACAAGGTAGGGTTGTATACTTCACCCCATTTGCGGGATTATGAAGAACGCATCCAAATCAACCGCCAACCGATCCCTAGAGAAATTTTTGTAGATTTGGTGGATGAGTTGAAACCAGTTATCGAAACGGTGCCCGGGCTCAATACCTTCGAGATCTCAACCGCATTGGCGTTATTATATTTCCAACGCGAGCAGGTGGATATTGCTGTCATCGAGGTTGGATTGGGGGGGCGGTTGGATGCGACCAATGTGATCACGCCGCAGGTCGCGGTGATAACCGCGCTATATTTAGAGCACACCAATATCTTGGGGAATACCATCCAGGCGATTGCTTTTGAGAAAGCTGGGATTATCAAGCCTGGGGTACCCGTAGTCCTGTCACCCCAACAACCAGCCGCCCGAAAAGTGGTCGCCAAAATTGCGGTTGGGCGACAGGCCCCTTTAATTTCCATCGGGCGAGATTATCATTTTGAACCCCTTGAAAGCGCGCTGAGCGGTCAAACCTTTGCCTTGCATGAACAAGATACTGATGAGACAGTTGAATTGGAAATTAATCTGTTGGGGCAGCATCAAATTGAAAATGCCTCCACGGCATATGTGACCCTAAAAACGTTACGCCAACAGGGCTTCCAAATTAGCCTGGAAGCCATCCGCACTGGTTTTGCTGAGGCGGAATGGCCAGCCCGGTTCGAAGTGCTGAATCGTACCCCGCCCTTCATCGTTGATTCCGCTCATAATCCCGATTCAGCGCAAAAGATGCGCGAGACGGTCGCTGAATTTTTCCCGGGGCATTCGATCATTTTGGTCATCGGTGTTTCGGTGGATAAAAATATTTCGGGGATGTTAACTGCGCTGCTGCCTGCCACTCAGCAGATTATCTGTACAAAGTCAACCCATCCGCGGGCGATGGATCCGGAAGAATTAAAACAATTGGCCTTGCCCAGTGGCTGTCCCGTCCGGGCCATTGCCAGCGTTGATGAAGCCCTCCAGGCTGCCCTGGAAACCGCCCATGAAAACTCGGTCATTTTAGTGACTGGTAGTATTTTTGTGGCCGCTACTGCCCGGATCGCCTGGCAAGAACGAATCGCACCTACGTTAAATTCTCGCTGAGGTAATTGGAGACCGCAATGTCAGACCATAACTGGATTTCCCCCGACGATGAAGAATTCTCCGATGCCATGCACCGGCGGACTGAGGAGCTATACCGCGTTCAAAATTCGCCCTTAGATGATGAAGGTCTCATCGAAGGGCCGGTTATCTCCCTGCGGGATGTAGTGGTTTTCCCCCATATGATTTCACCGATTTTTGTGGGACGCGAGAAAACTTTGTGGGCTATTGACGAGGCTCAAAGTAGGGACCAAACTGTGATCGCCCTCACCCAGCGGGACCCCGGAATCGATGATCCTGGCCCCAATGACTTTTTCCCCATTGGCGTTGAAATGGCGGTCGGACGTTTATTGAGTATGCCTGACCGCTCGAGTTCAGCCCTGGTTCAGGCTCGGCGGCGGGTTGAAATTGTGGAATTCACCCAGGTGGACCCCTATTTACGGGCCAGGGTGCGGCCTATATTTGATGATGTTCATGTCAACCGGCAGATCGATGCCACCATGCGGTCCGCACTGGAACTTTTTCAACGGTGCGCCGATTTGGATCGCAGCCTGCCCGAAGAGGCTCATCTATATGCCCTCAATATCGAGCAGCCGGGTTGGTTAGCCGATATGATCGCGACCTCCATATCACTCAACATCAAGGAGCGCTTGCGGTTGTTGGTGACGATCGATCCCCTAAAACGCTTGGACTTCATCATGGAGCTTTTGGCGCATGAGTTGGATGTGTTGGAGCTTGAAAGCGAAATCCAGTCCCGGACCAAAAACGAAGTCGACCGCACCCAGCGTGAGTTTTATTTGCGGGAGCAAATGAAAGTGATCCAAACCGAACTGGGTGATGGCGATCCTTGGCTGACCGAACTGGCCGAATTACAGGCCCGGGTGGAAGGTTGCGGGCTGCCCGAAGAAGCCGAGTTGCGGGCCCTGAAAGAAATTAATCGTCTTACCCAAATGCCCCCGGTCTCGCCTGAAGTGGGTATTATTCGGACTTATATCGACTGGTTACTGGATTTACCGTGGAACACAAGCACTACAGATAACCTGGATGTTCCTAATGCGGCTGAAACCCTCGAAAAATACCATTACGGTCTCCCAAAAGCCAAAGATCGGATATTGGAATATATCGCGGTCAAAAGTCTGCGACCCGAAAAAACCCGTCAGCCTATTTTGTGTTTTGTGGGTCCACCCGGAACCGGGAAAACTTCGTTGGGCAAATCAATTGCCGAAGCCCTGGGCCGGAAATTTGTGCGGATTTCTCTTGGGGGGGTCCGCGATGAAGCCGAAATTCGCGGCCACCGGCGAACTTATATCGGCGCGTTACCCGGCCGGATTTTGCAAACTATGAAACGGGCCGAAAGTGCCAATCCCCTTTTCATGCTTGACGAAGTTGATAAATTGGGGCGAGATTTCCGCGGTGATCCCGCCTCAGCCTTACTCGAAGTTCTTGATCCTGAGCAGAACAACGCCTTCTCAGATCATTACCTTGAGCTGCCGTTTGATCTCTCGAAAGTTATGTTCATTACCACGGCCAATACCGAGGCCACCATCCCCCCAGCCCTGCTGGACCGGATGGAGGTAATAGAGTTTCCCGGCTATATCGAAGAAGAAAAACTCGAGATTGCCAAACGTTTTTTGATTCCCCGCCAAGTGAATGAGAATGGATTAGAAGTCGGGGAGATCCGTTTTTCGGTGCAGGCTCTCCAACGGATGATCCGGGAGTATACGTATGAAGCTGGCGTTCGAAATTTGGAACGCGAGGTCGGGCGTGTCTGTCGGAAAGTGGCCCGCAAAAAAGCCGAAAAGAAACAGTTTCCCCATCAAATTGGGGCGACTTCGATTGAACCATTTTTAGGGCCGCCCCAATTTTTCAATTTGGAGGCTGAACGCGCCGACGAAGTTGGGGTCGCCACCGCGCTGGCCTGGACTGCCAACGGCGGCGAGACCATGCCGGTCGAGGTTTTACTCATTGATGGTAAAGGCAATCTCCAACTCACCGGCCAGTTGGGTGAAGTGATGCAAGAGTCGGCTCAGGCGGCTTTTACCTATCTCAAATCGCGCTCGAAACAGTTTGGGATTGATTTTGACCTTTACGAAGGTACCGACATCCACTTGCATATCCCCGAGGGTTCGATTCCCAAAGATGGCCCCAGTGCGGGAATTACAATCGCGACAGCATTAACCTCGGCTTTCTCAGGCCGTAAAGTTCGCCATGAAGTAGGAATGACGGGTGAAATTACCCTGCGCGGGCGAGTGTTACCAGTCGGCGGGGTGCGTGAGAAAGTTTTGGCTGCCCATCGGGCCGGAATCAAAACTGTGATCATCCCAGCCAAAAATACCAAAGATTTGGTTGATATTCCCAAACGGGCCCGCGATGAAATTACGATTGTCCCGGCCGATCATCTGGATGATGTGCTCGAAGTAGCCTTGTGCACCCCTGAAAAGAAACCCAAGCCGCGTAAACCGGCCGCAACCCAAAATAACTAAAAGCTAGTCCAACGGAAATTCATGATTTCCGTTGGACTAGCATAAACCCACTTGTCGAAAATAGGGTTTCCTGCCATACTTAGGGGGTGGATCATTCGACGACTCAACCCGCCACCATACTCGAACTGCTAGACCAGGGCCCAGGAACCCGCTTGCATTGGTTTCCAGAGCGGGTGGCTGTCACGCAACTCGCCGAGACCCTGGTCGGAATGGCAAATTCTGAAGGTGGGGTGGTTTTATTAGGGATTTCTCCGCGTTCAGGCCGCGTCCAGGGCGTTCGGGACTCGGCAGGGGTGATTGATTTAATTTTTCAAGCTGCTCTATTAGCCGAACCCTCATTAATTTTGCCACTACCGCAAATCGAAACTGTAGATGGGGCGCAGGTGGTGCGCGTTAGCGTTCCGCCTGGCTTACCTCAAGTCTACAACCATGAAGGTCGCTATTTACAGCGGCTGGGAATCCAAACGGTCCCGATTACGCCCCCTCAATTGAGGCAGCTCTTAATGGAACGCGGGATTCTGCAATTCGAAAGTCAGATTCCACCCAATGTCAGCCGTGATGATTTAGATCCGGATCAATTAGCCGCTTATCTTGCCGCCCTCAATTTACCTGAAAATGAACCATTTGAAGATGTTTTGGTTCGGCGTGGCTGTTTGCGGGTTGAATCTGGCGATTTAAAACCTACTTATGCGGCGTTGCTTTTGTTTGGCCGCGAACCCCAGCAATGGTTGCCAAGTGCCACCATTTTGGCCGCCCGCTTTCCAGGAGTGACCTTTTCGGACGAATTCATCAAACATAATATTCGGGGCACCTTACCTGATCAATTACGCCAGACTGAGGTCTTTGCACGTGATCAATTGCGGGCTGTAGCCCGGATCATTGGTTTAGAACGCCAGGAAACCCCGGAGTATCCTTTGGCGGCCGTGCGAGAGTTACTGGTCAATGCCGTCGCCCACCGGGATTACAACCAGCAAGGGGATGGTATTCATCTCCACATCTTTGCCGATCGGCTGGAGATCCATTCACCGGGAGTCCTACCGGGTCCGGTCAACCTGTTGAATTTGTTGGATGCTCGTTTTTCGCGGAATCCGGTGGTGGCTCAAGTCCTCTCCGATTTGGGATTTGTGGAAAGATTGGGATATGGCCTGAATCGAGTTGTCGGTACTATGCGGCAGTACAGTTTGCCAGATCCGGAATTTGTAGAAGTGGGCGGATCATTTCGAGTAACCTTGCGGAACGCGGTCGCGGGAACTTTTGCCGCCCAATCACCCATTGAATCAGTTCAGTCACCTGATCTTGGTCGCTTTAATCAATATCTATTAAATTCCCGTCAAGAAGCGGCCCTGAGCTACATCGTGCTTCGGGGGCGAATCAACAATCGGACGTATCAAACTTTATGTCCGGATGTTTCGGCAGAAACTCTTCGCCGAGATTTAGTTGATCTGGTCAAGCAGGGGGTTTTAATTAAGGTTGGCGACAAAAAATCGACCTACTATATATTGAAATGACTGCCCGGCCATTTCACGCCCGCGCAACAATCTGGTTGGGCCTCTAAATTGGTTTGGTTGCATGTGGGTGGATTTCCAGTTTTTTTACCGATTCAACCCCGTTGGCGGCAACCGTTCTCCTACCCACGACGACCTCAGCCCCTACGAATACCCCCACAGCAACGCCTCAACCCCCAATCATCACGGTTTGGCCCTCGCTAACCCCAACTACCTCCCCCTCGAAAACACCCAGTCTGACAGTGACCCCTTCAATTATTCCAACTCGAACGCAGATTGCATTTCAAAATACAGAGGCGGAGGATACTTGCCGAAGTACGGTTGCTTCGCACAAGATTGCACCAACAATTTTTTCTGAGTTTGAATTCCAGAACTTGATCTTGGATTATTTGAATTTGGGAGGTTCGCCGGATAATTTGGCAGCTCACCTCACGATTTCCTCCGAAAACCCGACGCCACCGATTGTGCAAGTCGTTACTCAAGATGGGACACGGTCGGGAATCCCCGATATATTTCTGACAGTCACGCTGCACCAATTTGACGGGTATGGTGATACGCATTTCTACCTTTTTACCTGTTCAAATCAGCAGTATCTGGCCCATATCGTATTTCGGAGGGCAGGCGCAGGCAGCCGGGCTGAAGGGTTGTATTCCGGTGGTGGGGTCCGGCTTGAGTCGTTGGAAGATGTCAATGCCGATGGACAGCCCGATTTGTTCTTTAGTGTCAATTGGCCCCATTACGCCGAATATTTTTTGGTGACTTGGGTCAATGGGGATTTCCAAACACTCATTGAATATGAAGACAATTTGGGTGATCGGCGCACCTGGCTAGATGCTAAACCTGATGACGTTTATCTCGCTGACGCTGACCAGGATGGAATTCTCGAGATTGTTGCGGTTCGGACCAATACCCAAACCTGGGTTGAAGAAACTCAAGTCTGGCGTTGGGATGGGACTGGGTATCGATATCCATAATAGTACGCTGAATGGAACGGCAGGTGACAGTCGCATGATGAGCATGCTCAAATAAGATTGACACTTCCCAAAAGTGACTGTCACCTGGTTTAATATTTCAAAAATTTGAAATAGGATAAATTATGCCCGTTGGTCGGTTTTTAGGTATGGTCGGGGCTTTGATTTGGTGCCCAGACCTGGAAAAATATTTGATATTGAAACGGTCAGCCGAGAAAGACGTGGGAGCCAATACCTGGGAGTGCGGTACTGGCCGGGTGGATCAGGGGGAAGCTTATCTCACTGCCTTGAAGCGCGAAATGAAGGAAGAGTTGGGCATCGAAATCGTTGTCGATTTCATCATTGGAACCACCCATTTTTATCGGGGTTCAGTGAAGCCTGAGAACGAAATGCTGGGCGTTTTATATCGGTGTACCCTGGATGATCCTGCTGCGATTCGCCTGAGTTGGGAGCACTCTGAAGCTCGGTGGGTAACATTGGCTGAAGCCGAAGACTTAATTCCCGCCGATCACTGGCTGCTCAAAGTGATGGGTAAGGCTGAACAGATGCGGGATCACATTCCCCCAGAATTGATCGAGTTTAATCGCACTCAGGGTTTCGAATTATGATGACAAGCCGCATATAACCTGGGGACTTGATCAGCGATAACATTTTCATCACAATGGTCGCCCACGAAACCGCCAATCCCTCCATATTCAAAAGCCAGCATTTCAGCCGTTCCCCAATTTTGCGAACGGACATTTTCTGTTACCCGATCCAACCAGGGCCAATCGGCGGTGGTCAAAGCCAGATGATCCATCCAATACCCTTCCCAATTGTGGATGCCGGTAAAGTGTAATTCCCGTAAGCGGTGCAGGGGTAACTGGGCCAGGTAATCTTCGATATCCATACCAATATAATGGGCTGAGATGCGGGCATGGGCAACATCGAACAGAAATCCACACTCAGCAGTTTCAATGACGGTGGTGATCAGGTCAGGCTCGACGCTGGCTCGTAAAATATGATTTTCGTTGGGATGATAAGGCGCATTCTCCACGATAACATTTTCTCGCCCGAAATGATCTGCCACGACCAGCACATCCGCCAGCATCCGTTCGTAAACTTCTTGGCGCTGGGCAACTGTCGGTAGGGCATCTACGGGGGTGTGGGGAAAAGATTCAGCCTTGATTTCCAGGTGCAAATTGACAAACTGGGTTGCTGTTTTCTCGAGAAAATATTCGATTTTCCCCCAATCCATTTTTTGAACTGCACCTGAACCAGCATTCAAATCAAAATGTACTTTGACCGGGCGGAGTTTTTCCGCCATCGCGATCATATCGGACCAGGGCGGGGTTTTAAAATAATCAATCTCAATTTCCCCAGTAGTGAGAAGTTTTGCGGCTTCGTTGGAGTAGTTGATGGCAAATTTCATAAAGGTATTGGTTTGATTGGTTGAAAAAATCTAACCGGGCTGAAGGGTCTGAGTGGTACAACTAGTCAATTGGGTATTGGTTTGAAGGCCGCTAAGACCGGTTAGACAACTAAGACCTTTTAGGCATCTTTGACCATTACGGACAAGCATTCGCCACATGTTCTGCGTAGGTTTGAGCGAAAATATGGCGACCCGAATTGTCACATAAGGCTCGAAAATAATAATAAGGCGATTGGGCGGGATAGGCCACGGCCTGGAGCGCGGTTAGCCCCGGATTGGCGATAGGACCGGGCGGCAGCCCGTGATAAAGGTAAGTGTTATAGGGTGAATCAGTAGCCAGATCGGCATGGCTCAGTGGGTTGGTCCACCAGGTGCCTTGGGCCGAATTGTATCCAACCGCGTATTGAACGGTAGGATCAGCATCCAGTTTCATGCCGACGGCCAATCGGTTTATGAAAACAGAAGCAATGAGCGGCATTTCACTTTCAACGATGGCTTCCCGCTCGATAATCGAAGCCAGGATTACGGCTTCGGGGATTGTCAGCCCAGATTGGGCAAAACCGGCCTCTAAATCGGGGGTCAGGGCTTTGTGAAACTCGTTCACCAGAGTTCGAAGCAGCAAGTCTACAGATATCTCCCTGGGTACTGAGTAAGTTCCTGGGTGTAAATAGCCTTCTGCATTCAGGCTGACAGCACTGGAGATAAAAGTATCCGGTGGAATCGCCAGCCCTGAGGCGGGCAATTGGACCGCAATTTCTTCTAATCGCCAACCCGCTAAAACCACGAAGTCAACTTCAGCCGGCGTGGGGTCTTGCAGGGCTTGAGCAATTTCCACCGGTGACATGATAGGGCTCAAAACGTAATCTCCGGCTTGTAGGCCGACATCCAGCCCACTGTAAACCAGATAATTTCGAAATGAATTTGGATCGGCGATCAACCCCATAACTTCCAGGCGATTGCTGATAGCCAGCGGAGATTCACCCAAGGCAATTTGAAACGGGACTTCAGCGCCAAATGGGTTTTTGGGGGCAGTCAGAGTATCTCGTTCCAGTAATATTTGACTGGATAAATACACCTTATCGATCACACCTAAATTTTCGGCTGGGGGTCCAAAAGTATCTGCTGCCAGACGCGGCATTGTCAGCGGCAGGGCAACCAGGAAGATTGCCCCTAAGCAGAACAGCGCGATCAACGGAAGATAGAGGATTAGTGCCAAACGGGAACGTTTCATATTTGTAGCGGTGGGGTTTGAGCCAGCGGGTTTCAACCACCTATTCTGGGTTTATTTTTTCGTTTAGATAGGATTGGAGGATAACAGTGGCTGCCATTTCATCCATGTGCCCCCGGCGTTTTCGACGGGAAGTTCCTAGGGCGATTTGAGCTGATCGCGCGATTTGAGTGCTGTTGCTTTCATCCCATAATAAAACTGGAATATCTGTTTGGGTTCGAATCGCGCCCGCCAACCGGGCGGCCCGTCGGCCGGAAACAGTGGGTTTCCCTTCAATATCCAGGGCCTGGCCGATAATGATTTGGCCCGCATCATTTTCCACTGTAATTTGAGCAATTGCAGCCGCATCAATTGGGCGGGAAACGTGTTGTAAAATCGTCAGAGGGGAGGCAATGGTGCCCGTCGGATCACTGAGTGCGATCCCTATATTTTTTTCTCCGGGGTCGATCCCAAGAATGCGCATAGTTTGATCAGGGTTGAATAGATACGTTTACTCGGAACGGCAAGATTGGCAAGCGGGGCCACCAATTCGGGGTCATGTTGATTTTGGGTTGAGTGACGGGAAGTTCGGCAGCTATCCGGGTGGCGGCCACAGTTGGGGTTTGCCACAGCGCCAGATTAATGGCGTCGTTCTCGTTGAAGGCGGCGCTGATTTGCCAACTGGCAACCAAGTCCCACGTAATCGTTCCATCCGGGTTGTTTTTGGGTGCGGTTAGATGCTCAATTGACACTGAAGTGGGATTGCCGATAAAGCGATCTGGGATGTTTGCTGCCAAAACTTCAGCCCCCAATGCCTGCAGGTCGCTTTCGGTAGCCACCAAGGCTTGATACTCTACCCGGACAGTTAGCTGCAGTTCATCGGCTGCTTGAATTTCGGCGGGTGAATATGTCTCGGCGATGACTTTAAAATCTTGCGGATCTGAATATAGCGGGATTGCACTTTGACCAACTTCTGTCCTGAGTTCTTTTAAGGCCGTGGCATGCAATGTTTGAACCATTTGGGCCAATAACTGGTGATAATCCGCTTCGGTCGGTGCGGGTGCGGGTCGGAACGATCCCCCCGATGTGCGTTGGTTGTTGGTTACCGTCAAGTTTAAACCTAACGGCCCCTCAATGGCCTGGATAGATCCCGATTTGATATTACTCTCGGTTCCAGGAAACAAGGCTTCGATCGGGATTGGTTGACTCTCTGCTTGGGGTGGGACTAAACCTTCGGCGGTGGTGACAAACCGAATTGGGTCTGGTCCATTGGTCGTAACCACCGTTCCGGTCGGAATGGTAATCTCTTGATCGGTCAGGTTGGTAAATGCAACTTTGCCCGTAGCGGTTAAATCTGGAATTGTCAGGGATCCCGACGCCGAACGGCTGCCCCGGCCCTCTACAATGACGTTTACTTGCCGGGCTGGCACTTGACCAGACAAATCTACGCGCTGGGTCTCCCGATGGGCTGTGACCGGAATCTGAATTTGTTCAGATTTTGTAATTGGATAAAGCCTAATTTCAGCCCGGGGTACCAGTATTGCGCCGATGGCCAAAATACCCAGCACGCCCACAGAGAATAAAAGTATCCGGATAAATGGATGAGTTACCCAGCGGTTGGGTTGCGGTCGAATGATCGCGCGTTGATTTATCAGGTTAAACTTACTTTGTTCGGTGTGTTTCTTGCGCTTGGTCGTCAGCAATCGCTCCCCAGAACCTTTTTTGCGACGTTCTCGCCGCGAGCGTCGCCAATGATGTTCTTCTGCTTTGCGAATGGAAGCAAAAACGGGGATACTAAGATTGTTAGCGTGATCTCTTACCTCCGAACTGGAGGCGACCAACGCCAGCTTAGCCCCCAGAGTAGCACTATGCCGTTTAAGGAACAACAAATCTAGTCGTCGGTTGAGAATCTGGCTCCCATTGGGCCATACCAACAAGATGCGGGGTGTTTGTCCCCAGCCCATTTTATCTTTGACGGAGACGGCGTCATCATGGGGTTCTAAACGAATGATTTGGGTTTTCATTAGCGATTGGTCATTATACGATAAAGACCGAAAACACCCCCGCCGATGATTCCAAAACTGCTGACAAATGCGATGAGAATCAGGGGGAAGAAATCGAAACTTAACGTGGCATATTGCGGGCTTGATAGGGCTTGAGCATAGTCCAATAAGGCGATTACCGACCAGCCCATGAGCAAAAAGCCGCCCAGAATGAAGGTTGCACTGAAAACGATCATAAATTTATTTTGCGATTGAGATAACTCATCGTGGTTTTCGGTTTGGGTGCGGGCCACAAACCGCTGCGATTCATTCCAGTGCCAACCAGTTTTTTGGGCCACATATTCTACAATATCACTGTAACGGCGGTGATTTTTGAGTTGTTCAACGACATCGTTAGTGACAACTTCAATGTCAAAGTCTTTTTCTTTGGCTGGGTTGGATTGTTCTCCGTCGGTTTCAGGTTGAGGATAATTAGGTGTTGGATCAAATTGGGGTTGAGAAAAATCTTGAGGTTCTGGAGACTCGGTGTAAATCGGTTTTAGCTCAATTTCAGGTAGGTCGTCATCGTCTACAAAAGGTTGAACTGTCTGGGGGTCAGGTTCAGATTTGGGAAGTGATGATTCAGGTTCAGGTGAGAAATTTGAGGCCACCTGTTGTACGAATTTTAGGGCCAACTCTGGGGGCGCATTCAACCGTTCACTAAGGTCCGCCGCGATGCCGATATGATCGTGGCCTGATTTCAATTGATTTAAAATATATTGGGTAGCCTCGTGTTTATCCATCATATTTTCATACCATTCGATTTGGAAAACCACAACTTGCGGCTTGATATTTAAAATTGGCTAAACTGAATCTGTGAAAATCTCCGTGACTAAATTTTACCAAAATAAAAATCGACCCGGCAACCTGCCGGGTCGATTTCTATTGAAGTTTTTCGGTCACCCAGGTTTGGACACTGCCAAGGGCTGCTGGTAGTTTGCTGGCATCGCGGCCACCGGCCTGTGCTAGAGTAGGCTTTCCGCCCCCACCACCGCCTAATTGACGGGCGACGAAACCGGCCAAATCCCCAGCTTTGATCCCGCGTTTTATCAAGTTTTCTGTCACGGCGGCAATAATGATCGGCCGCTCATTAATCACACTGGACAAGACGGCCACGCCGTTTTCGGGGTGCCTTTGGCGAAAGCGGTCGGCCATTTGCCGGAGGGTGTCGACATCCGCGTCGTTGAGTTGGGCCGTCAGGACATCCACGCCCTCCACGTTGGCGGTATCATCCAAAACGCGAGCAAAATCCACCGCGGCGAGATTCTTGCGAAGTTCGGCGATCTGATTGCGCATATCTTTGACGTTGGCTAAAACGGTTTGGGCTTTAGCCAAAACCTCTTCTGGTGTCGTTGCCAGAGTGGCCGCGGCCTGGTTGAGAACGCCGAAGCGATCCCGAATTAGTTGATATGCGGCTCGACCGGTGATGGCCTCAATCCGTCGGATTCCGGCCGCCGCGCTGCCTTCGCTGGTGATAATGAATGTACCGACATCACCGGTGTTTTCGACATGGGTGCCGCCACAAAGTTCATTGGAGAAAATTTCCGGCTCTCCGATCGTTATATTGCGGACTTCTTCAGCATATTTTTCACCAAACAGGGCCACCGCTCCCCCGGCCAGGGCTTCGTCGAGCGATTTGTTTTCAATCGATAAATGGTTGTTTTCTAGCACTTTTTGGTTGACAAAGCCTTCGATTTTCTCACGTTCGGCCGGTGTTAGCGCCTCGGGATGGGTGAAGTCAAAGCGGAGCCGGTCGGGAGCAACCAGCGAACCGGCCTGACGGGCATGGTCGCCAAGCACGGCATGCAAGGCCGCATGCAGCAGGTGAGTGGCTGTATGGTTGCGCATGATGTCTTTCCGGCGCAAGGAATCGATGGTAGCGATGACGCGGTCACCGACCGTGGGATTGCCTGCTAATACTTCACCCCGGTGGAGGATGATCCCGGCCGCGGGTTGGTGCAGGGTAGTGATGTGGATTTTGAAGGCTGCTCCACTGCGCGGCGGGGAGGAAATGAGGTAGCCAGTATCGCCGACCTGTCCGCCAGCTTCAAGGTAGAAATTGGTTTGGGGTAAGATGATGGCTACTTGATCGCCAGGATTAGCTCGTTCTACCGGTTGCGAATCACTCACAATGGCCAGGATTTCGGTTTCAAAATCCAGGTGAGCAAGATCACCGTAGGGATCGTAAACTACCCCTGATTCCGTGAGTTTCCCGGCATTTTGCAAGTCGGCCCGGAGTCGGCGATATACTTCCACATCTTCGCCCCCCAGGGTCCCCATGGCTTGTCCGGCGCCAGATGCCAAGCGGTGGGCCTCCATTGCCTCGGAAAAACCGGCATCATCGACCAGCAAGCCGCGTTCTTGAGCAATGTCCCGGGTGATTTCAAGGGGCATCCCATAGGTGGTGTAGAGATCGGCCGCTTGCGTGCCGCTCAGCGTATCTTGATTATTGGCGGCGAGTTCGTCCAGGAGATCGGCCAGATGCAACGTGGCTTTATCGAGGGTGCGTTGGAATTGTTCTTCCTCGCGAGTGATGGTCGCCAAGATGGTTTCCTGGTTTTTGATTAACTCGGGGTAAGCCTCGCCATAATTCTCGATCACCGCCAGGGCGACTTTGGCCAGGAAGGGCTCGGCCAGCCCAATTTTGCCGCCAAACCGGTAGGCCCGCCGGATGATCATGCGGGTAATGTAATTGCGTCCTAAGTTTCCGGGAACGACGCCATCTGCAACCAGAAAAGCGGCTGCTCGGGCGTGGTCGGCTATTACCCGATAAGGCGTAAAGTTAGCTTCAATTTCGGCGGGGCTGTGTTCGGTGATCCCTTGGGTAGCGGTGATTAAAGGCCAGAGCAGGTCTGTGCGATAATTGGAGCCGGCGTTTTGCAGCACATTGACAATGCGTTCAAATCCCATCCCGGTGTCGACATGCGTCGCGGGGAGGGGAACGAGTTCAGAGGGTCCCAGGCGATTGTATTGGATAAATACCAGGTTCCATAGTTCCAGAAAGCGGTCGGTGTCCAGAGTTTCGGCTGTGACGGGACCGCTGCCAGGCTGTAGGTCAATGTGGATTTCGGAGCAAGGCCCGCAGGGACCAGTGTCAGCCATTTCCCAAAAATTGTCTTTGCGACCGAGGTAGTGCAGATGAGTGGGATCGAAGCCGGGCTGTTTTTTCCAAATTTTGGCAGCTTCTTCATCGGTGGGGATTTCACCTTTTTCATCTTTGAAGACGGTGGCATAGAGCTGGGCTTTGTCGATTCCCCAAACCTCGGTCAATAGTTCCCAAGCCCAAGCGATGGCTTCGGGTTTGTAATAATCGCCAAAAGACCAGTTACCTAACATTTCGAAGAAGGTGTGGTGGGTATCGTCCTGGCCAACCTCTTCGAGGTCGTTGTGTTTACCGGCCACTCGTAGGCATTTTTGCGAGTTGACGGCCCGGTTGTAAGGGCGGCTATCGGTACCCAGGAAAATATCTTTAAACTGAACCATCCCGGCATTCGTGAATAACAGGGTGGCATCGCCACCAGGTACCAGGGAAGCAGAACGGACAAATGTATGCCCGGCCTTTTCTTGAAAAAACTCGATAAATTGTTGCCGGATTTGATTTCCGGTTAGTTTTTCGTTCGACATGAGAGCCTCTATTTTTAAAAAAATCGCCCGGATGGATATCCGGGCCGCAGCATTAAATTTGAATTGAAAACGGCGCGCTTACGCGCCAGTCGGCGACACGGATGCGATTCTTCCCACGGCGACTGCGCAGCCAACACCGGCAGCCGCCTCAGGAGCAGCGGCTTTGGTGTTCTGGTGGATGAGATAGATACTTGGTTTAGACATGATAACCATTCGTTTACAAAACTTACCTGAATTATAAGTTAAATCGAGGTTTGGGGCAACCTAGACAACGATTTATCCCAACAGCGCTCCTTCAATTTGGAGAAGCTTAGCCTTGGTTTCCAAACCGCCACCACCTGAGTACCCCCCCAGAGATCCATTGGCCGCGATGACCCGGTGACACGGGATGACGATGGGGATGGGATTGCGACCCAAGGCCTGCCCAACCGCGCGCACGGATTTGGGATTACCAATTTTGATGGCGAGGTCTCCATACGTCAGGATTTGACCCCGGGGTATTTCGAGCGTGGCCATTAAAACCTGCTGTTGGAAGGGCGTCAGGCCGCTGAGATCACAGGGGATATCGAAGTGGGTTTGCTGACCATCGAGATAGGCCTGGACTTGCGTAGCCACAGGTGCAACTTTTTCGGGTTCGAAATAGGGGGCTTGGCCAAAATATTTTTCGATCATACGGATAAATTCGGTCTCGCTGATGCCAAAATCCACCGCGATGAGTTTTGAATTGCGTATAGCCAAATATATAGTACCAACCAATTCATGTTCTAGATTTCCATAATAAATCGCGTGCATTTTAATGTTCTCCATTGTCTGTCCTAATTTATCCAAGGCTTTTTGGGTAGCTTTTTGGTTTGGTTCAGAGGCAAATAGAATATCTAAAGTTGTTTCAAGAATTGCGTTTTGCTCCTCTGAAATCTGCTCACTGTTCACTGTATTCTGGTTCATCTGCCCAAATTCCTGATCATTCGGTTTTGTTTTTTTCATATTTCCACCGCCGCGAAATACTGTCGGAGTTTTTTGATCCCTTGATAGTAATTGGCCCGAGCTGAATCTGTGCTGCATTCCAGGGCAGCCCCAATTTCAGCGTAAGTTAATCCTTGATAGTTTCGGAGTAATACCGCGGCGCTTTGTTTGGTGGGGAGCTTTCGAATGGCGGCCAAGGCCATTTGAACTAATTCTCGACTGATATGATCGGTTTGCGTTGGGATTTCAACAAAATCTGCCGTTTGTTGGGAAGCCTGGGTGCGGCGCTTCAATTGCGTATAGGCAACGTTGGTGGCGATTTTGTACAACCAGGCTCGCAAGTTTTTGTGATCTTTGAGACGCGGGAAACTTCGAAAGGCGCGCAGAAAAGTCTCTTGCAGAGCGTCCTCGGCATCTTCGTGATCTCGCAGCAGCCGCCACAAGTAGGAAAAGATTTCTCGCTTGTGGCGATCAGCCAAATCATCAAATATTGAAAGCTTTGATTTTGAGTTCATTCTACTTATTGTAACCATGAAAGGGATACTTTTGTGAAATTGAAAAGGACCCAATCTGTTCAATTGGGTCCTTAATTGTTAGCGGTTTGCCAATCCTATCCACCCATAGGGTAGAAGGGCAGCCAATTGCTCCAAAATTGTTTGGTTTCACAATCGTTACCGTAGCGAACCCGGCTACCAACATAATAGGTCATATTGGCCTGGGCAGTGGAACTCAACTTTGCGGTTACGATTACGGTTATCGTTTCTCCGGGTTTCAGCACGGGCAAAGTGGCTTTGACATTGTTTGAATTACTATTATGTGTGATTAAACCTTTGCTGGTCGAAAAATTTACGACTTCCAGGGTTTTAGGAACGACAGATAAAATTTCCACCCCCTTGGCTGTAGTGATATCGTTGTTGGTTACCTTAAAAGTAAAAGTGATTTTGTCGGCATCTTTGCCCACGTTAGCGTAAGCGGAGGAGGCGGTTGTGAGTACCGGGTTTGCCGGGCAAGTTTTGACCACCGGTGGCTCTTCTTCTTCATTATCCTCTATTCGGCATTCGTTTTCTGGACAATCCAGAATGTAATCGGCAAAACCAATTTGCCCCGGAACATTTTGGATGTAGCTGACACTGGCGAAAGTAAGCGCCGCGGCAAATAGAAGCGCGGTAGTAATTTTGATTAACAGACCCCGAGATTTAAGCATTTGATCCTCCTGAAGGTTATGATTGCTGAATCGACTTTTTCATTTTAGCAACCCCTCAGGAGGGCACAATAGTGATTTATTCCTAAGTTTAGAATAATTTGGCACGGTTTAGAAAAGCAGACAAGCACCTTTACAAATTAACAAACGGCTAA
>CAYVQU010000101.1:13840-17969 GCA_964453155.1 uncultured Anaerolineales bacterium | reverse complement strand
GTTCATAACGCAGTCGTTCCATTCATGGCGTCTCAATAAGCAATTGGTATTAGTTTCCCAATGCCCTGATTTGATTAGCTCTACTCACCAGGCTGGCAAACTCAACCACTTCAACATCTTCCCACAAGAGTGAGGAGAGTTGGTAAGCCTGGTTGACCAATTACTGGCTGGAAGTCCCAGCAGCCCATGAGCTGTGACGTAATACTTCAGCATATTGGGCAACGATCACAGCCAGTTGATAGCGAGGCGTAGCATCGTCAAAACTGTTTGCCAGATCCCAGGTATTGAAATTGCCATTGATCTCGGTCACTTTGTGGGTATCGGGGTCTTCCCAACGTAGTTGGACAATGGCAATTCGGCCTTCAGTATTTGGGCGAAACATTACGGCATAAAGGGCGGTGGCGCTGTGTCCGGCACCAATCTCACCAGCGTCTACAGCATCGTTGCTGAAATCCTGGTCAGCGACATCCCGGTTTTCGCAACCGATCAGCCGGTAATAGGCCACCACGTCGGGGTTGAAATCGACTTGGACTTTAGCATCCAGGGCAATAGCCTGCAAGGTGGAAGTCAGATCATCAACGAATAGTTTTTCCGCTTCGGCCAGTGTATCGACATAGGCGTAGTTACCATTGCTATTATCTGCCAGGGTTTCCATCAATTTGTCAGAAAAGTTTCCCATTCCAAATCCGACTGAAGTCATCGTAATCCCCGTTTCGACAGATCCACGGATTGTCACCAAGATCGCATCTGGCCCAGTTTGACCAACATTGGCAACACCATCGGAACATAAAATCACTCGTTTGATTGCATCCTGGCGAAACGCCTGCCAGGCCATCTGGTAACCCAGTCGCAAACCTGCTTCGGCATTTGTTGAGCCTTGACGGAGGCCGAGATCCGCACCCTCATGCACCAACCTCTCTCTGGCAATGAGCCCAACCTGGTCCATTATCTCCCGATGGACGGCCGTTCGGGAGCAGCTTTTGATCTGGTCACCGCTGAAGAGGTGCAAATTACTGGTGTGTTGACCAAGACCAATTCCACCGTGCCATTTGGTTTAGGTTCGACCATTACCGCTGCTGAAGCCGCCGGCTTGGTGACCTTCAACGGTACCAATTTTGCCGCGAATTATGCCTCCCAAAACGGAGCCACCGTCATTGCGGCGCAGATCGAAATCGAACCCAATGCGACCACCGGTTTTCCCGCCAGCAGCACCGTGTTCGACAACCAATATTGGGTCGTACACCGCCACGGATCCGGCAGTTTTTCAGCCACAACCACCTTCACGGTGACCGAGGACCTGACTACCGCCGATGCCAGCGTCCCAGGACAAATTCACTTGTATGGGCGGGATAAAGGTTCAGCTGGAGACTGGAACTTCATCGCGGCAGCTAGCAGTGTCGATGCGGCCAACGATCAGGCCGTTTTCAGCGAAATCACCGCTTTTGACCGGCAGTTCATCCTGGCCAGGTTTACGGATCCATTCCTCAGCGCGAGGGAGAGCAGCTTGCCGTTCGGAAATATCAAGGTTGGCTGTAGTTATCAACAATATTCGTATGATCTTTTAGGTACTAACTTGGCCGGTAATGTTAGTGTTACCCCTCCCTCTGATTTTCTGGTGTCGACAGAGGCCAGCAGCGGGTTTGTGTCGTCGCTATCCCTAACGCCCACGGCTGGAACGGTGGCAGAAACCATTTACGTGCGTCACGATCCGACGGCGACCGGAACATTTTCGGGAACAGTGGTCAACAGCAGCACCGGCGCGACGACGAAAAATGTGGCTCTCACCGAATTCATGGCTTTGGAAATTGAAGATTACGCCGCCCAGGCTATGGATTTTGATGGTTCCAACGATTACCTGGTTGTCCAGGATTTTAATTGGAATCCAGTTAATGTCTTTTCGGTGGAATGGTGGCTGAAGCCGGATTCCTATACCTCCTGGAACCAACAGATCGGCAACGGCTGGGGCAATTTCCTGTTTTACACCAGTAGCGATGGCAGTGTTAGCGTGGGTATAACCAATAACGACGGATCCCGGATTAATTCGGCTCCTGGAGAACTGGTTTTAGGGGAATGGCAGCATTTTGCCTACACCCTCGATGGAAATCATGCCAAGCTGTACAAAAATGGCGAATTACTTGGTGAGACCAACAGTTCATGGGGGTACAACCAGAATTGGGGTGAATTTAATATTGGCCGCAATAGCAGCAGTACGCTCAATGGCCAGTTGGATGAATTCCGGATGTGGTCCACCGCCCGAACGCAACAAGAAATCCGGGATAATATGCACAATGTGCTGGCTGGGGATGAAACCGGACTAAAACTGTATCTGCAGTTCAACGCTGAAACCGGTGACGCGGTTGATTTTTCAAACAATTGCTATGTCGTTGAAACCAATAATGATCCTGCCCGAACCATTTCTACCGCGGCCGTGGGGACAGTGGGCGAATTGCTGAAAACCCAAACCGCAACCGGTGTCGGCGAGCCTGGGAAACAGATGACGGTTACGATCAGCTCCACGGTAACGATCACCGACTACCTGGGAATCTATCGCACCGGGACCGGCACCCAACTCGTCACCACCGAAACCTTTCCGGATGGCGTTACCTGGCGCTCGAATATCTTCTGGGGTCTGCAGGAATTTGGGGAGGTCGCGGCGACCCTGGTTTTTGATTACACCAATGTTTACGATACACAGCGGGTGGCAAACGTGCAGCTGCTCAAACGGGCCGATGCCACCAGTCCCTGGACCGATGTGACCGCCGACTTCGTCCATGATCCGGTCAACCACACCTTTACCAAAACCGGGGTGATGGATTATTCAGAGTATTCGATCGGCGGGGTCTATCAAGTTTTCATTCCGTTGGTACTAAGATAGGAGGGGGTTCATTTCATGAGTTAGGGTATGATAGATTAAATTGTTCTTTTCCATCGGTCGCCCATCCGCAAGGATCGTGATATGAGCAGTATCCCTCATCTAGAAGAAAAACAGGTCACCACCCCAGCCCTAAAGTTTACCCATCTCACCCTGGAAGATGGCCTGCCGCATCCCAGAGTACGCGGTGTGCTCCAGGATCGCCAGGGTTTTATGTGGTTTGGTACGGACGGGGGTGTGGCGCGCTATGATGGCTACGAGTGCAAGATCTACCGGTACGACCATCACGATGATCGGAGTTTGAGTTTCAATATCATCTGGGTGATGCTCGAAGACCGCGCCGGTACGCTGTGGATGGGTACCAACGGGGGTGGAGTGAGCCGGTACAACCGAGAAACCGACGATTTTACCCGTTTCCTGCATGTCCCCGCGGATTCCACTTCATTGCCCGATAACGTGGTGCGCGAACTTTACGAGGACCAGGCCGGAACGCTGTGGGTTGGGACCCTGGAAGGTGGCTTAAGCCGCTTTGATCCGGCCAACGGCACATTCCGGACCTTCCGGCACAATCTAGCCGACCCCAGCAATCTGATCGATAACGGGGTACATGCAATTTGCGAAGACCCCGAATCTGGTCTCTTATGGCTGGGAACACCGCGCAATGGCATTGTTCTGTTTGACCGGACAACAGAGCAGTTTACGCCCTGCCAGCCTCAGTTCGACAACCTGTGCAATGAACATGTCAATCACATTTGCCGGGACCGGGACGGCCACATGTGGATTGCCACCCATAGCGGGCTATATCGTTTCAACCCGCAATCCGAAACAATGACCGGCTACTGGCACGACCCGCGGAACCCAACCAGCCTGGCCCATAACTTTCTTTCCAAAATATACGCAGACCGCGCTGGGCGGTTATGGTTCGCGACCGGCAATGGACTGGATCTGTATGATCGGCAAACCGATGCTTTCATTCACCATCAGGACAAACTCAACAATCCTAACGGCTTTTGGGGCGTTGAAGTCTATATCATTTACGAAGACCGCACCGGCGCCCTCTGGATTGGCAGCGCCAATGGCATCAACCGGATTGCTGGAGAGCCGGAGAAATTTACGGTCTACCGTCATAATCCACGCAATCCCAACAGCCTGAGCCACAACCAGGTCATGAGTATCTTTGTCGACCGCGCCGACATGATCTGGATTGGGACCCGCAACGGCCTGAATCGATTTGACGGCGAAACCTTCACCCGCTAC
>CAYVQU010000101.1:0-13740 GCA_964453155.1 uncultured Anaerolineales bacterium | reverse complement strand
TTTGACGGCGAAACCTTCACCCGCTACTTGCCCAACCCGGATGACCCGGACAGCCTGGCTGGCCCCTGGTTGACGGATCTTATCCTGGATCAGTCCGGAAAATTGTGGATCGGTATGGAGGGTTTTGGGTTAGATTGCTTTGATCCCGAGAGCGGAGTCTTCACCCATTTCTTACCAGAAGATCAATATAGCCCGCCGGGGCATTGTCCCTTTAAACTCGCTGCGGATCGGGTCGGTGGGGTCTGGGTGGGGGCCGAAGGCGTGTTCTCCCATTTGGACCCGGATACTGAAACCTTTCGGCCTTACTTGCCCAACCCGGAGGTACCGGGGAGTCCGGAGAACATCATTACCGCCATCCAGCATGCCAAAGATGGGACGGTTTGGGTCGGCAGCCACGTGGGATTGTACGGTTTCGACCCGATCACCGCAACGTTCACCCACCATTACACTGAAAAAGATGGTCTGGCGGCCAATGATATTGTCAGCATTTTGGAGGCTGACAATGGGATATTGTGGATCGGCACTCGCTCAAGTGGGATATCCCGTTTCGATCCCCAGGCGGAGACCTTCCAAAACTACGATGCCCGCGATGGCTTGCACAGTAATGCCCATACCTATTACGCGGCCGCGGCCACCCGGGATGGACGCCTGCTCTTTGGGGGTGCAGAGGGGTTCACCATTTTCGATCCGGCCCAGATGATGGATAATTCCCACCTCCCCCCCGTCGTACTGACCGATTTCTTGCTCTTTAACGAACCGGTTTCGGTCGGCAACGAGTCACCGCTGCAAAAACCCATTTATTTGACTGACACCCTCACCCTGGACCACGACCAAAATGTCCTCACTTTCCAGTTTTCAGCTTTGAATTACTCCTTGCCGGAAAAGAACCAATATGCCTATAAGTTGGTCGGTTTTGACGAGGACTGGCGCCTGACCACCGCCGATCGCCGGTTCGCGACTTACACCAATCTAAACCCAGGAAACTATGTTCTCCGCGTCAAAGCATCAAACAATGATGGGGTCTGGAACGAAGATGGGATCACGCTTCATCTCGCTATTCTCCGCCCCTGGTGGCAGGCCGGGCAGACCTACCTGAACCGGTCGTTACAGGCACTCGGGTCGGCAATTGGCCTTGACCGCTGGCGGGTACAGGAGTTGGAGCAGCAGCGTCAGGCATTAGAGGCCCAACAGCGCGAGTTGGAAGCCATGGTATCCGAACGTACCCGTGATCTTGAGGTTGCCAGGAATGAAGCCCTGATCACTGCTGCGGCCCTCACGGAGAGCGAACAACGTTTGCAAACCATTCTCGACACCATTCCAATCTCGATCAATGTTAAGGATACGGAAGGCCGGTATGTACTTGTCAATAGCCACTTTGAAACGCTCACGGGAAAAACGAGGGTAGAGTGCCTCGGAAAAGATTCAGCTGAGGTCTTTCCGGGCGCGGAGGGCGTTGGATTTAAAGAATTTAATCGGCGCGTACTCGAGTCTCGCGAGCAATTAATTACTGAACAAACTCTGACCACCGCGCAGGGTGAACGCACGCTCTTGGCGAGTTATACCCCCCTGCAGGATTCCGCTGGCAACCTGATTGGCATCTGTGGCGCCAATACCGATATCACCGATCGCAAACAAGCCGAAATTGAACTCAGCAACGCCCGGGAAAGATTAAGACTCGCCTTAGAAGCTGCCGAGATGGGCATGTGGGTCTATTACGTACCCGAAAACCGGTTTAGTGCTTATGAAAAACTGAATGCGTTGTTTGGTTTTCCAGTCGGAACTAAGGTTACCCTGGAATTGTGGCTGGAAAAAGTTCATCCCGCTGACCGCGATTTCGCGGGGAAATCTTTTAGCGAATCGCTCCGAAAAGGAATGCCTTCCGAAGTTGAATATCGAATCATCCCCGAGCCCGGGGTTCAAAAATGGATCTATTCAAAGGCTGATGTTTTCAAAAATCAAGAGGGGGTGGTTGATTATGCCACCGGATTGGTGTGGGATATTACCGAACGCAAGCAAGCCGAAGATGAGCTGCGGTTGGCACGGGCTGAATCCGATGAACGGGCTGAACATCTGAATGTTTTGAATGCACTCAGCAAAAAACTTTCTCTGACACTAGATTTACAAGATGTACTAAAAGAAGCCTATCGCTTTGCCGCTCAACTCTTAAACATCAGTACGTTTTATGTCACCCTTTACGATCCCCTGCAGGAAGTCTTGATCCCCGCGTTACTGGTGGTTGATGAGGTGCCTGAAACCCCTGAACCGATCAAAGCTGGGGGCGTATCGGAATATATTCTCAACACCAAACAGCCCATACTCTTGCCGGATAATGTCATTGATCGCGTGGTGGATCTCGGTATTATGGCCCGGCCCCTGGTCACGGGGCGGGTGTCTCAATCGTGGGTGGGCGTGCCGATCATGCTGGGCGAGCAGGTCATTGGCACCATGGCAGCCTTGAATTACGATACCCCCGGGGCCTATCAGCCCCAACAGCGCGATTTGCTCAGCGCCATCGCCAGCCAAACGGCCATCGCCATCAACAACGCCCAATTGTATGAGGCGGCGCAGGAAGCGGCCCGCGCCAAAAGCGCGTTTTTAGCCAATATGAGCCACGAGTTGCGCACCCCACTCAACGCCATCCTAGGTTTTACAAATCTGATCCGCCGAAAGCCTGCCACCAACCGGGAAGATGCTGAAAAATTGGATATTGTTCACCGCAGCGGCGAACATCTGCTCACGCTGATCAACGAAGTTTTGGATATTTCCAAAATCGAAGCCGGGAAAATTGAACTGGTCGAGTCTGACTTTGACCTGGATCGACTGTTGGACGACCTGGAGGCGATGTTTGCCTTGCGGGCCCAGAAAAAAGGGCTCGAGTTGATATTTGAACGCCAATCAGAGACGCCCATTGCCATTCACGCCGACAATCTCAAACTCCGCCAGGTATTGATCAATTTATTGGGCAATGCAGTCAAATTTACCCAGCAGGGGCTGATCAGTTGCCAGGTTTCGATAAATGGAACCGCTGACACCCTCCATTTTTCAGTCTCAGACACCGGTGCAGGGATATCGCCTGAAGAAATCGAAATTATCTTTGAGGCCTTCTCACAGACTGAGGCCGGACGCACCGCTAAGCAGGGCACGGGGCTGGGGTTGGCGATCAGCCAACAATTTGTGGAATTGATGGGGGGGGAGTTGCGGGTTGAGAGTGAAGTTGGCCGTGGATCGACCTTTTCGTTTAGTATTCCATTTAAACCGGTGGCGACCGCGGTCCTGGAAATCCAAACCCCTGAACGCCGAGTCACTGGATTGGCCCCGGATCAACCCGTTTACCGTTTGCTGGTGGTCGATGATGACGAAATTAACCGCCGGTTACTGGTCGAACTCCTACGGCCATTGGGCTTCGAACTCCGGGAGGCGGTGAACGGCGTCGACGCCGTTCAAGAATTCGAAACCTGGCACCCCCACCTGATCTGGATGGATTTGCAGATGCCGGTGATGGACGGTTACACCGCCACGAAGGAGATCAAATCCAACCCCAGGGGCCAGGAAATCCCGATCATCGCGGTGACTGCCAGTATTTACGAAGAGGAGCGTTCTCAGATCCTCGCCGCCGGTTGCGACGACCTCGTCCGCAAACCGTTCCAGGAAGAGCAAATATTTAAAATGTTGGCGGAGTATCTAAATGCTAGGTTTGAGTATGTTGAAATTGAATCCCTGGTTCCATTTCATTCGATCAGATCACTTTGCCACTCGAACTCCGGGAAAATTTGCGGTCAGCCCTCGAATATCATGATCCTGAGGGAATCGCTGCCAGCATCGCCGCGCTAGAATTTGAGTATCCCGATCTGGCGGCCCATATGCGCCAGTTGGCGAATGAATTTGAGTATGACCAGATGAACGCTTTGATTGAAGCGGCGAATTCTGACGATTAAAAAGACCCGCTTTCCGATCTGCCTGAGGAGTGGAACAAATGGAAGAAAAAATCCGTGCACTTCAGAAAAAGCTAGAATCTGCCAAGGGGATTGAACGGGTAGATATACTGACTGAATTAGGTGAGGTGCTGTACAAGCGAGAACCAGACCAGGCGAGGCCATGTCTACAGGAAGCCCTGGAGATTGCTGCTGAAGAACAATATGAGCGCGGTTTAGGAAACAGCTACAATTGGCTGGCGGAAATAGCAGGACAAACGGGTGATCAAGAAGAAGCTGTGAAGCTGCATACAAAAGCACTGGAAGCCCGGTTGGCAGCTGGCGAAGAGCAAGCCATCGCCATGTCGTATCGTATGTTGAGTATGAGAAATACGAATCTAGGGAATTTAGAGGAAGCCCTGCGATATGCCAACCTGGCATTAGAACTTGCTGCTCCTGACAACTATTATCTCCTTGCAAAAATCCACAGTGCTCTTGGGAACATTAATTATTATTTTGGAGATTATGAGACTGCCATCGAACATCAGTTCGAAGTAGTTACATACTACACTCAACTTGGGGATCTTGATGGGCAAGGCACCGCGATGCACAATATAGGGATGATTTATAAGGTTGTGGAAAAGCAAGAACAAGCGATTACCTATTTATTGAAAGCCATAGAGCTTAAAAAAGAAGCCGACCTGAAGGTAGACGCAGTATGGTCGGAAGCACTTTTGGCGCGAATTTATACAGACCTTGATGACTTAGAACAGGCCGAGAAAACCATTCAGTCTGCTTACGATACTGTAACGAAATCCGATAGCGAATATTTACTCACTATGGTCTTTGAGGCGATGACTGACCTAAAACTGAAACAAGGAGAATATGATGAGGCCATCCGAATTGGGCGCAAGGCATTAGAAATCAATGTTCGCCGAAAATCGTTTTTTACTGATGCAATTAATAGCCATATAAGGTTGGGTCAAGCATTTCTTAGCAAAGGGGATTGGGATCAGGCCGAACAGCACTTACTTGAAGGTCTGAATCTTAGCCAAAAAGGTGAGACCGCATTTTCAGAACTGGCATGTTATGAAGCCTTGGTTGAGTTAATGGCTGTTCAAAACCGGGGTGCGGAGGCACTGACCTATTTCAAGAAATTTGTTGAATTGAAAGACAAGAAATCATCAGAAAAGTTTTCTAAACAGCTGGCCTCCATGCAGAGTCGTTTTGAAACCGAACAGGCCCAACAACAAGCCGAAATCGAACGGCTTCGTAATGTTGAATTGTTGGCAGCAAAGGACGCCGCCGAAGCTGCCAACCGGGCCAAAAGCGCTTTCCTGGCCAATATGAGCCACGAACTACGCACCCCGCTGAATGCCATCCTGGGGTTTACCAACCTGCTGCGACGGCAGCCAGAGGCCCAGCCCGATGAGGTCGAAAAACTGGATATCGTCCACCGCAGTGGAGAGCATTTGTTATCCTTAATCAATGCTGTCCTCGACCTCTCAAAAATTGAAGCCGGACGCTACCAGTTGGAAGAAGTTGATTTTGACCTTAATCATCTATTAGATGATTTGGAAGCGATGTTCAGATTGCGAGCCGATACTAAAGGTTTGGACCTGGCGTTTGAGCGCGATCATGAAATTCTGACTTACATCCACGCCGACAATCTCAAGCTGCGCCAGGTGTTGATTAATTTACTGGGCAACGCCGTCAAGTTTACGGAGCAAGGTAGTATCAGGTGTCAGGTTTCTAGAGATGAGGTTGAAGACCGGCTTCGCTTTTCAATCTCCGATACCGGCCCAGGGATCGCGGCCGACGAGTTGGCGTCTCTCTTTGAAGCCTTTACCCAGACCCAAGTTGGGCGTGCTTCTCAGAAAGGAACGGGGTTGGGTTTGGCCATCAGCCAGCAATTTGTCCAATTGATGGGTGGCGAATTGAGTGTAGAAAGTGAAGTCGGGAAGGGATCGACCTTTTCGTTCAGCATTCCGATAAGAATTGCTGAAAGTGAAATTGACACCACGGAGCGAACGGCAATTCGTTTGGCCCCCGACCAACCCATTTATCGTATGCTGGTAGTAGATGATGACGAGATCAACCGCCGCTTGCTGGTCGAACTGCTGCATCCGTTTGGATTTGAGCTCCGGGAAGCGGAGAATGGTGCCGAGGCCGTGAAAGAATTCGAGACCTGGAATCCTCACCTGATCTGGATGGACATGCGCATGCCGGTGATGGATGGTTATGCGGCCACCAAAGAGATCAAATCCGGCCCCACCGGCAATGAAATCCCCATCATTGCCGTGACTGCCAGCACTTACGAGGGCGCTCGAGGCCAGGTTCTTGCCGCTGGTTGTGAAGATTTAATCCGCAAACCATTCCGGGAAGGGCAGATTTTCCATATGTTAGAGAAACACCTGGGGGTTGAGTTTATTTATCAAGACCTCGAACCACCCCCTCCGGCAGTTTCAAAAAGCTTCGTGAAACAACAAATCAGTTTGCCAGCAGAACTGCACCAGAACCTGTTAACGGCCCTAGAATATCACTCGCCCCAATTGATTGAAGCCAGCATCAGCGCGTTGGAATCCGATTACCCCGAATTGGCCACCTACCTCCACAAGTTGGCGAATGAATTTGAATATGACCAGATGAAAACCTTGATAGAAGCGTCGATTTCTGACGATTAAATTGCATCTCTCCAATCTGCCTGAGGTATAGATACCAAATGGACGAAAAAATTAACGAACTTCAAACAAAGCTCGAAACTGCCGAGGGGACTGCACGGGTGGATATTCTTAATGAATTAGGCGAGTTGCTGTTTAAGTTAGAGCCTGACCGGGCGAAGGAATATCTGCAGGAAGCCCTTGAGATTTCTACGGCAGAACAATATCACAGCGGTATAGGAAATAGCTATCAATGGCTAGCAGTACTACATGCGAATGCGGGCGATCTAGAAGAATCACTGAGCCTACGATACAAAGGACTTGAAGCCCGGGAAAAGGCTGGCGAACAGCAAGCCATCGGCAATTCGTATCACCAGTTAAGTTCTGTACATTGGTTGCTCGGGAACTTAGATGAAGCCCATAAATATGCCAACCTGGCACTAGAAACCGCGGCCCCTGACAACTATAACCTCCAGGGACTCGCCCATATTGATTTAGGAAACTATTATTATCAATTAGAAAACTATGAATCAGTACTTGAACATTATTTCAAAGCAGCCAAATACCACAGACTAAGTGGAAATCTTAATGGGCAAGGGATTACACTGTACAACATCGGGATAATTTATAAGAATCTGGGAAAACTTGAACTAGCGAATACAAATTTTCTGGATGCCCATGAGGTATTTGAGGAGAGCGATCAGGTGCAAGAAGCAGCACACTCGAAAGCCATGATAGCGGGAGTATATATTGAGCTTAATGAATTAGAACAGGCCGAGAAAACCCTTCAGTCTGCCTATGATACGGCAACGAAATACGACGGCAGTAATTTACTTATGAGAGTTTTAAGGGTGATGACTGAACTGAAATACAAACAAGAAAAGTATGATGAGGCCATCAGTTTTGGGACCCAGGCATTAGACCTCAGTGTCAACTCTAAGAATTATACTGGCATGATTCTTTGCCATGTTATGCTGGGCCAAGCCCTTCATCACAAGGGCGATTGGGAACTTGCAGAACATCATTTGTTGGAAGCGCTGAAGATCAGCCAAAAGGAGGGGGGGCACTTTCAGAATTGGAATGCTATGAAACATTGGTTGAGTTGATGGCCGTTCAAAACCGGGGGTTGGAAGTACTGACTTACTTCAAGAAATTTGTTGAATTGAAAGAAAAGAGTGCCTCTGAATCGTTTTCCAAACAGCTGGCATCCATGCAGAGTCGTTTTGAGACCGAACAAGCTAAACAACAGGCCGAAATCGAGCGGCTTCGTAATGTTGAATTGGTAGCGGCCAAGGAGGCGGCCGAAGCCGCCAACCAGGCCAAAAGCGCGTTCCTGGCCAATATGAGCCACGAACTGCGCACGCCGCTGAATGCCATCCTAGGGTTTACCAACTTGCTGCGCCGCAATCCCGAGGCGCAGCTAGACGATGTCGAAAAACTCAATATTATCCACCGTAGCGGTGAACATTTGCTCAGCCTGATCAATGATGTGCTTGACCTTTCAAAGATCGAAGCCGGGCGCTACCATTTGGAAGAAGATGATTTTGCTCTGAACCATCTGTTGGATGATCTCGAAGCGATGTTTAGACTGCGAGCCGAAACCAAAGGTTTGGACCTGGTGTTTGAGCTTGATCATGAAGTTCCGACCTCCATCCACGCCGACAACGTCAAGCTGCGCCAGGTGTTGATTAACCTGTTGGGCAACGCGGTCAAGTTTACGGAGCAAGGTAGTATCAGGTGTCAGGTGTCAGGGAATGACGCGAACGATTTGCTTCAGTTCTCCATCTCTGATACCGGCCCAGGGATCGCGGCCGACGAGTTGGCGACTCTCTTTGAAGCCTTTACCCAGACCCAGACAGGGCGCGATTCGCAGCAGGGCACCGGGCTGGGCTTGGCCATCAGCCAGCAATTTGTGCATCTGATGGGTGGCGAATTGAGTGTGGAAAGTGAAGTCGGGAAAGGATCGACTTTTACTTTCAGCATTCCTGTTAGGATCGCCCAAAGTGAAGTGGTTGAAGCAGACACACCAGATCGAACGGCAATCGAGTTGGCCCCCGACCAACCCATTTATCGTATGCTGGTAGTAGATGATGATGAAATTAATCGCCGATTGTTGGTCGAACTTCTGCAGCCCTTTGGCTTTGAACTTCGAGAAACTGTAAATGGTGCTGAAGCCGTTCAAGAATTCGAGAAATGGAAACCACACCTGATCTGGATGGATATGAGGATGCCAGTGATGGATGGCTATGTGGCAACCAAGGAGATCAAATCCAGAAAAGATGGACAGGCAGTGCCGGTCATTGCGGTGACTGCCAGCACGTACGAAGAAGAACGATCCCAGGTATTCGCCGTTGGTTGCGACGATTTCTTGCGCAAGCCGTTCCGGGAAGGGCAGATTTTTCAGATATTGGAGAAACACCTGGGGGTTGAGTTTATCTATGAAGACGTTGAAACAGCCCCTAGGGAATTGTCAGGACTTGGCTTTGAACAAGAGATTTTACTACCCGCAGACCGGCGTCATAATCTGCTGACGGCCCTTGAATATCATGACCCCCACCGGATCGAAGCCAGCATCAGAGCATTGGAATCCGATTACCCCGATCTGGCGGCCCACCTGCGCCAACTGGCAAATGAATATGCTTACGAGCAGATAGAGACCCTCATCGATTCCTTTCCTGTTGAAGACGAATAAGGTTTTATTATGGACACAACGAACCCGATCACATCCCAACCAATTATCCTGGCAGTGGATGATACCCCGGCTAATTTACAGCTACTCGTCTCGGAATTGAGTATCGCCGGTTACCAGGTCCGCCCGGCCAATAGTGGGGCCGCGGCATTAAAACTTGTCGAACGCATCATTCCTGACCTGATCATCCTCGATATCCGCATGCCCAAAATGGACGGTTATGAAGTCTGCCGCCGGCTCAAATCCCGGCCTGAGACCCGCGATATCCCGGTGATCTTCCTCAGCGCCCTAGAAAATTCTGCCGACATCGTCAAAGCGTTTGAAGTCGGTGGGGTCGATTACGTTCAAAAGCCGTTCATCAAGGAAGAGCTTTTGGCCCGCATCGGAACGCATCTTTCAATCCGTGATTTGCAGCTCACGCTCGAAGAACGGATTGAACAGCGCACGAAAGAACTGCAAACGCACCGAGACCGACTCGCAGAACTCGTTGAAGAGCGCACTACTGCGTTGCAGGCCAGTGAAAGAAAGTATCGCGCCATTGTTGAAGATCAGACTGAATTCATCGTGCGGTATCTACCGGATACAACCCGGACTTTTGTGAACCAGAATTATTGTCAGCAAATGGGAAAACCTAGTGTTGAGTTAGTCGGCTCCCGAATCTTGGATGAATTATCGGAACAAGGGCAAAACCGTTTCAAGCAGAAAATGTCGCAGTTGACCATTGAAAATCCAACTGCTACGGATGAATTTCTCGATCCAACCTCTGATGATCGTATCCGCTGGGAACAGTGGACGGACCGAGCGATCTTCGATGAGGCTGGCAATATCATTGAATATCAATCGATTGGCAGAGATATCACCGAACGCAAAGACGCCGAAAAGGCGATGGAAAAAGCCCACAACATGCTGGTCATGGCCGAAGAAGTTGGAGCAGTGGGCAGCTGGGAATGGGATGTTCAAACGAATACGGTATCCTATTCAGATAACGCTCTTGAGCTATACGGTATCAAGCCCGAAGAATATGATGGCGAAATGGAATCCGTGTTTGCAGTTTTCCACCCAGAGGATCGCGTAGTGGTCCAAAAACGCCTGGGAGAGTCGGTAGCGAGTAAAAAACCCTCCGAACTCGAGTACAGGGTCATCAAACCAGATGGTGAGATCAGGAGCATCAAGGCAACGAGTGAAATGTTCTTTGACGAGCAGGGGGATGTCATTAGGTTAGTTGGGCATATCCAGGATATTACGGAGCGAAAGAAAGTTGAAGAAGCCTTGAAAGAGCGAACCCGGGAACTGGAACGGTTCAATAAGATCATGGTCAACCGTGAGATGCGCATCATCGAAATGAAAACCAAGATCAACGAGTTGTACACCGAACTGGGTCGTGAAACCCCTTATCCACCAATCTGGGAGGATGATCCGGATCGATAGAAATCCGGCCTCGGCGAGTAGGATTTTCTTGACATGGTGAATGATGGCGGCTGGAGATAAATCATCCCTCCTGGCATCTGTGAAGAGCCCTCCCAGGTGCTTGCTGCCCCACATTTCGAGGGATCGCGTTCGTGTAAGGAGCAAATATGTTCCCACCAATCAAATTTAAACGAGTTGTCACATTCACAATTATCCTGCTGACCCTGCTGACAGCCGCCTTCACTGCCCGCGCTGACATTCAGGACCAGCCAGGCTCAAGTCCACCGCGGGGTGCAAACCTGGGCGGCGATGCGCTGCTGCCAAATCTCAAATTCACTCACCTCTCCCTGGAAGAGGGCTTGCCCCACAGCGATGTGCGAGACATTGTGCAAGATGGGCAGGGCTTTATGTGGTTTGCAGCAAAGAATGGTGGACTGGTCCGTTATGATGCTTACGAGCTGAAATTATACGTCCATAGCGAACTGGATGATACGAGCATAAGCGATAAAAAAATATGGGATCTGTTTATCGACCAAACTGGAACACTATGGGCAGGCACAACGACAGGCGGCTTGAACCGTTACAACCGCGAAACGGACGATTTTACCCGCTTCCAGCATGGTCCGGATGATCCCACCACCCTGCCATCCAATGATTTCAAATCGATGTACCAAACAGACGATGGCACTTTGTGGGTGGGCACAACAAACGGCTTCAGCCGCTTTGAACCTGATACTGGCACATTTTTCACTTACCGCAATGACCCGGAAGACCCACAGAGCATCAGCAACAGCGACGTGCGGCATATTTACGGAGACCCGGAGACCGGCCTCCTGTGGCTGGCCACCCGACGCGGCGGTCTCTCAGTTTTTGATCCCACAACCGAAACGTTCACCAACTATCTGCATGACCCCGATGATCCGACCAGCATCAGCAACAATGCCGTTAACTTTGTTTATAAAGATCAGGCTGGCAATATATGGCTGGGAACTCGAAACGGGCTGAACCGATTTGACCCAGAAACAGAAACCTTCATTCTCTATACCCATAACCCAGATGACTCGACTACGCTTGGCAATAATACCGTCGCCATAATGCTGGAAGACAGTCGCGGCCGTTTCTGGATCGGCAACGATAGCGGCCTGGATCTGTTTGATCGGCAAACAGGCACCTTTACCCACTATCAACATGATTCCGGCGACCCGAATACCATTGGCGTCGGCCCAATTCGGGTCATCTATGAAGACCGTACGGGGGGCCTTTGGATCGGCACTCGCGGGGGAGGCGTAAGTTTTGCAGGTGGTGAACCAGAAAAATTCACCACGTACCGCAACAATCCAAACGACCCACACAGTCTCAGCCATAATATTGTTCAAGCCCTCCACATAGATCAACACGGGGGGGTATGGATTGGCGCCCAAAAAGGATTGAACTATTTTAACGGGCAAACCTTTACCCGCTACTTCCACGACCCTGATAATCTCAACAGCTTAAGCCATAATACCGTCCACTCGATTGCCGAAGATGCCCAGGGCAACCTATGGATTGGCACAGTGGCAGGCAGTTTCGACTACTTTGACGTGCAGACTGAAACCTTCACCCACTATCAGCACAATCCTGAGAATCCTGATGTTACCAACGTTGGATTTATACCCCTGCTCATGGTCGACAAAAATAACACCCTGTGGCTTAGTGCCCAAGGATATGGTCTGGAACACTTTGATGGTGAGACCTTTACGATCTATCTGCGTGATGAAACCCCCCCAGACTCCCCTGGGATTCCTGAGCTTTATGTGACCGATCTGGTTGAGAATCAGCAAGATGGCTGGATTTGGATAACAGGGCCATCCGGGTTGTGGCGGATGAACCCGGATACCGAAACCTTCACCTCCTACCCCCTCAATCCCCCTGGCTGGGCTAGCAAGATTCTGCAGACGCAGGACGGTCTGCTGTGGGTGGCCGGCGATAAAGGCTTGTACCGCTTTGATCCGGCCACCGAAACCTTTACCCATCATTACACAGCCGAAGATGGGCCCCATTTTTTCGGTATTTTAGAAGATGATGCCGGTTTGCTATGGTTGCTCACACCCTCAAACGGTTTATATCGTTTCAATCCCGATACTGAAACGTTCCGCAACTATGATGTATTAGATGGTTTGCAAAGTAACGAATTTAAAGGAGGCGCTATCGCGCAAGCCCCTGATGGTCAAATTTTCGTTGGCGGGACAAATGGACTTTCTGCCTTTTATCCCGATCAGCTCATTGACAATCCCAACATCCCGCCCGTGGTGTTGACAGACTTTGCGCTGTTTGATTCACCCGTGAAAATCGGCGGGGAGGATAGGCTTTTACCCCAGGCCATCAACCTGACCGATGAGCTGGTGCTGAATTATGACCAGTCGGTTTTCTCCTTTGAATTTACGGCATTGAACTATACCATGCCTCAGAAAAACCAATTTGCTTTCATGATGGAAGGCTTTGACGATGAGTGGCGCATCACCACCCCAGACCGACGTTATGTTACCTACACTAATCTGGATCCTGGCGATTATACCTTTCGAGTTAAAGCCTCCAATAATGACGGTGTGTGGAACGAAGAAGGGGTGTCGCTGGAAATCACCATCACACCACCTTGGTGGCAGACGTGGTGGTTTAGAGGGTTGGCGGGGGTGCTGATCGTCGGTGCGATTGCCGGGGCCTTTGTGGGACAGCGACAAAGCGGCATCCGCCGCGAGCGGCAACTGGAACACCAGGTGGAAGAACGTACTACCGAGCTGCAAGCTAGTCAGAGAAAATATCGCGCCGTTGTGGAAGATCAAACTGATTTGATTGTTCGGTTTTTACCGGATACTACGCGTACATTTGTCAACCAACAATATTGTCTTCACCATGGTAGATCTTATGAAGATCTGGTTGGCTCTCGAATTAAAGATGAGCTTTCGCCCCAAGATCAAGAAATGTTAGCCGATAAACTATCTCAGTTATCCATCGATATGCCGACGAGTACAACTGAAAATCGGGTTACTAGAATATAACGCAGATGGGGCGTGGCAGATGTGATACTCTTAGGTTG
>CAYVQU010000100.1:0-18239 GCA_964453155.1 uncultured Anaerolineales bacterium | reverse complement strand
CTCAGTTTGGACTGGTTTACCATGTTCACCCCTTATTGTGAATAGACTCTAATTTAGGCGTAATGGCGGGAGCTTTTTTCGAACAGACTGTTGATGGCGGCCTCACTTGGGAAAAAGTATTTCTACCCCCGCCCCCCGATCATGATTGGAGCACCGAACTCAGTCGTTGCCAGACAATTTCACCGACATTTACCACGGCACAATCCGCGCTACTCATCGTCAATTGTCGATTATACGGCGAAGATTTCGATCCAGATAAAGAATGGTCACTCACCTACATCTACACAACCACTGATCGAGGCCAGTCGTGGCAACATAAAAAACTTAATTCTCCCATTTATCAATTCAAATTTCTCAACAACCAGGAAGGCTTTGCCTTGGGCAATGAAATTTTCAAAACCGACGATGGCGGGATGAGCTGGGTTGCGGTGAAGCAAGTCACCTGGGAGGGCCAATTCAGCTTTGTGGATACCGATCATGGTTGGGCTGTCGCTCGCAGTGGAGACGCGCTCGCCCTGGTCGTCACGAAAGATGGCGGGAAGACCTGGCAAATCATCACACCCACCGTCAAGTAGGAAAAATGATTTGACATCACCCTTTGAAATCAGTATAATCTTTGAAAATTGAATATACCCTCCACCGGGAGGAGTAAGTTGGCCCGGAGCTGCCAGAGAATGGACGGCCATAGGCTGCAAGCCCCCATCAGAAACCACCAACTGAATGTCGCCCGGTAAGAATGTCGCAGAAAAGTCGCCAGACTGATTAGATCGACACGGGTGAGCCCGTTACAGCGAAGTTCGGATGATGGTCGGAACAGGAGTGTGCAACCCAATTGGGTTGTGAATTGAGGTGGTACCGCGGAATAACTTTCGTCCTCAGCGTGGATGAAAGTTTTGTTTTTTAAACCAGGAAGACACTTAGAAAAAAATTCTTTCACCGCCGAGACGCAGAATTCACAGTGAGATAGAAAAATGCCAAAATTCGAGATTTTGCAAGTCGACGCATTTACAACCTCCCCACTAGGGGGCAATCCCTGCGCGGTGTTATTCGATACCGACGAGTTGGATGCCACCACCATGCTGGCGATCGCTAAAGAGATGAATCTTTCAGAGACCGCGTTTGTACGGCGGTCGGAAATCGCCGACTTTGGAGTGCGATATTTTACACCTGCGGAAGAAATTCCGCTGGCTGGTCATCCCACCATCGCAACGACATATGCTCTGGTCGACACAGGACGGCTGAAACTACAAGAACCCATAACCCACTTAAAATTAGCGTTACAAGTCGGGCCCATTGACGTCGAAATCTTCTCAGAGGCCGGGCAAATCCAGCGGATTGTAATGGCCCAGAAAAAACCGGAATTCCTGGGGATTCACGACCCGGATGTGGTGATGCCATTTTTTAGTTTATCCCCTAAAGATGCGTTAGCAATGGTTCCCATCCAAACTGTCAGCACCGGGACGCCTCAACTGATGATCGCCGTACGTGACAAAGAAGTATTGCGCCGGGTGCGCCTAGATATAGCCGCCTATGAAAGCTATCGCGCTCAGAGCGATTTCTTCAGCCCGCATCTGTTCTGTCTGGATGGGATCACTCCTGAGGGCCAGACTTTTGCCCGCCATTTTGGGGTGCCACCCGACACTCCCGAAGACCCCTTCACCGGGTCGGCAACCGGCGGGATGGCGGCCTATCTCTGGCACTATGGCTTAATCAAAACCCCGACCTTCATTGCCGAACAAGGCCACTGGATGAACCGACCTGGACAGGCCACCGTTGAAGTTGTTGGTCCCCCAGAGGATATCGTCACCGTCAAGGTTGGCGGCCCCGCGGTGACGGTGCTGCGGGGCAAATTTTCAATTTAATCCTATCCGTCTAAAAGGTCGAAGAGGTCCAATTGGTCTCAAAATCAAAAAACTGACCTTTTAGTCAAATTAGACCACTCAGACCTTTTCGACTTTTCGGAGAAAAACAATGTCAAAAGAATTACCCAAAACTTACAATTTCAAAGATACTGAACAACGCATTTACCAGATGTGGGAGGCAGGTGGGTATTTTAAACCGACCAATGATCCTAATGAGCCCGGGCATGACCCGACCAAGCAACCGTATGTGATCTCGATCCCGCCACCCAATGTGACCGGAAAATTACACCTGGGCCACCCACTTTTTGTGGGCTTGGAAGATTTGATGATCCGTTACCACCGGATGCAAGGCATCTCAACCTTGTGGGTCCCGGGATCGGATCATGCCGGGATCGCGACCCAACTCCAATTAGAGAAAACGCTACGAGAAGAAGGCACCAGCCGGGAAGAAATTGGCCGGGAAGCATTTCTAGACCGCGCCTGGGCCTGGAAAGAGGAATACGGCAGCCATATCACCCGTCAAATTCGGCGAATTGGGGCTTCGTGCGATTGGTCCCGGGAGCGTTTTACCCTCGATGAAGGTCTCTCCAAAGCCGTGAGGGAAGCTTTCGTACGCCTCTATGAGAAAGGATTGATCTACCGCGGCCCGCGGCTAATTAACTGGTCACCAGGGCTAAAAACGGCGGTCTCAGACCTGGAGGTGGAATATCATGAAGAAACCGGGAAATTGTATTTCTTCAAGTATATGATCGCGGGTACAGAGGATGAATACGTCCCGGTGGCGACCACCCGCCCCGAAACTATTTTGGGTGACACCGCGGTGGCCGTGCATCCTGAGGATGAGCGTTATCAGAAATTTATTGGAAAAATGGCTCTGGTTCCCATTTTGGGGCGCGAAATCCCCGTCATCGCCGATGAATATGTGGATCGCGAGTTCGGTACTGGCGCCCTAAAAATCACGCCTGGGCACGACCCCAATGACTACGAAATCGGCGAACGCCATAACCTAGAGATCATTTCAGCCCTCGATAAAGACGCCAAAATCAACGAAAACGGCGGACAATACCAGGGCCAAGACCGGTTTGAGTGCCGCGAAAATCTCTGGAATGACATGCACGCTGCCGGGTTGGTGATCAAAGAGCAAGATTATGTTCACCAGGTACCCCGCTCACAACGTGGTGGCGAGATTATCGAACCGATGGTGTCAACCCAATGGTTTGTGGAGATCAAACCACTCGCCGAAAAAGCCATCCACGCGGTGCAATCTGGAGAAATCAAGATCATCCCCGAATTTTTCTCCAAGGTCTATTTCAATTGGTTGGAAAATATTCAAGATTGGTGCATTAGCCGGCAACTTTGGTGGGGCCACCGCATCCCCGTGTGGTACTGCGCCGATTGCAAAGAAATCACCGTATTACGAGAAGACCCCACTGAATGCGCCCATTGTGGCAGCGAGAAAATTGAGCAAGACCCCGATGTGTTAGATACGTGGTTTTCCTCCGGGTTATGGCCATTCTCCACCTTGGGGTGGCCGGATGAAACGCCCGATTTGACTTATTTTTACCCCACCACCATGATGGAAACTGGCTACGACATCCTATTTTTCTGGGTCGTCCGGATGATCATGATGGGGATTGAATTTACCGGACAGATCCCCTTCAAGGAAGTGTACTTGCATGGCTTGGTGCGGGACGAAAATGGCAAGAAGATGAGTAAATCGTACGGCAACGTGATCGACCCCCTCGTTGTGATGGATGAAATGGGCACCGACGCGCTGCGTTTTACCCTACTGGTCGGCTCCACCCCCGGCAATGACATGAACATCAACCTGAAAAAGGTGGAAGCCAACCGTAATTTTGCCAATAAGTTATGGAACGCCTCCCGGTTGGTGTTGGCCTCGATCCCCCAAGCACCTGCCAGCCCTGAAAATAGTGAACCTGCCTGGACCCTGGCAGATGGTTTCATTTGGGCTCGCACAGAACAAGTAGCCCGTAACGTAAAACGGTTGTTCGATTCCCACCAATATGGCGAAGCCGGGCGGCAGTTGTATGACTTTTTCTGGAGTGACTACGCTGATTGGTATCTCGAAATTGCGAAACTTCAGATTTCAGCCGGTGGTGATCGCGCTTTTTACACTGTCGATCTAATGATTCGGGTTTTGGATTATTTCCTCCGGATGCTGCACCCCTTCATCCCCTTCGTAACCGAAGAATTGTTCACCCACCTCAAAGCTGCCGCGCAAGATCATTCGGATCAACTCATCCCCGAGGATGGAGCCTGGCCAGAGCGTTTGATCATCGCTCGCTGGCCCACCGCGGGTGAACCGGCTGGCTGGGAAGACGGCTGCATCAAAGACTTCTCACTCCTGCAAGAAATCGTGCGCGCCATCCGCAACCTACGGGCCGAGAAAAACGTAAAACCCGGGCAACGGACTCCCGCTATCATCGCGGCCGGTGAATTTGCCCATACCTTGGAGCATGAAGCCACTGCGCTGGCCAACCTGGCCAAAATCGATGGTGACCAACTCCAAATCGCAGCGGCGCTGGCCGAAAAACCGGAGGATCACATTGCGTTAGTCATCAGTGGGATCGAGATCTTTCTGCCTCTGGCCGGATTGGTCAATATCGCTGAAGAAAAGTCTCGCCTTGAGAAAGACTTGGCCGAGGCCCAAAACCAAATCGCCCGCCTGGAAAAACTGCTCAGCAGCCCCTTCGCTGAAAAGGCCCCAGATCATGTCGTCAAGGGCGAACGGGATCGGCTGGCTGGATTCCAGGAAACAGCAGAAAAACTGAATACCCAGTTAGAAAATTTACAATAATCCCCGCGTAGGGGCGCAATATAATGCGCCCCTACGCAAAATCATCATTCCATTTCGGTTTGGCCCCAGTGGGTTCCAGTTGCCAGGCTTCAGGATTGAAACGGAACAGGCGCTGGAGCACGTAGCGGCCATTCTCTACCCCGCAAATTTCCATAATCTCCGTAACCTTCCGACTCCCATCGGATAAGCGCTGCTGGTAGAGCACTAATTGGAACGCGGCGCTGATCATGTTGCGAATTTCCAACGGGCCAAGACCCGGGCTATTTTTCAAGCAGATGGCTTCCAGGCGCGTCAGCGAATCTTCGGCACTATTGCCGTGAATGTTGGAAATCCCGGTGTAGCCGCGGCTGAACATCTCCAAAGCCGCCATTCCAGCCGGACCGTTGATTTCGCTGAAGACCTGCCAATCGGGTCTCATGAGGGAACTGGCATAAATAGCTTCATCAAATGCCATCCGGGGTGGTTCCCCAGCTTGCAAGTAAACGGCCTGGGGATGTTCAATCTGCAATTCACTCATCTCTTCAACGATCACGATCCGCTTGTCAGTTGGGACTAATTCGGCAATCCGATTCATTAGAGTGGTTTTGCCACTCCAAGTTCCACCGGCGACCAGGATGTTGACATCATCAAGGATTGCCTGTTGAATCAATTCTTTGGCTTCAGGGGTGATCGCCCCCCACTTCAGAATTTTCTCCCAGGTGATTTGGGTTTGCGAAAACCACCGGATAACTAAGTAAGGGCCGTTGACTGCCGTTGGGGGGAAAATGGCAACCGCCCGTCCTTGGCGATCGGGGAGACCTAACTCAACCTTGGCAGCGACAGGATCGAGAGTTCGTCCTTCTTGAGCCAACAATGCAGTGACAATTTCCACAATTTGATCTTCGGAGTCAAACATGACATCTGTCGCTTCTAATTTACCATTTCGTTCAATCACAACTTCCTCGAGCCCATTGACCATAATTTCGGTGATGGCTGGATCGGCATATAAATCATCCAGGGGACCCAAGATGCTGGGAATTCCATTTTTTATGTTCATGAGAAACCTCCATCGTTTCACGTCCAAATAACATGATCCTATCTTACCGGAATATGATTACGCTGACCTCCGTATTTTCCACAGGGATAGAGGCTGGAATGATTTATTCTGGTTTTTGCAAAGGAAACTGCGCCAGCAAGAAACAACTTGCCGGGTTCCAGCTTTCCTGATCGATACTAAAGTGAGATCCAGTTATTTCGGAGGGAAATCGTCACGGCTTCCAGGCGTGAATTGGCACCCGTTTTGTTAAAAACCGAGTTGACATGAAACTCGACGGTCCGTTCACTGATGCCCAGCCGATAGGCCATCTCTTTATTCGTCAGTCCATTCGCAATCAGGTTAATGACTTGGAACTCACGTTTCGAGAAAGGGTGAGTTTCCGATGCTGTTTCTGTTAGTGCTGTCAAATCTTCGACTTCATTAAAAACTTGACGAGCCATATCACCCAACGTGCGGAGAACAGACCGAGTAGCAAAATCGCCGGCAGGAAGGGTCAGTTCGTAAGTTTCAATTTGATCGAGTAGTAACTGGAGACTTTCTAACAACCCATCAATTGGAACGCGGTCCACTCCCCCTGTTTGAATCGGTTTTCTGTTCTGAGAATTGATTTGGTCCGCCATCCTATTTCAAGTATACAACCAATATTTTGGATTTCAATAACCAAACAAAAAAACGGCCACAAAATTGTGACCGTTTTAGATTGAAATGTGAAGGATCTATTGCCAAAGACCTAAAATGATCCCCATCACCATTAGGCCAACCAGATAAATCCCCGCGTTGACGGCCCAAAGCTTCATAGAGCGGCCTTCGAACGCGTGATTGGCGGCAAACGAAAAGCCAGTGAAGCCTAACCACATAAAAAGGCCCATCAACAACCCGCCACCAAAGCCCGAGACCCCAGCCCAGGCCATCACATTGGCAAGGAAAAAGGCCATTAATATTGAATTGACGAGGGCAATAATGTAATCGGTAGGGCGTTGATTTTCATTGGCCCATTCGCGAGTTTTTCCAATTCCTTCGAGCCAGGGTTCAGCCAAGACCCCATACCAGATGGCGCCGATGATCATGTTGGCAATCGCAGATACAATCACCGCCAACCAATTAACACTAAAACTAAGCATGTTCGACCTCCTTCGGAACATAAAAGATAAAAAAGACTGTCTTTATCAGTATAACCTGAAACACTTGTTCTAGTTCTGTTTCTAGGATGAGAATTAAATTAAGATTTGATGTTATGCAGCAAGCAGCCCTTCGACAGGCTAGGGACAGGCCTGAGTAGGTCCACAGGACCGTATCGAAGGGTGCGGCTCATCCGAAAATTAGCCCTGCGATACGCTATCGCTACTCAGAGCCTGCATGAGCGCAGTCGAAGTGATGAATTTTCTAGTTCATTTTGCATATCGTGCATAACATGAGCTAAGATCTCATGGGAAATACTGTTTGATTTACTAATCACCCACAAGGATCATTCCACAACGGGTCGCTGATCCCACAAAAATTTCCAGGTAATGACGGTAGCCAATATCAGACAAACTGCCGCGGATGTCGTTATGGCGCTGACACCTTGCCATTTCCACAGAAAGGCAGTTAATGGAGGTCCGAGACCTAACCCCAATGCATTTCCAAAGGCTACCAGCGAAAATATTGTGGCCCGGGCCTCCGGAGCTTGTTCACCATAAAGCGGGAATAGCGCCGTAATCGTAAACTCTACCGTAATACCTAACAAGATCAATATAAAAAAGATCGTCGATAAATTCACTTGAAAGAGGGGCACAACCATAAAGACGACGGCACTCCCGATCAAACCAAATAGACTACCACGTCGTTTTCCAATCCAATCGATAAACAGCCCAGAAGCGATCACCCCCGCAAGTTCGGCAAATCCAATCCGAGTACCGACCAGACCTAATTCGACGGCCTCCAATCCAAAATCTTCGCTCAGCCACAGCCCCCAAAAAGTCATATAAATAGCCACCGCAGTAAAGAGTAAAAAACTCACCCCAACCGATGCGAGTACATTTTTTTGCCGAAATGTAGCCCACATCGCAGCCCAGGTCAGGCTGGTTGTGGTCCGATTTTCAGTTTTTGGCATCGCCTGCAAGATGATGAGCATGGCAACCAAACTCAAAGCCGCCATGACCCAAAATGGTGCTCGCCAGCCCCACAAATCAATTAACCACCCCACCAAGGGTAAACCCAGTATGCCGGAGATCGAAAACGAAACATCCACAGCTGCTAAGGCCCGACCGCGGCGTTCAAATGCGGCCTGATCACTGATATAGGCCTGCTGGGCGGGGAGATAGGCGGTGATCGATAAGCCGGTTAAAAACATGGGGATCACACTCCACCACCCAGTTGAAATCGCGATCCCGATCATCCCTACGGTGCGCAAGAATAATGCAATCGCCATAATTTTGCGGCGGCCATAACGATCAGCTAACACGCCGATAAATGGGCCTAAAAAACCTGAAGTTGACCGGATTGTCAACAACCAGCTAAATCCAGCGATGGTGAGGTGCAGGCCATTCGAAAACTGCGGAATAAAGGGGAAAAACATCCGAAAACTGGTGTCAATAACCACTCGGATCACAAACATCAAGCTGATGAGGGAGAGCGCAACGCCAAAGAACGCGGTGGCTCGGTGCGAAAAAGGTAGGCGGGGATTTTCTTTATTCAAATTCATTCCTCATTTTCTGAGTGACAGTTCCGGCAAAGGCAGGTTTTGGTTTGACCATCATAACTGACCCAGTCAGCAGTGACTACGCCACAAACTCGGCAAGGAACTTCTCGTCCAAAAGGTTGCCGGGCCCTCCTGGTGGACGGGAGGGGTTCAGAAAGCTCAGAACCATTTGAATCTGATGGGTCTGGGACCTGGTTACCCGTTCGGTTGAAAAACCGCGCGGCGAATTGGAGGCGTTTCTCCGCTTGCGCTTGCTGAACAGCTTGATCATGAAGTTTTTCGGATAATTTCAATTTTTCACCAGGATGTGAAAACTCCCCCGTCTCTGTGGAAACCTCTAATTCTAGAAGCTGGGTCGTAATCGGAGTCCCAGAAAATACCTGGGGGCGATGCCGTAGGAAAAGATTTCGATAGGTTGTCAGAGTCTGATTGGAGATATCCAGATAATGAAGCGTTTTGCCCAATTCGGCAAAATGGGTTTGCCAGGCTATATCATAATCGGATTTGACCATGAATTCTCGTTCAGTAGTGGTCAGGTGGAGATGATGGCGGAGAAATTGATCTTCCCGACACATCTCAGCGGCAAATATCCAGTGAAATGGCACTCCCACAGATTTTGCGGCCGCGGTAAGAGTCGCACGTTCATCAGGCGGCAAGCGTCGATCAATAATCCAATAGGCGAATTTATATTCAGCTACTTCGACCCAACAGTCAATTTGACGGGGGAAATGGAGATCATCTACCTGTTTTTCAATGCTTACTTGTTCTACCTCAAATATGCTGATCAGATACTGATACAAAAGCGCGCGGGCCTCCAAAATCAAGGCTGATTCGTGCTGATATGGACAATTTGCCCGATGTTTGTGAGCAAAATGCCAGCGTTTTATCCGACCCGCTCGAACACGAACCGGTTGCTCACAACCGGGACACACCAATGCGTCCTGCCGATCCAGACGGCGTAAATAATCAACCTGATCTCGCCAACGGGGGTCCAAAATGACGATATCTTGCCGGCTGGGTTGATGGCGCGCGGTGTACATTGTTGTTATCCAAACTCAGGTAACAGTGTGAATAAATTAGCGCGATTTTTGGTACCGATTTTTTCAATTACCCTCATCCCGCGTAAACAATAGGCCATCTTCTGCGCCAGCCAGCGCGGTCGGTCCAATCCCTGGGCCAAATCGGCAGTCGTGAACGCGGGCGGCACACTCGAAGGGATTAGGGCGGCAAAATCAGCTGGGCTAGCGAACATAGCATTTTTGACTACGCGCAGCAATCGCCGTTCAGCTGTGACCCAGCCGCGCCGTCGCCAATGGGGTTTGCCCTTGAACCGCCGCACCTCATCCTCCTGGATCAGGAGAACTTCAAGAGAGAAATTTGAGTTTTGGATAAGATCAGGAAAACTAACCAACTCGCTGAAAATATCCTCAACCTGACCGCGTTTAGGAGATTTGCGCCGGGAAATCTTCGATTCACCCGGCCGCGGCTGCCGTACAATCCATTTTTCGGCCGCGATAGGGTGCACCAGGTGGACTTTATGGGTGTTCGTCAGTTTACGAAGTTTGCGCTTCAGTCCGGAGAAATTCGCGGTTTGGATTTCGATTAGAAGTTCGCCACGAACAATATCAATTACAAAGCCATCCACTTTGGTCTCGAAAAGATCGCCGGGTTGGGCTAAGTAGTCTTTAAGAGCAGCATGCAATGGGCCCTCGTTGAGTTGCCCAATTCCGTTTGACTTTTCAGAAAGGGTCATGGCACGGAGATTTCTGGTTTTGGTGGCCGTTCCCCGTAAAACTGATAATAATTGACCTCAATCGGCCCGTTGAACAATTTCCGGACCCGATTGGGTTTAGCCCGTTTGAAGTAATCGGGAAATTTTTTGTCCGCAGTGAGAATATATACCGACCATCCCATTTTTTTACGGAAGGTTTTATGCAGCGAGATGTAGATCTGATTCATCTCTTGAAATGTGCTTAATTTCTCACCATAAGGCGGATTAGTGATGATAATCCCGAATTGTTGATCAATCCATAGCTTTTTCACATCTTTGCGTTCAAAGGTGATGTTGCGCCCCACCCCAGCCTTATTGGCATTCACCCGACAGGCTTTGACTAAATCGGCTTCAATGTCGTAACCCAAAATTTGCAAATCAAGATTGGTTAAAATCCCATCCCGAGCCGCGTGGCGCGCTAGTTGCCAAGACCGCGTGGGGATCACTGGCCAATGTTCAGATACAAATTCCCGTTTCAAGCCTGGGGCAATGTTTCTGGCTATGAGAGCCGCTTCAATGGGAATTGTTCCAGACCCACACATGGGATCGATGAGGAGCCGATCTTTGTTCCAAAAACTGAGCAGTACCAGCGCCGCGGCCATGGTCTCTTTGAGAGGCGCCTCGCCCGCCTGTTGGCGATAGCCCCGCCGGTTGAGGCCAGAGCCAGAAGTATCGATCGTCAGTTGAGCATTATCTTTGCGGATGGCAACCTGAATGGTGAACTCGGGGCCGGTTTCTTCAAACCAATCTGTTTTGTATTTCGCTTTGAGCCGCTCCACCACCGCTTTTTTGACTATCGACTGACAGGCTCGAACACTGCCCAAGGTCGATTTCCAGGACTTGCCCGTGACCGTAAACTTACCATCCTTGGTGATCCAATCTTCCCAGGGCAGGGCTTTGGTCCTTTCGAAGAGGTCATCAAATGTCAGGGCTTCGAATTCCGCCATTTTGAGCCGCACCCGGTCGGCACTCCGCAGCCAGAGATTGGTCCGGGGTATATCCGCCAGAGTAGCTTCAAATTCAACTTTACCTTCTGAGGTTTTAAGGTTTTCATAACCTAAAGCCTGGAGTTCGCGTTTAACAACCGCTTCAAGACCAAACGTGCAGACGGCGATCAGAGTGATTTTATCCATAATAGTATTGTAACGCATTCACACATACTCAAAAGTGCCCCTCACTAGGGCAATCGCATATTCATGAAAACAAGCGACTGAAGTCGCAGCGACCATTGCAAAACCTGCCTGCGCAGGTTAAAACTCAGTCGCCGAAGGGAGACTTCGCAGCTGTCGGTGCAGTTTCAACTGCCGTTTTGAGTTACATACGATTTCTCTATGACCCTCACCGGAATTACGAATAGATTTTACGCAACAAGCATCCTGAGGAGCGAAAGCGTATTGAATGGTGAATATTTTCTTACACTTTGAAAATGCTTCGTAATATGAGTTACTAAATCAAACGGTGATAAGGATGATTGCGGCTATACAGATGCCAACCCCAATCCATTGTTTTGGAGACACCTTCTCCTTTAAGATGATACTTGACAGGAGAACGGTCACAGCCGGATAGAGTGATGATAGAACTGCCGCGATATCCAGGCGGGAATATTGGGTAGCCAACAAATAAAAAATGTTGCCCCCCGCATCCAACACCCCCGAAGCCAACGCAGTTGGAGAGGATGATAATTTGGGGATTGATATTTTTAACCGCAACACGATAATGACACCCAAAACCAGAGAGCTGAATTTGGCGACCACCAACGGGGCAAATACCGCGGGGCCATTAATTTGGGCGACTAAAGCCAAAAACCCACCGAAACCCAAGCCGGCCAGGATCGCGAGGCGCAAACTAGCTTGTGATTGACTCCCCTCCTCCCCACTGTACCGGCTGACGACCCAGATTCCTATCAGAGCCAGGATAAATCCCAAAATCTGGCTGCCACTTGGAAATCCCTGGAGAAAGATGCCGATCAACATCGGGATGGTTGCCCCGATCACACCCGCCACAGAGGATACGAGGGCCGCCGGTCCAGAGGCTAATCCCTGAAAAAGCCAGGTGAGACCAAGCGCGCCGGCAATGCCAGCCGAAATCGCAATCGTCGTATTACGCAAATTGGGAAAGGTTTCCCCCCATAACACCGCCAATCCCAACATAACCACCAAGCTGGTGATTGCTGATAGGACGAGGACTTGAAACGGATTGAGTTTGCGGGTCGCTAAACCGCCGCTGAAATCGCCCCCACCCCAGGAGGTCGCTGAGAGCAAAGCGAACAAAATGCCCAAAAATGTGATTTCCATATTGGGCGAGATGTTACCACAGTCATAGAAAAAAATCCCAGAATTTTGAACTCTGGGATTTTGGATATTTAGGATGCTCTCGATGTCAGCGGCAGCCTTACACTGACTATACGCATCATATTGGGAACGATACAGCAAATCCCCAGAATAACTGATACGAGCGTGAGGGTACTAAATGTGCGTTGAGCGGTCCAGGCTTCGGCACTGATCTCGGGGTTTAGGTATATCTTTTCCACTGTCCAAACTCCGACGACTGGTTGAGGATCAGCGGCCGATCCAAGAAATCGAAAAATGAATGGCTTTACGGTCGTGAGGTGAAGACGATCACCTGGGTGGACCTCAGCTAGGAGTTGCTCCCAAGCAAAATAGTCGAGTTCGGTCGCCCGATTGACATAAAAATGGCGGTTGCCATCGAGCATGATGGCTAGATCACCAAATTCGGCCTGGGGAGGCGTAATGGCGGTTACCGTGCCTACGATTTCAACTGCAGTGCGGGCATTCGGAGCGGGAACCGTAAAGGCTGCCAAAAGCCCAAAAAACAACCCCGCGAGGACCAAAAAGCCCAGGGCAAGATAACGAATTCGGTTAAGGTAACTGTGAAATTTTGGCATGGTAACCTCCTCACAAAATCACCCAATTAACTGGTTTCTGGTTCAAACCGCGGCACTGTAACCTCGGCCGGAATAGGCGGTACGTAGGGTTTGCCACCCGTACTGCGTTCGAACTCGGCCCGAATTTCGGGCAAGTGTTCGGACTCGGTGTAAAGCCAGACGGCGGTGAGGGCCATCGTTTTGGCCGCATGAAGCATCCCTTTATGTCCAATCGACATCCCGGAAGCCGCGACATTGCCCCAACTATGGCCGGGAACGCCCGTCGGGGTACACGCCGTTCGCAACATGCTTACGGGGGTCACCCGGCTGAGATCACCGACATCGGTCGAGCCAGTCATGAGGACGTGTTCATCAAATGAGCGGAAATTGCGGTTGATGAGGGGCTGGTCGCGATATTCTTCCAGGGCTGCGACAATGTCTGCCGGCGGGGTGAAATAATCAATGTAGCGGTTAATGTAGTCTGAGTTTTCGCCGGGGAAAGCGCTATTAATTTTCTGGGCAAAATCCAAATCTTCTTCAGAGAATTCAATTGGTCCGATCTGCTCCATCGCCTTGAATTGGAGGTCAGCCAGATAATGGTTATTGATTACCGAAGAACAACCCTCTTCCTGAATGATTTCAACTTCCGTTTCAGTCATCATCGCCGCGCCGCGCGCCACTTTAGCAACCCGCTCAACAACTTCGACTAAATAATCTGCTTTGGCGGCGCGAATGAAATAGTAGACTTCAGCTTCTTCCGGGACGATGTTGGGCGCAGTCCCGCCATTGGTAATGATATAGTGAATGCGGACATCATCTTTGACATGTTCCCGCAAATAATTTACACCGACATTCATCAGTTCGACAGCGTCGAGGGCAGAGCGGCCCATATGGGGGGCTCCGCCAGCGTGAGCCGTCCGGCCGTGGAAGCGGTAATAAATTGAGTTGACGCCCACATTGGTGCCTTTATTGGCGATATTAACCACTGAGGGATGGAAATTGAGGGCTGCCGCGAGGTCGTCAAAGGCCCCCTCTCGGGCCATGAATACTTTGCCGCTGCCCTTTTCTTCAGCCGGGCAACCATAGTAACGGACGGTTCCCGGTGTATTGGTTTCTTGCAACCATTTTTGGACTGCAACAGCCCCCGCCACCGCGGCGGTTCCTAGTAAATTGTGGCCGCAGCCATGTCCAGGGGCACCGTCTTCCACCGGCTCTTTGGTAGGTTGGATTTTTTGCGATAAACCAGGCAAGGCATCGTACTCACCAATGAACCCCAAGATGGGTTTACCCTTGCCCCACTCGGCCATAAAAGCGGTATTGGAACCACCGATATCCCAGGTGATGGTAAAACCTTGATTTTCGAGATAATCGGCTTGAATTTTGGAGGATTTAAATTCCTGATAGGCTAGTTCGGGGGTAGCCCAAATTTGATCGGACATCTCGGTGAAATCTGATTGGTGCTGATTGATCCAATCAACAACGGTGGTGGGGTTCATATGGCTCTCCTTAAATAGAATTTATTTTCGTTTTTTCTTTAATCGCAGGGCTTCATTTAAATGGACGATGTTGTGACGTGACGCGGGCATCAGTAACAATCCGGCGATATTTCGTTTGCTCCAATAATCCCGGATACCGCGGGATTCGGGTTTCAAAGCGCCTTCCGCCATCACGCGTGCCAAACGTTCAGGTGTTACTTTCTTTTTCAGGTCTTCGGGCTGCAGGTTGGTAATGATTTCTTGGGTGCGGCGACCAACCACAATTCGGTAGGCGCGCAAAGATTCCAAGTCGATGGTCGTGCTGAGATTTTCCATTTCGGCCCGGGTCATATCATTCCCCGAATGTTTAAAGGAGACACCCAATCGATTTTGCCATCCATCAACCATAAACCGTTGATCGGAGCCAGCCACCAACAAATTCATAGCAGCATCCTCGATCCGGGCCAGATGCCAGATACACCAGGCAATGGAATGCTCTTCATTGGGGGGAATACGGCGGAATTGATCTTCCGAAAGATCATCTAAGACAAAGTCTTCAAATGACCATAAATCTGCCGAAGAGATATGCGCCGAGTGGAGCATGGCATGATGACGCAGACCCAAGTTGATTGCAGCTTCGAAGTCATCTCCTTGGGTGAGCGCCTGACGAAGTTGGGTTTGTTGTTTATTGACATATTTGTTATCAATTTGCATTTTTATGCTCCCAGATTGGATTGGTGCTGAATAATTCTAGCACGAAAAAAGCCCCGGCCGGAACATTTTCCCGCCAGGGCTTTTAAGGGGAATTCCCTAGTTTCCCCGAGCCGATTTCTGAGGATGCAGGTTAAGCCTGGTGCCCGTTTCCATTTACCTGTGAGATAACTTCTTTCACAAAAAGTTCCAAGGTTGGGGCTTGGATTGAGACCATGGCCCGCAATATTTCGGGGGCTAGATCAAATTTTTCGCCGTTGAACCCGGTCTCAATTGCTTGATGAGGCTGGGTGAGCAGCAAACTGCGAAATTGATCACTCACCAAAGCCGCACTAATAACTCGATTGAACTCTTTTTCCCCAATCATTTTGATTACCCCTTCATGTGAACCTATTGTGGGCGTTTACCCCCAGCCCACAAAAACCCAATTCCACCCAAACCCATCAGCGCATCTCCCAAGCTGAAGGCTACCCGATATGACATACTCGGCGGGGTGACGAACCGATCCGATAACAGCCACAATCGAGTATTTTTTATTTCTAGAACAATGTCCTTGCCATACCCCAACCGACTCCCAACTGACCATTTAGAGATGTCCCCCATTAACAATTCTTGTACAACTTCGGGACTGATCGGCATCAAACCACCATTACTTAGCATAACTAAGAGATTCAATCCGATGCCTAACCCAATGAGCCAAAAACAGGTTTGCTGCCGGTTAATCATGGTATAGACAAGAAGTGCAAAGTGCGTAGTCATCACTAACCAAACTACAGTCTGGGTTCCAAAACTTGCCCGGGTCATGAAACACTTTAGTGTAAAAAACTGAACACAAAAGGCGATGATCACCAACCAGGTGTGCTTCAATTGGGGAAGGGTCCATTGATACCCCAAAATAAAGACCCTTCCCAAACACCCCATAACCCCAAAAAGCACTGGGATTGCCAAAGCCATCGTTTATCCCGGACAATTTACACAGTTGGAACTGCCCCCATCCTCGGGGGCTCCAGCACCAATAACCAACATCCCGGTTATTATCACAATATAGGCCAATTGAATGTACCGGCGATCTAACCTCACACTCCATTTAGACAAATTTTGCAAGATTTTCTGCATCGCATTCTCCAAGAAAGAAATCCGTTAATTTGTCATTAGTATGACGGGTGGGGGGGGACAGTTCAGGGGACAGCTTAAATAAAAAAATCCCTGGATCGGGATTTTTTGTAAGGGTTGAGTGCAAATTGATGGAATCTATGTTTGAGTTAATTCGTTAAAAAGCTTGGTGGTTTTTGGCACAGGCTTTACGCCGAGTTCAGAATTTAATGCCTGGCAACATAACTCATATTGGCGGATCACTTTTGAACGGGTATCCATTTGAGCATAGATCCGCATAATTTGACGATGAAAGGTCTCATCGCAAATATCAACTTCTAGACCAATTTGAGCATAATTGAGGCTGGCAGAATAATCGGAACACCTCAAATACCAGGTGCTAACAAACCGAATACCATTAACATACGCCTGAATGATTTTTTCACGCTCGTTTCGAGCCCAATCATAATCAAAACGTGGCAAAAATGGCCCCGTATATTTTGCTAATGCCTTGCGATAGAATTTTGCCTTGTTTTCATCATCTGTTGCTGATTTAGCAGCTTTGATGTTCCGCCAAAATGCTTCGACATCAAATTCATAATCCAATTGCGTATTGAAATAATAGCGATCATTTTCAAATACCAAAATCTCAGCCCCCAAGGTTCTTCTTAGCCGATATATGGTCTTTTTAAACCTCATCGCCAATTGGGCTGGAGAACAATCTGGCCAAAATATTGCGCCTAACTGCTCTTTGGTCAGACCCCGGGGATGAGCTAACACACACAGGAATAAATCGCGTTGAACTGGGGCGCCCCAATTGGTGAGGGCCTTTTCTCCAAGGAAAATTGCTTCGGTTCCCAAAGTATGGATGCGGATTTTGGGTTTATCGAGTTGAATTGAAAGCTCGCGCGCCCGAAAATGCTGGCGCGTCTGCTGTAATTTTTCCTTGAGCACTTCGATTTTGTATATCAGATTTTGGACTGGGAAACTGAGATCTTTTTTTGTTGAAAGTTCCCTCAGAGAAGTTTCATCTTGATAAGCAGCAACAATGAAAGCATGCGAATTATCAAGACGACCTGAAATTTGTACGGCTTGATCCAAGTATTTTTTCGCCAAATGCCAGTTTTCTTGGGTGCTAAAGGTGGCTACCAGTTGCATTTTGGCAGCAATCTGTTCAATGAGCTGCTCACCGGTACTGAATAACTGATCAGCTAATGTTAGATAGTCAATGGCCTGGTCATAATCCTGCTCGTAGCGAGCTAAATGACCTAAACTCAAATTAATCAGCGCCCGCTCATAATTCGAGCCGCAAGATTCAAGTTCGGCTTGCATCTCTAGCAAAATACTCCGGCCTCGAGGGAGGTTTCCTGAAACCAAAAATGTATTCCCTAGAACGCAAGCCGCATAGATTCGCAAAAACTGGTATCCGATATCTGTGGCTAACGAATAAGCGCGCTCATAAGAATTGATGGCAGCATCAAAGGATGCTAATTCAGAATAAACATCCCCAATACTAGCCAGAATTAACGCCTCCAGGCGCGACTGTCCGATCGTTTTGGCCAGGGATAAAGCTTCTTCTAGGTTCTCAATACTCTCAATATATTGACCCTGATAAGCAAATAATACCCCCAAATTATTGAGGATATTGGAAACCATCATCGAGTTATTCTTTGCCCGCCAATAAGATAATGCTTTGAAATAAGTTTTTTCAGCACGCTTATATTTTCCAATTTTGCGGTAAGCCGGCCCCAAACTCAAACCTGTCATCGCGGCATATTCGAGAAGATTGTGTTCCTCATAGAAATTCATTGCGGTTTCATAATTCTCAATGGCCTGATCCACATTGCCCAGATGCAAAAATCGGTACGGTTAGATTTTGAGTAAAAGCACCTTTACAAATTAACAACGGG
>CAYVQU010000099.1:0-18294 GCA_964453155.1 uncultured Anaerolineales bacterium | reverse complement strand
CATGGAAGGCGTAGGGCTGGGGGGCAAGGGTGAGGAGGTTGGGGTGAGGGAGGGAATGGGGCTAGGGGGTAGGGGTGAGGGGGGAGGCGTGAGGGTAGTCGCTTGGCAGGCGGTAAGGATTAAGCTCAATATTAAGATTAACCACCAGAGAGAAAAGGAGCCATGGTTTTTAGTATTTCCTTGCCCCTTCTCCCTTCTCCCCTCTCCCCTCTCCTTATCTCGCATTCCGCAAGCTGGGCTCATCATTCTGAACTCGAAGAGCGCTCGCGCACTATTTTGCTGTGGGAGGCCCCCACGGAACTGGCGGTTATCGTATCATCGCCGCGCGTCAGGGTGCCTTTATAGGCGCGGGAACCTTCATGGACCTGCCAGCCACTTAGAACAAAGGGAATCGGCCCGTCGGCCGTCATCCACTCGCCGTTGAATTTTCGGGCAATATGCACATGGGTTCCGGTGGAGTAGCCACCATCACACGAGGGATGCCCGATAAAATCACCCACATCTAGGTATTCGCCAAACTTTACCCGGTCTTGGTCGGTGATGTGTAAAAAGACTATTACCCACCCCGTTTGTTCGAAGCCATCTCCGTCTAAATCGAGGGCCACAATCCCCCGTTCTGAGCGTACAACCTGCCCGGCAGCCGGGGCTGTGACCCAGGCATCGGAGTCATAGCAGCCGCTGATGGTGCTGGCGGGGGCAAAATCGATGGCCGCGTACGACCCATCGCGTTCCCAGGCCCCATGCGGACCCCCGGTATAACTCCATACCGGCCCGACCAAAAAGGGGAGCTCTAATTCGGTTTGGACCAAGTCCGGAGGGAATAGCGGTTCAATAAGTTGGGCCCGACCCCAAGGATTACCAAACATCCGTTCATACATGGCCGGGAAGCCCTCTTTAGGGTCCATTGCCTGCAACCAGCCCTGACTGTCGTACACTTGGGCGAAATAGTATTGGAGGGCCGCGGTTCCTGCATTAAGTCCGGGGGCCAGCCGGGTGGTGGTTCCATCTCGAAACTGAATTTCAGATAACCGTCCTTCTCGCCAACCGTAATAACCAATAGAAAGTTGATTGACTGTCCATTTTAATTGGCGCAGCAGCCCTTTTTGATCGAGATCAATTTGACCCATTGGATAATCGCGCGCCGCCAGATTACTGGGCCAGCTTGAAACCCACCCACTTTGATATTCGAGCAGTGCCAGCAGCAGCCGGGGGTTTATGGAGTTATCCTTGGCCAGAATTTCGACAATTTCGGCTCCGCGGGTGTCACCGGTGGTGCCTAAATATTCCCGATATCCATGCAGGTACCCCCCAGCATCGCGCACAAATGCTGGTACATCCAAATTAATATTGGACAGGGTGTTGAGAAACTCACTATCGGGCAGAACATGGGTTGATACTGTGGCATTCGTCAGCCGATTGGGGATGATCAGGAGTTGATTGGGGTTGATGAAACCCGTTCCGGGCAGAGTTTCTGGCGATTCGATTTCTTGGGCGGCGACTCCAAACCGCACCGCGACGGCAGCTAGGGTGTCGCCAGCCTGGGTGTAATACAGGATGGGACCGGTTTTGATCGGGGTTGGGGTGGGCGGCGGCGGGACGTTGGGGACTGCATCGACGGTTGCAAGAATTTCTTCCGGATTGGGCGTTATGATGGGGGTCTCAGTGGGGGGCAGGGCGGCCGCTAGGGTCGCAGCCCAGTTAGGGGTGGGCGTCCCCACGCTGGAGGGGGCGATAAAGGGCAAACTATCATTAGGAAGGTTACAACTGGAGAGCAGAACACCAAAGAGAAACCACAGACCAACGCGGCTGAACGCGATTCTGTTTATTTTTTTAAGGGATGGCATTTTCATTGAAAGGTGGATCCGTGTTATCTGGGCGTAACTGATCTGATTCAGCGTTGAATGGCATTGAGGTTGAGGTTCCCGTTGTAAGCTTCTATGACGGTGTTGCCTTTCGTGAGATATCCATCGTAGACATCGCCGGTGCCGGAGGAGGTCCAACCGTCCATCACAAAGGGTAGATTTTCCTGGTCGGCCGGAATCCATTCCCCATTATACCGGCGGGCAATATGGGTATGGGTGCCGTTTGAAAAACCGCCTTCGCAGGAAGGATGCCCGATTCGTTCTCCGGCTCGGAGATAGGTGCCCGTTGGAACCCGGTCGCGAGTTTCAATATGCATATATAAAATGGTCCAGCCGGTTTGCTCGTGACCGTCATTGTCAATATCTTGCACAACAGCCCCATTTTCCGCCCGGACGATCAACCCGTCGGCCATGGCAACCACCCAATAGTCACTTTGAACGCAGCCCCGGTCGTCGGTGAACGGTGCAAAATCCAGAGCAGCCCAAGCGGAGCCATCGCCCCAACCGCCGTGGGGTCCGCCGGTAAAGGCCCAGATGACGCCCGGCTCCAAGGGGAGCTGCAGCGTTGGCTGGGTTATGGTTGTCGGGATAATAGGGTCATAGGTGTAATCAAATGGATAGCCAAAAAAGGCCTCGTAGACCGCGAACAAACCCTCGGGCGATACCGATTTTTCCCAGAACTTATAACCGTAAAGCTGACTAAAAAAATACTGAATGGCTGCGGTTCCGGCATTGATCGTAGGGTCAATGGGGATGATCGCACCATCCGTCAGGGACCAGGAAGCAACCGCGTTAGCCTGGTACCAGTAATAACCGCGGTTGAGGGTGTCAGCGGCCCACGTGAGCTGTTTATACAGTCCTTCTCGGCGTTGATCGGCCATCCCCAGCGGATATTTTAGAGTTTCTTCTTGGGGTGTGGTCATCGTGACCCACCCACTCTGATATTCCAAGACGGTCAGCAGTAAGCGCGGGTTGACCGAAAAATCTTGGGATACCCGCTGCAGGATCTGGAACCCGTTCAATGTCTGACCTTCAACTTCTTCCTCATAACGAACCAAGTAGCCGTCTTGGGCGTAGACAAAATCAGGGACGCTAAAACTGATCATTCCTGGGCTGGCAACAAATTCGGAGTCCGGTATGATTTTGAAATTTGGGCCAGAGACGGTCGGTGCGGGGGCCGGAATGATTAGTTCTTGCCCAATTTCGAGGATATTGATGTTCGCCAGCTGATTTCGTTCGGCAATAATATCGACTGAAACGTTAAAATTTTGAGCGATCAAGCCCAGCGTATCCCCCGAGCGGACCACATATAATTCCTCATCGGTCCGATAACCGGGGATGGGGTGAGGGGGATCTGGTGTGGGCGTAAATATGGGTGCTCCCGGCGGGCGCGGATCGGTGAGATAGGGATTGACGTCTTCATCCGCAGGGACCAAGGTTAAGACCCCTTGATCCGGGTTCCAGGGTTCCAGGTCGGAACTGGTATGGCGGACGCAGGCAGATAATAATAATATCCAGATGCTGAGGGTAACAAGGAGCAGATTGCGACGAGAAATCGACATGGATCGTGACACTAAGTATGTTGGGGGTGAGCTTGACAGAGGCATTCTACCCTAAATTCTTTGAGGGGTGCAAGGATTGTACCGCTTATACAATGGATAGCCAATTCTCAAGAATTCCCAATGGTGAAGATGTAGTGGTGTCACTTTATGCCCAGGTGGGCATTTTGGGAGAATTTGATAGGAATTTCGAATATCATTTGCCAGGGAAGGTAGCTGACGCTGAAGCTACAAGGCTTACGCAAATTTACATTAGAACCTGCAGAAATTTGCCATATTCACGTCATCCGCGCTCCACTGACGAAATATTACCAACAAGGAAAAAGAATGACATCTGAAGATCCTCGAATTCTCGAACTCCGGAAAATGCGAGCCAAAGCGCGCCAGGGGGGTGGCGAACATAGGATTGCGCGCCAGCATGCCAAAGGTAAACTGACAGCTCGGGAACGCCTGCACTTTTTACTCGATCCCGGAACTTTCCATGAGTTGGAACCCTTTATCACGCGCCCCAGCGACGAGATGGACCCCACCTCGGAAGAATATCTCGGCGATGGGGTGGTTACCGGGTATGGGCAAATTGAAGGCCGCACGGTTTACATGTACGCCCAGGATTTCACCGTCTATGGTGGCACTCTGAGCATGATGCAGAGTCGTAAAATTTGCCGGGTGATGGATTTGGCCGTGCGGAATGGGTCGCCCATCATTGGGTTGATCGACTCAGGCGGTGCCCGAATTCAGGAAGGTGTGAAATCTTTAGGCGGCTATGCCGAAATTTTCCGGCGGAACGCCCGGTATTCGGGGGTAGTGCCCCAAATCAGTGTCATGCTGGGCCCCTGTGCCGGGGGGGCGGCTTATTCTCCTGCCATCACCGATTTAATTATCATGGTGGAGAATCACTCTTATATGTTCATCACGGGCCCGCAGGTCATAAAAGCCGTTACTGGTGAAGAAGTTGATCACGAATCTTTAGGTGGGACGGCCGTCCACATGGGCCTCAGCGGCACCGCCCATATGGCAACCAAAACCGAACAGGAAGCTCTGGAACTCTGCCGGACTGCCTTGGGGTATTTCCCCGCTAATAATGTTGAGAACCCACCTTTTCACCCCAGTGAAGATCGTGAATTGCGAATGGACGCCGCCCTCAACACCATCGTCCCGATGGACCCGACGATTCCCTACAATATGCATGCGGTTATCGAACATATTGCTGATGCGAATTCATTTATGGAAATTCAACCGGCCTGGGCGAAAAGTGCGGTGGTTGGTCTGGCCCGGATTGGTGGCAACAGCGTTGGGATTGTGGCCCAAGAACCAGACGAACTTGCCGGGGTCATTGACATTGATGCTTCCGACAAAATTTCGCGTTTTGTGCGGATGTGTGACTGTTTCAATATCCCCCTGGTGACCTTCGTTGATTCGCCCGGTTTCCTTCCTGGGGTTGGACAGGAACACCGCGGCATCATCCGACACGGTGCCAAGGTGCTGTATGCTTACGCCGAGGCCACCGTCCCAAAAATTACGATCATCACCCGCAAAGCTTATGGGGGGGCATATGTTGTTATGGGCAGCAAATATCTCGGCACCGATGTGACCTATGCCTGGCCGAGCGCCGAGATCGCGGTAATGGGGGCCGAGGGGGCGGTCAATATTCTCCATGGTCGCAAAATCGCTGCGGCTGAGAATCCCGAAGAATTGCGCGCCGAACTGGTTGAAGACTATCGTCAGAAATTCAATAATCCGTACTATGCGGCCAAAAATGGCTATGTGGATGATGTCATCGAGCCGCGCGAGACCCGCCCGAAAATTATTGCTTCGTTGGCGGCCTTACGCGATAAGTATGCCGACCATCCACCCCGTAAACATGGGAATATCCCCGTATGAAGTTACAGGTTGAAGGTAGCCAGTTCTTGGTAATGTTGGAGAGCAAGTCTATTAACCCTGATTGACTGAAAATTTAACTTCTTCACCGCTGAGACGCAGAGTTCACAGAGTTTCTCTCTAGAAAACTGATAGATTCTCAGAGTTCTCAGCGACTTTGCGGTGGAATTTAAAAGGCTTGTTAGTCAACCAGCTATTAACCAGTAACTTCCAACCTGCAACACATTAGGTAATGATAATGGAATCAAAAAACATCAAGAATCATGAAATAGAGCGTAGAAAACGGGTGGCTGTGGCAGCTGTGGGGGTGGCGTTAGCTTTGGAGACGGAGCGTAATACGATCCGTGAGTTTCCCATCCCAGACCGAGTGGTCGTGAGCGCCTGGCAAGCGGTTTTGCGATCCAACATTCATAGTACCCGAGGCGATGTCAGATGAAGATAACAGTCAAGATTGATGGCCAGTCCTATGAAGTCGAAGTTGGCGACCTCTACACTCGCCCCGTAACCGCTACGGTCGCGGGTGAAACCTTTGAAGTCTGGCCGGAGGGCGAGGTGCCTTTTCAGGCCAAACCTGCGGTAAAAACAACTGCCCCTACTGCCTCTGACAACGATCAACGCTATCAAGGGTTGGCTTCCGATGTTATTCTGGCACCGATCCCGGGCGTAATTTTCCAGGTGAATGTGGCAGTCGGTCAAGATGTGGTTCAAGGTCAGGCGCTGTGTATCCTGGAAGCGATGAAGATGAAGAACGTGATCCGCTCCCCGTTCGCCGGGCGCATCGCGGGGCTCCCTGTTCACAATGGCCAGCAAGTCATGGAGGGGGATGTGTTGGTTCAGTTTGATTAGTTGGATGGTTGGCTAGTTTGTATCTTACCCACAAACCAACCACCAAACCAACAAACTAACGATCAAACTAACTCCCCTGCTTCTCCCTTATCTCGCTGATATAATCAAACTACGAGTAAAGGAGAATGGGATGAACGCATTTGCGCGCTTTCGCACGTTTTTGAATTGGGCGCTGATCGGTTTTATGCTGAGCGGATTAGGGGGCTTGCTGAGTGGTTGCGCCAGTTTGTCGTATTTTCAGGATGTCAAGCAGTCGATCGATGCGGTGATCTACACGCCGACAACGGCCCCTTCGCCGACTGCGCGCCCAACTGGGACGCCAGCCCCTGAATTGACAACTTCTTTCAACTTCCCCGCAGAAATTGCCCCCCTAATTTCATTACAGGGTCACTACAATACCGTTAGTAGTGTGACTTATTCTGCAGATGGACGGTGGGTCGCTTCGGGTAGTACCGATGCTAAAGTCATCTTGCGACATGCGGTTAGCGGCCAAAAGGCGAAAACTTTCGATCCCGGTGGGGGTGGGGTCGGCAGCGTGTCTTTCTCGCCGGATAGCCGCTGGTTGGCAGCCGGATTTGAGGATGGATCAATTCATGTCTGGTCGGTTTTGGAGGGCGAAACTGAGTTGTCGATGCTGGGTCACACCGCGTTTGTCACCTCGGTGGCATTTTCGCCAGATGGTGATTACCTGGCTTCGGCCGCCAGCGACCAAATTGCAAAAATTTGGGAGGCGGGCTCCGGGAAATTGATCTATACCCTTGAGGGGCATACGGATGGTATTCGCAGTGTGGCGTTTTCCCCCGATGGAAAATGGATTGCCACCGCGAGTCAGGATCAAACAGCTAAATTGTGGGCCGCGGATACCGGCGAAGAAATAATAACCCTGGATGATTTTGTCAGCGGCGTCTGGCAGGTCATTTTTACCCCAGATAGTCAGGAACTCGCGACGGTTAGCGGGCGAGAAGTTAAATTTTGGGATATCTATTCAGGGCAAGTCCGGTGGACCATGGATGACTTTGGGGGTTGGATCAATCAAATCGCATTTTCTCCCGATGGGTTATTCCTGGCCTCGGCGAATAAAGATAATTCGATATCTCTGGTAGCCACCGAAAATGGTCAGCTGATTTCCAGCCTGGACGGGCATACCGCGGAGGTCAGCGCGGTTACATTTTCTCCGGATGGGCTGTATCTGGCCTCCGGCGGGAATGATCGCCAGGTCAATTATTGGATTTTGGCTGCCAATCCTTTGCTACACACCCTCCAAAGTCACAAACGGTTTGTTAATGCCCTAGCGTTTGCCCCGAACGGGAAGTTGGTTTCTGCCAGTGATGATCTGATGGTCAATGTTTGGGATGTGGAGTTGGGGCATTTGCTTGAATCGGTGCCCGCTCATCCCGATCCGGTGACCGACGTGGCCTATTCTCCGGATGGGACCCGCGTCGCGACCGGCGATACCAATAAACGCATCAAGTTGTGGGAGGTCACGCCAGATTATTTATGGGAAACCCAAACCCTGGAGGGACATGGTTTCGCGGTTAAATCCTTAGCTTTTTCCCCTGATGGGAAAATTCTGGCCTCCGCGGGCAGCGATGCTGCCATCAAACTATGGAATGTCGAAACCGGGCAAGTCGTTTATACCTTTCCGAAACAAGCTGCGGCGATTTGGACCATTGCCATTTCCCCTGATGGAACTCGCTTGGCTTCCGGCAGTATGGGGGAGATCGTCTTATGGGATTTAGCTACTCGCCAGGAAATCCACCGACGCCGGGGCCACTCCGATTGGGTTTTCCAGGTAGCATTTTCGCCCGATGGTCACACCCTGGCCTCCGCCAGCAAAGACGGTACCGCCAAAACCTGGGAAGTTGAAACCTGGGAGCTGCAAAAGACCTTCGTCGGACATCAAGGCGGCGTTCACAGCGCGGCGTTTTCCCCAGACGGCAGCATCTTGGCGACCGGCAGCTCAGATTACTCGGTAAAATTATGGGCGGTGACCACTGGCGAGGTAATTGCTACTTTTGGCGGCCATACCGATTGGGTCAACCGGGTGGCATTTTCCCCCGATGGACAGGTATTGGCCTCCGCCAGCCGGGATACAAATATCAAAATTTGGGATGTGAGCGGGATAGAGCCGTGAAACGTAAAGTGTGACTCCGGCCAGAGGCACGCTTTACAAAATATTAATCCACCAATCTGCTTTTATTCAATTGCCTCTGGAACTGCTTCCGCTGGTAAGTGAATCGCGATCTTGCACCAGTCATCCCCTTTGAGCACCGACTCAATGATTTCGGCTTTCAGCGGTTGGCCAAAAATGAGTTCGTAGCGTTTTTTGTGGAAACCAGCCGAACACTCACAGAACCGCGGCGGGATTTCAGATTTTCCATTTTTGAGGGATTCTTTGACCCAGGGGCAGTGGCAGTAGTAATAGCGTTTTTGGGCTGGATCGGTCTCAGCCAAAAATTCTTTGGTTTGGTGGGGGATTTTGACTTCGTAAAGGATATTGCCCGTTACATAACCGCGCGCGATCTGGGGTTCCGAGCGCACATATTCAACCACTTCAGCCGTGATTTCTTGCGAGAAGAATAGCTCACCTTCACCCCGCAGTTTTTCGAGATGAGCAATAAAGTGCTGCGCATTTTTATCGAGAAATTCTTCGATATCACCGCAGTCGGCATATAATTTCTGGGCATCCGCGTACCAGGCCTCATCCAAATCCCGTAAGCTGTGGGCAAAGATTTGGTCGCATTCTTCAGGGGAGCCGATATCTTCGAGGCGGGTCATTATTTTTTGGTTCGTGATGACTTTTTCGGTATTGGGGGTTCCCAAGGGTGAAACTTCCAACCCCTCAAAAATGGCCGCTTGTTTTTCGTTTCCGAGAACTGCTCCAATCCGCTGATGAAGATTTTCCAGCGCTTCGCCGCCATCCAGTAGGTCTAAAACGGCGATGTAGACGTCATCGTTCGCGGTAAATTTTGCATAATAGAGCAAGGCATAGTAGTTGGAGAGGGTGTTGGTGCCGGCTGCGACCATCTGAGCGGAAAATTCGGTCGTATTTGCTTTGGTGGGGACTGCACCAGCCAGAAAAGTTTCGAAGGTTTGGACAAAGTCAATTATCGCGGTAATTTTGTCAGTTGTAAGTTCTTTGCTGGTCAGATATTTACGAAATCCGGGGGTGTCCATTTTTTTCTCCTAATAAATTGCAGACCTTCCAGGTTTTAAAAACCTGGAAGGTCTTGTCTTGGGTACAAAGTCTTCCAGGGCAATTTAGGTTTTCATTTTGGATACCAGTTTACAAACTTTCAAGTTCATTCACCAGAGTCCCCCGGACTACCGCACATTGACCGCAGATCATGCGAGGCCTTAATGACGGCCTGTGATTCGAATTCCTCGCCGTCGCTGGCGTAGTAGTAACTGGTGCCATTAGGCATCATTGAAACCAAAATCCCACTGTACCCATACATCTCGGGGACCCAGACTTTACAACCCGCCAGGTGATATAAATCGGCCCAGAACGCGTTATTGTAGCGTCCCCCGCGACCACGGGGGACCCCGCGATCGGCTGGATCATGCTGGAGGGCGGCTGCCAGGACCTGGGGGTGCAAAATTTGTTCCCCAGCGATCTGACCCTGATCTGCGTTCAGCAGGGTCGTGATTTTCGCCAGGTCATCGGGGATCCACCATTGCCCGTAGCCGCCGTAGGCCTGACCCTGCCACTGGTTATCTTTGGTTCGCAGGGTTGTGAAGACCCCCGGTCCCATTTTGAGCGGGCGATAAACGTCCTCGACAACAAAATTATAAATATCCGCGTTTTCACCGGCGAAAGACTGTAGATAGTTGTGCATGGCCCGAGTGACGATGAAGGTATCGAAAGTTCGATAAACCCAGGTGGTGCCGGGCTCGGCACTGTGCGGCCAGTTGAAAGCCGCTGCAATTTTTGGCGCGTAATATTCTTCCGACCAGAAGGGATCGGTGTTCCATTGCTCTTCATCGACCATAAAAGCCGATGTTTTGAAATTACCAGTGGCCATGTCGAGAGTGTCGTCAAAGGTGACCGCGCTCCAATCGCCCGGGCTGGCCGCGGCTTCGGGGACGTAATCTTTGATCAGGGCGGCTGGCGCGGCCGGATCATATTTTTGGGCCAGTCGCATCAGGGCCACACTCGCAAATGCGGATTTGGCCGTGGAGTACGAGGGGGCGCGCATATATTCGCAATATGGGTAAGTGCCATAGCGGGTTTGGCACCCGCCAACATAATTGACTCCGTCGATGACGAACCCATACCAGGTCAGCCGTTCCGGTGTTACACCTTGACCGAAGGCGGAGATGTCAAGCTGGGGATAATCCGTGCCTAGATCTGCAATGGGTTTGGTGGGAAAGTGGTCGACTAATTCTTGAGTGAAGTCGGCTCTGATTTTGGCGGCCGCCGCGAGGGGTTCTGAATGATAACTGGCCTCGAGGAGACCCCACATATCGACGGCGATGCCAATCCCGGTTTCTTGCGTAATCTGGTACCAGACCGAGGAGATTTCTTCGTCATTGAACAGGAAGGTCATCGTCCCATTGTGGATGGCGTTCGACCCTTTCCAGGAGAGGGCGAAGGGAAAAGACGCGCGTGAATAGTCCCCATCGCCAGGTTCCGACCAAACGCGGCCCGGTTCAAGGAAATAATTCCAATATTCGTGTTCGGTGACAATCAGGCCGCGTTTCGCTGGGATCAGATAGCCATCCTGTTGAACAAATTCAAAATCGAATTCGGGTAAGAATGGCTCTATATCTCGTCTACCGCGTAAGTACCCAATTTCCCCATTTTGGCCCTCAGAATGGAGTTCCAACCGACCTTCAAAGGTGTATTGAGGCGGGGTCGCAGCTTCGGGTTGGGTCAGTGCCGCTTCGACCACGGGCGCAGAATACGAAAAACCTGTTGATAGATCTGTGGACGTCAGGAGACTTCGCTCCGATTCGGGTTGAACTATGACGGTCGCGGTTGCGGCCTGGGTTTCTGGCTCAACAATCTTAGGAGCAGCAATGCCACCACATCCGGCCAGAAAGACGCTGGTAATTAGGCTAAGATAAACCCCGATTTTCATCACTACTCATCCTTATTTATTTTTATTAGGACTTATGCAATTGACAGCAGCCCCATCTCTAACCCATCGATAAGCTCAGGGCAGGTTTCCCCTCGATTTCGGGGGGTAAACTGCGTCAGTCCGATACTTATAATTCTAGGTGTCGCTGCCAACCCGCACCCGAGGATCAACCAGGGCATAAATAAACTCGAGGAGGAAAACCGTAATCGCCAGTAAATAGGCGAATATCACTGTCGATCCGACAATCACGGGCGTATCATAGAAACCAATGGCCTGAAAAAGGGCGCGCCCTAATCCGGGCCAATTAAAGGTTGTCTCGAGGATGATGGAACCGGTCCACAGGCCAATCACCAGCAATGCGAAGGCAGTGATAATCGTCGGCAGCGTGGGCCGCAGAACATATTTTCTTTCGATGTCTTTTGAAGATAAACCTTTCGCTCTGGCCATCTCAACATAATCTTCACTGGAGTAAATCAAGAAAAACGTGCGCCAGTTATAGGAAATGAGAAAAACTGCACTGATCAAAATGGCCACCACAGGTAAGACCATATGCTCAAGCAAACTCAAGGCATATTTGATTGGGTTTTCCGGCGGAGGCGCATCCACCATCCCCCCAAATGGCAATACGGTGAACATCCCGGCGAAAATGATGATCAAGAACAGCCCATAGAACCAAGCCGGAGCTGATCCGGTGGGGGCCAGGGCGATGATAACTTTATCTAACCAACTGCCATACCTTCTGGAAAGATAAAGCGCCAGAAAAATGCTGAGAAAGAACAAGACGACATTGGATAAGCCCCATAAAACCAAAGTGGGTGGCAATCGTTCCAAAAGAATCAGACGGACAGTTTTAGAGCCGCTATCGCTGAGCATTACATCGGCCATACCCAGGTTCAGGGTGAGGGCGTCTGTCAGGAAATCCAAACTGCGTAAGACAAACGGCTTATCCAAATCCAAGCGCCGTTCTAAGATCGCAACTTGCTCATCGATGAGTGCCTGTCTTTCCTCAATTGACAGCGCCCGTATCTCGGCACTTTGATCCTGAAAAATCGCCACCGAAACTTGCTCCCGAATTGCCCCCCGGCGGATCTCATCTACATAGCCCCCCATGTTGGCAATCAGGATGGTGAGATACACGCCCACAGTTACAGTTAAGGCCAAAATAATCAACCGAGTCGCTGTATAGCGAACCATTCTTGCCACTGATTTGTTTACAGTGAATTTTTTCTGTTGAGATTCAACCGGCACAGTCAGGGAAGTTTCGTTCATTTTTTACCTCGTTTCGAAAGATTTTGGGCTCTTTGATGAATGCTGTGATAGAGCCAGTTCCCCGGAATAAAAACAATAACCCAGACAAAATGGCCTATCCGGAGTTTCCGGGGAACTTTCACCCTACAAAAGCTCAAAGAACTAGATTTTGTATTGGTCAAAGGCATTTTGAACAGGAATAGTGAAAACCCCAAACCCAAACCGCACCACACTTATGATTTCAATTTATGCGCGATATATTGCTCCACTACCTGTTCTAATATCTCTAAGGGCATCGAACCGTTACTTAAAATCACTCGATGAAATTCCTTGAGATCAAATTGTTCTCCTAACTGATCTCTAGCTCGTTGCCGCAAATCCATAATTTTGAGATAGCCCACATAATATGAGGTCGCTTGCCCTGGCCAGACCAAATACCGCGCGATCTGGAATTGGGGGTTGACGGGATCGCCAACTTCAAAGCCGGTATTTTCAGTGAAGAAATCCTGGGCCTGGTCAAAAGTCCACCCCTCAGCATGAAGACCGGTATCCACGACCAGTCGGGCCGCCCGAAAAGCCATGGCTTGTAACAGCCCCAGGTGCCCATAAGAATCCTCGCCATACCAGCCCAACTCGTAGGCCAGTTGTTCGGCGTATAAAGCCCAACCCTCCGCATACGCGTTGAACCCAACCCCCTGCCGGAAGGAGGGTAAATCTTGCATTTCCATGGCTAATGCAATCTGAAAATGGTGTCCGGGGATGGCTTCATGATAAGCCAGGGTGGGCATGGCATAGTAGGGTTCGCCGGTCTCGTTAACGGCGGCATAAAACGCGCCGGGACGCGAACCGTCAAGCGACCCCCGCATGTAGAAACCCCCAAAATTATCACCGATTACCACAACTTCGGCTTGAGGTTGAATATCGAAGGCGGCAGTGATATTTTCATCCGCTTCAGCGATAATTCGTTCATAGGTGGTCAATACTTCTTGTCCGGCGATATGCCCCCCCTCGGCAGCCACCCGATCATAAGCTGCCGCGATACTCAGGTCGGCTGGATAACCTAATTCGGCAAAAATCACTCGCATTTCGGCGTGAATGCGCTCCAATTCGGTCAGCCCCAGTTGATGGATCTCGGCGGCAGTGAGATCCGTTGTGGTCGCCTGTCGTAATCGGTAGGCGTAGTAGGCTTCACCCTGCGGCAAGCGCCAGATACCGCTGTCTTCTCCGGGGTAAGTGGGGATTTGGCTCAACTGGTTATGCAGCTGGCGATAGGCGGGTAAAACCACGGTCGCGATGGCGGTTTCTGCTTCTTGTAAAACCTGAGCTTTCGCCTCGGGGGTACCACTCGACAAAAGATCAACCTTGGTTTTGAAGGTGGTGTATACCTCGGTGGAAGGGGCCGGCATACCGATAAACTGACCCAAATTGCCATATAAGGTCCATTGAATCGCAAATTGCGGTGGTTCAATTCCGGCGGCTGCGGCTGCATCCAGCAATTCACTGAGTTGTTCGATTTTTTGGCCAACGAGTTGTAACCGGGTGACATAGTCTTGGGCCTCGGCCAGGCTGGTGACCGGATGCGTATCGGTGAAAAATTGGAGCGTATCTTCATGGATGGCAGTTACTGGAAAATAGGTGGCCGGATATTGGTGGAGGAAATAATCTTTCCCCGCCAGATAATCTTCTAAATACCACTCATAAATATCGTACGAAATTTGATCTTCTGGTGCTAAGGTGGCGCGCTCATAGGTTCGCAATTGCGCCAAAATGGTCGCGACCAGTTCATAGGTTTCTTGTTGGTAGGAAATTGAGAGATCATCCAGTAGGACGTCGGTAACCCCGTAAATCTCGGTTAAACCGATCGATACCACTGTCTCGGGACTGCGCAGGGTTAAAGCCCGAAAGGAGGTTTCAAAAAAGTCTGCTAGGCTGAGACCGGCGAAGGAAAGAGCATTCTCAGAGCTGGCTGAAATTTCGGTGGGAGTTGACTGAGCTTCGCTGGGGTCCTCATCCGTTAAAGCTGTAGCCGTAATTTGAATTTCCGCGGCTGGGGTGGTCCCCGGTTCAGAATTAGTAGGAACCACCTCAGGGGCCGAAGTGGTACATCCCCCCAAAATGAGGCCTAATAGGGTGATCAATCCCAATATTGCTGTGGGTTTTTTCATATTTCACGCTCCAGCCTGGCCGAGGCCCTCACTTATAGCGACTCAAACGTGGTGGTTCTCTTGTAGTTTATTCAAGCAACCCCACCAAGTACTATTACTACTTCTCACCGCGGTGATTCGTTCAACAGGGTGATTAAATCGTATAAAACTGTGGATAACTGGGGGAAAACTGTGGATAAAACCTAAGAAATGGGGATAAACGCGGGGCCGCGCGTGGAAAAAATTTTGAAAACTGCGTAAGAAAATTTTGGAGGTATTTGAAAATAAAAGGGCTGTTCAAACCGAAATTTGCTCAGCCCACCCGAAGAATAAAAAAGACCCCAGCCAGAAAGAGGACCGCAACGATGCAGCTGGTACTCCACAGTAGATAAGAAAATGCTCGCCATTCGGCGCGTCGAAAGAAAAATAGTCCAGCCCCTAAATTGAAAACCCAGAAAATGCCGTTCAAAACAGGTAATAGTAACAGCCGAATCCCCGGAATTGGATCACGTGGTTGGCCGGTAGGCAAGAATCCCAGGGAAACAGTTGATAGGCGTGGCGCGATCAATCCCGCGCTGATGAGTAGCGCCAGCCCAAGTAAAAAGCTCAATAGGATTAAGTACCTAGCTGGGGGGCTTTGCCAAACTCGCGCCAGGATAAACGTTGGCATTACCGTTTTATGTGAGGGAGGCAGCAAAGATCCTAGTTCGGTTAATCGTTGATAGGTGAGTAGAAATTCGGCGGGGTTTTCAGGAGAAACCGCGAAAACTTTCTCGTAAGTTCCAATTAAGATCAAATCGCGAGTCTGGACGGCCATAAATTCAACAATGGTCCCCCCTGTTAGCCGGCGGGTGCCTTGTACTGAACCATGCCACCGGAACCATGGCAGGCGTAACTTTTCAATTAAGTCTGAGGCTGGTCGCACCCATAAAATTGCATTGGTAGGTATAACTTCAACGCGCAAGCCCCATTGCAGCCGGATACTATCGCGTTCGAGGGTATAAGACGCGGTTTGGAGGGTGTTCAATCGATATAAGAGTAAGGGAATTGCAAACACACCCAGTAATACGGGGAGTAGATAGATGATGAAGGTCGGCCCAACGCCCGTATACGTCGTTTGGAATAGCCCCCAGGCGCCCAAAATCAACAGAACGATGATTAGGGCGATGTGAAAAATGATCCCTACCCTGCGGGGTGGGTGGAAGGTGAAAGTTTCGTTCAAGAGATTTATATTCTAATGCTCAAACCGAAATCTGCTCAGGAGGTGCGGTATATTTTGACAGTTTTATTTCAAACCAAAAACCGCACCGCACTTATACCACGGTTTGATTGACAAAACCACTTGCCAGGAGTAGGATATAAATACCGTAAATATAGCTAGCATACACAAACTTATGACAAAAAAAGATCAAATATATTCCACGGCTGAGGTTTGTGAGTTGTTTGGAATCTCGAAAAGTACCCTGTTTCGGTGGGAGCGAGAAAACATGCTGCCACCGATTCCCCGAGATATCAGCGGCCAACGGACCTATACCCAAGAGCACATTTTGGCGATCAGTGAACGCCAGAAGAAGCAGTTGGGGAAGCGCTTTGCGCGCGCGGTTGAGACTGGTGATGAATCCAGTTTGATCCGGATTCAAGAGGCGGTGGCTCTCCGTAAATTTCTAGAGGGCGACGTTACCGGTTTATACGAACTTGAAGAGTTATCTGCGGTGTCGAACGATACCCTCAAACAGATCATGCAAATCGCTTTAGATCAATATGAGCCGGGAGATCAGGCCTTTTGTGAGATCATTCGGGTATTGTGGGAGCACAGCCGAGACCGGTGTCATGGATAATTCCACCACTTCCCATCGGCTTGATGCTCAAAGAGCACTGCTCGATATGTTCGTCAGCGCTACCGGGCTGCCCATAGGGTTATATGAAAATCAGGGGGGGCAATTAAAGGAAGTTTTTTCACAACGTTCGCTTGAAAATTTTGAGCCCCATTGTCGATTTCTGGCCGAAATTCCGGCCGGAAAAGAATTGTGTCAGGCCGACCAATGTCATCGGGCTGACGCGGCTCTGACGAACCGCGCAGAGGAATTAACCCTCTGTCATGCCGGATTGTATAACCAGGCCGTGCCAATCAAGGTCAATGGCGAAACGCGCGCGGTTATTTTTTATGGGGAGATGCAAATTGAAGGCGAAGCCTATCAACAAGCTTCCCTGGTACGGCATCAGGAGTTGGTCGAACGGCTCAAACTCAGTGCTGAAAATGCCAAACAATTACGCCAACATCTGATCAATGCCAAACGCTATTCTCCTGAACGGTTGGAAGAGATTAAGGCCGTTTTCCCGCGCGTTGAAGAGTGGTTTTACACGTTGATCGAAGAAGAAGATCGGCTCAAGACCGGCGTCGACCGGGTTACCCATGATATGCAGACCCGCTTGCAGGCTATCATCGCCAACGCTGAAAACCTGGTGATGGAGTTGCCGCTGATCCCAACGACTGATGCCCAAAATATGGCCAAGGAAGTGCTCTTCAGCGCTCTGGCCCTCGACACATTGGTGCAAAATCTCGGTCACTATCTCGAAGATTATGATTTCCGTAAACGGTCGATCGGTACTTTGGTGTATGAAGCCAAGCGGGTGTATGAAGCTGAAGCGGCCCGCCGGGGGATTGAAATCCGGGTTCATCTAAAGGAACCGCGCGATCATCCGCTTGATATTTCTCGCAACCATATGCAGCACGCGCTTAATAACTTAGTCCATAATGCCGTAAAATATTCATTTCGCAGCGGTTATGGACGAGAGCGGTTTGTAAAAATTGAGGGGTATCCTCAAAAGGGTCGCTATACGCTCGAGATAAAAAATTATGGGGTCGGGATTTTGCCAGAAGAAATTTCCAGCGGGGCGATCTTTCAGGATGGCTACCAAGGCCAACTGACGAAAGGGGAGTATCGGACCGGATCGGGGAAAGGCTTGAGTTTTGCCCATCAGGTTCTAAAAAATCATCACGGCTCGATTGAGGTCGAAAGTCGCTTGTTATCCGATAAGCAAGATCCCGAAGGGGAGCCGCATCTAACCCGTTTTACCATCCACATCCCTTATCAGCGCTCCAAGGAGTAACGAATGACCAAAACAATTGTTTGGATTGAAGATGACATTGATATTATTCGGCCCGTAGTGCGCCCATTAGAACGGGCTGGATATTCCATCGTACCCTTGCGAGATGCCAAGGAAGTTTTTGATAATGTGGATCGGCTCCATGCGGCCGAATTGATATTGCTGGATATCTTTCTCCCCCATGGCGGGGTGGATGACGAACTCAGTCGATTTACGGGGGTGGACATTTTTGAGAAAATCACCAAAACCCATCAGGTCACCACCCCCGTCGTGGCCCTGACAGTGGTAGCCCGTGAAGAAGTGCGCCAACGCTTGCGAGAATTGGGCATTGCCGACATCATCCGTAAACCGGTCCGTCCCTCGGAATTAAAGGAACGCGTGGAGCAGATTCTAGAATCTTGATCTCCAACTACCAATACGTTTTTTCAACACCCTCTGTGACTGATCGCAGAGGGTGTTTTTTGTTTGGTATTTGGTTATCTTTCACCTGGGTCTGAATTAATCGGAAACATTTGGGATGGTTCAAAAACAGCTAGAAATTAGTGGACACTTTTTTGCACCTTGA
>CAYVQU010000098.1:0-19393 GCA_964453155.1 uncultured Anaerolineales bacterium | reverse complement strand
TTTGTTAATGTCCTTTTTGACACTTATTTGTCTACTTATTTCTGAACCATCCCCAAATTTACATGAAGAATATACCTGCAACGGCAATGGGATTAATATGGCCGCGCGGCTGATGTCGAGTGCGCCCTGGGAGAGTATTTGGGTTGACCATCCTATTGCCGAACGCGTAGGCAACCAGTTTGAAGTTGAGGCAGAAGGGGCGTTCACCTTTAAAGGTTTTGAAGAGCCCCAACCCGTTTACGTTTTGTTAGGCCGTAAAAAAATCGATACAAATGACTTTTTTTCTGGCAAAATGGTCGGACGCGATCGGGAGTGTGCTGAGCTACACAAATTCCTTCGCCCCATAAATTCACTCGAAGTTGCCACCCGTTTCGCGGGGGTTCTGCTGGTAACCGGGGAAGCCGGATTGGGGAAGAGCCGCTTAATTCATGATTTTCAATTTGAACTCGAAGAAAAAGATGCAGCCTTGACCGGTGAACGATCTGAACCCCCGCAATGGTTTTTGTGTCAAACCGACCAGCTCTTACAGCAACCCCTCAACCCGTTTCGCTATTGGCTAAAAAATTATTTCAATCAATCGAGTGAACAAACCGATGCGCGCAATAAACGGAACTTTAGCCGCAAATTGCATCAATTAACCACTGCCATTGAAGACGGGGATTTGATTGCCGAAATAGAACGGACGACTTCATTTTTAGGTGCTCTAGTAGATCTTTACTGGGAAAATTCACTCTATGAAGAGATCGATACTGAATTGCGGTTCACGAATTTTGTTACGGCTTTGAAAACCTTATTATTAGCAGAATCTCGCCGACGTCCGGTAGTGATATTCCTTGAAGACATTCATTGGTTGGATGATACTTCCCAAAATTTCATTAAACAACTGATCCGCAATATTTCTGCCTATCCCATCGCGATCATCGCCACTGCTCGCGACAACCTCAGTACAACCTGGCTGTTACAACTCACTGGGGTGAGTGTCCATAATTTGAAACTTCACCCCCTCGATCAAAATAGCTTACAGGAATTAGCCCAATATATTTTGGGGGGCACCTTGGATGAAAAAACAGTCAAAATGTTACGCCAGCGCTCTGGGGGGAATCCATTTTTTGCAGAACAGCTGCTCAAATTTATGCAGGATGAAAAACTCATCATTCCTGATGGTTTAAATTGGGGCCCCAACCCAGACGCCTTTGATGCTCAACTGGTACCGGGGAGTGTGCGGCATATTTTCACAGTCCGCCTCGACAGCCTGAAACGCGAAGTGCGCGAGTTGGTTCAAACCGCGGCCATTTTAGGGCGTGAATTTGCCGTCCCGGTTTTGCAGCGCATGATGGATCAAACCGAAGATTTACAGAATTTATTGATTGCCGCCGAAAACGCCGACGTCTGGACCGGTTTGAGCCAATCCCAATATATTTTCAGAAATATGTTGCTGCGGGATGTAGCCTATGATATGCAAGTTCAAGCCAATCGTCGGCGACTACACCTCTTAGCCGCCCAAACTTTGGAGGAGCTATACGTCCAAGATTTAGGTGCATTTTATGGTCAAATTGCCTATCATTATGAAACCTCCCAACGTCAAGGAGTCTTGGAAGCCACCCAAAAGGCCCATCATTTTCTGAAATTGGCTGGTCTCCAAGCAGCCAAAAATCATGAAAATCAAGCGGCGATCGATTATTTAAGCCGGGCGCTGGCCCTAATCCCGACGGAAGATATCCATGAAATATTTGAGGCCACACTGGCCCGCGAGCAAGCGTATCAATGGGAAGGGGAGCGGGAAAAACAAGAAAAGGATATTGGTGTATTGAAATCACTTGCTGCCGAAATTGGAGATCCTGAGTTGCAGGCAACGGTTGAAATCCGCCATGCCCAATTTGCGCTCGAAACAACAGATTTTCCCCTGGCAATTCAGGGAGCAGAGGCGGCCCTAAAATTTGCGCAAACAGCCGATGATTTTGGCCAAGAAGCAGCCGCGCGCCGCTTATGGGGGGATGTCATGTGGCGGCAAGGAAATTTCCCCGCGGCTAAGGAGCAATTGGAGGCCGCCCTGATCGCGGCGCGCGCGGCGGATGATCGCTATATTGAAGCCCGGGTGATGCGGACTTTAGGGATTGTGAATTATTTTGTCGCCGAGAACCCCCAAATTGCCGAGAAAGATTTTCTGAATGCATTAGAGATCAGCCAGGAAATTGGGGATCGCATGGGGGAAGGGGCCAATCTGGGTAACCTGGGTCAATTGTATGGTGAGTTGGGACAATTTGATACCGCATTCGATTATATGGAAGAGGCTGAAAAATGTTTGCGAGATATTGGGTTTCGTTTTGGACAACTACACACTTATGCCAATGTCGCCCGGTTGTCCATTATGCTGGGGAATATTCCGGATGCTGTGCGTTATGTCGAGCTTGGAATGGAACTGAGTCGCGATATTGCAGAGCCGTCTCAGGAAGCGCATTTACTCGTCATCAAGAGTGTCATTTTGCGGCAGCAGGGCGATCGAGTTGGGAGTCGAGATCAAGCAACCGTAGCCCTTCGTTTGGCTAGAAAGGCTAATTCCTGGGAAATCGAGCGGATGGCAATTTGGGCTTTAGGCCAGACTCATATAAGTCTGGGCGAATTTGAATCTGCTGAAACAACCTTCCAAGCCGGGATTTTAAAAATTGCCGAAAATGATGATAAAACTTTTCTGGTGTTTTTTCTGGTAGGATTGGCCGCGGTCTATGCTGAAACAGATCGGGGAAATACTGCTCAAAATATCGTGGTGGATGTCATTCATCGCATGGCGGAAGGCAAAATCCAACGGGCTCTGGAGGGCATCGCTTACCTATATTTGATTTGCTATCAGATTATGGCGGCCCGCAATCATCCCCATCACAAAGAAATTATTTTAGCGGGATATTCGGCCTTAATCTCGGAAGCCAATTTAATCCAGGCCGAAGACGCCCGAACCTCATATTTGCATAATGTACCTGAAAATCAAACTTTGTTAAAACTTGCCGCGGAATTATTCCCTGAAAAGATACCCTCGCCAGCCGCGACGCTGGTTGATTTATTTCCCAATCCGGATGAAAACCTGCTCGATAAATTGATTAAACAAGATGAAAATGTTATTGAATTGGCTGCAAATACAGAGATAGAAGTCAATATTGAACTCATGGCGGTTGGCCCTGATAAAACTGCTCCACTTCGTACGAGTTCTCTGGAGAAAGAAAACATCCGGCTGCCAAAATCAGAAACACCTACACCGGAATATGATCCTGCCACCCCGGATTTGAGCGGGGCTGGTTTAGCAGGGGCAATCCTTAATCGCTTTGTGTTGACGGGATGGATATTGCGCGGGGCCGATTTACAGGGCGCCCAACTTCGGGCTGCTGATTTGCGCAATGTCGACTTCTCGGGAGCCGATTTACGGAATGCCAACTTGCAGGCCGCGGATTTATCTGGAGCAAATCTGGCTGGTGCGGATTTACGGGGAGCTGCCCTCGGGGGGGCGAATTTGTCAGAAGTTTCTTATGATGAATCCACACGCTGGCCGGATGATTTTACAGTTGTAAAATGAAATAAAGCTTTTCAACAATTATTTCAGCAATCTCTGAAATAGCTGCTTAGTCGCTGACATTGGTTCAACTCCCAATTCATCCCCTAAAATTTCTTCGAGCAGTTTAAATTGCTTCACGATGGCGCCTCGATTGCCTAATTGCGCATAGGCATGCATTAGCTGGCAGTGGACGTCTTCTTGGAACGGTTCGATTTTAACAAACTGCTGGAGTAAGTTGATGGCGAGGGGGTGTTGGTTGTTGTTGGCATGGATTCCGGCCAGATTGCGAAGCGTGGCCAGGTAGGTTTGGTTGATCCGCCGCCGTTCGGGGAAAACCCACTCGTAGTACATGTTTTCAAGATATTCCCCCTGATATAAGTTGATGGCCGTTTGATACCATTTTGCCGCGTTGTCGGGCTGTTTGGCGACGCGGGCTTTAGCGACCGCGGCTTCAAATTCATCCACATCGACAGAAAACCGGGGGGTGTCCAGCCAATACTCGCCAGTTTCGACCAGTATATATTTCAGGTTTTGGTTTTGCGTGCGGAGTGCTTTTCGCAGGCGAGAGAGGGCGGTGTGAAAGGCGGTTTTGCCACGACCGCCTAGGTCTTCCCAGATGGCTTCGTAAACCTTGTCCACGGATAAGCGTTCTCCCCGAAAGGTGGTGAAGTAGGCCAGTAAATCCCGGGCTTTGGCGGACACCCATTGAGTCTGGGTGATTTCGTGCCCATCAATCAGAACCTGAAACTGGCCCAAAGTATTGATCACGATGGCCTTTTTGTCAACGATCACCGTTGGTGAGGTTGCGCTGGTTTGTTCTGGTAAATTCTCTAGAACCCGCTTGATGAAAGGGCCTTGTTCACCCGCATCCCGTAGAGCTTTACAGACGATCCGACTACGTTCACCCTGGTCAATGTAAAGCTGCCAGGCCCGGGAGGGTTCGATCAATGCCAGCGATTTCCGGGCAAAATCTAGGCCATTTTCTGGCCGATCGGTTTGTAGACCTATGTAAGCCAGACCAAAATAAACCATCGCCAACGGAATGCGGAATTGTTGTTTTTCTCCGATACTTACTAATTCACCAAATAGGCGTTCAGCTTCGACCAGATCGCCCTTCTCGATGGCAATGTCGGCCAAAACGCTGCGACAGACATAAACTTCATACGTGTCGGGATTCCCGCTGTAGGACCACAACGCGCCCTCGGCGAGTTGGACCGCTTCATCCAACTGACCCTGCTCAGTCAGGTTGTACGCCAGATAACCGGTGGCCATGACCCGTTCATACGAGGCCAATCCCAACCGCTGGGCGGTTTCCATCGCCTGCCGGAGACTGTTTTCAGCCCGGCCGGGTTCGCCCAACCGGGTCAGGACATTCCCCAGGGCCGCATAGGCACTCGGGAGCAGTTCAACCAGGTGCAAGGTTTGGGCAATCTCTAGTCCCTTTTCCGCATATTGTAGGGCGGTCTCGAGATCGCGCCAATATAAATGGGGTGGAACGAGACCAATATAGGCTTTCGCCGCAATCGTTGAAAGTTGATCAGGTAGTACTTGGAGGGCCTCTGTGCAATTTTTAACGGCGGCATGGGGATCGCCGTGCCACCAGCAAATCTGCCCGAGTAGCTGCAGCAGGTTGGCTTTCATAACCGCGGAGATTGAATCGCCGGCCCGGCGAGTTTCTTCTACGGCCTGTTCGGCCAGTTCCCGGCCTTTATCCATGCCCGTCAAAAGACCCTCATTGCGCGATAATGCAATCAGGGCCATTGCTCGCCCTGCGTGGTCATCGGCAGTGGTTAACTTCAGGGCATGGGCGGCCTGGGTTTGGGCTTGGGGATAAAATCCCTGGGAGTAGTTGAGCCCTGATAGGTTGATCAATACCCGGCAAACACCGGGATGGTCGCCATATTTTTTAAATGCGCCGCGGGCCTCTTCAAAACTAGCAATGGCGGGCCCAACCTGACCCAGTCGGCGTAAAACGTGCCCGCGCTGGAGCAATAATTCAGGATGGGTGCGCAACACGGTCTCATCAAGCGTGTTCAGGTAGCGATTGAGGGCCTCAACCCGGCCGCGTTCGACGAAATCGGTGGCAAAATTCTCTAATACCAGGGCTGCTTGCTCGGGTAAATTGGCCCGAATGTAATGCTGGAAAGCGCGTTCCATTTCCCCCATCGTTTCAAAATATTCCCCAGCTTTTCGTTCGATGTTCCGAAATTTCGCCGGCTGTTCCTGGCGCAGTTTGCCAGCCAAAAACTCCCGAAATAGTTGATGATAGTGGTATCTTTTGGTCTCGGCACTAATATTGGTCAGGACGAGATTAGCGGCTTCGAGATCGCTCAAAATCGCATGAATATTTTCATTCTCAACGAGGACGCTACACACCGCGACATCCATGTTCTCCAGGATTGAGGTATTTAGCAGGAATATTTGCTGCTCTGGTGACAGGCGGCGGAAAACCTCCTCGGCCAGATAATCGAAAATGAAACGCTGCGTCCCACTGATCCCCGCGATGAACTGGTTGGCACTGGTGGCATCTTGACCGGACAGAGAAGACAGCACAATTTGCAGCGCCGCGGCCCACCCTTCGGTTTTTTTACTCAAGATTTGCACATTTTCAGCACTGATTACGCCCGGGAGTTGTTGGTTGATCCAGGCCTGGGTTTCTTGAGCCGAAAACCGGAGTTCGTTGGCCCGCATTTCGGCCAGTTGTCCCCGGGCGCGCAAGCGGGGCAGCCGGAGGGGTGGTTCGACTCGGGAGGCAATGATCAGCCGCAAACCTGGCGGGGCGTTGTTGAGCAAGTAATCAATTAAGTGGTTGACGGCCGGACTGGTGATGAAATGATAATCATCCAAAACCACCGTCCAGGTGTCATCTACGACCTCGATTAACTCGTTGACCATCACCGTCAACAACCGTCGAAGAAAATTTTTCTTGTCATCCGCATCGTCCAGCAGCGCCAATGTAGCTTCGCCCAAGATATATTTGCTGTCCGGATATTTCTTCTGGTGCAAGTTCCGCAAAGCTTCAATTAAATAGCTCACAAAAATGGAGGGGTCATTATCTGAGGCTTCCAACTGATACCAGGCCACCTCATTTTGGCTGGCAGCAATAAAATCGGTCAGCAACGTTGTCTTACCAAATCCGGCCGGCGCGGAGATCAAAATCAACCGTTTTGAATGCTGGGCCTCCAACCATTCAATCAGATGCGGCCGCGGCAAAATATCGCCCTGGGGTTGGGGGATGATCAGTTTGGATTTCAGGAAGGAAGGCTGCATAGGGTTGGAATTTAAGCGTTTAAGGTGAGATTCGCAGGATGGGTGGAGTTAGACAGTTTGATAGTTGGATAGTTTGTTGGAATCCAACGATCAAACTAAGGAATGGTGCGCAAAACACATGAGCATATATCGATCAACTCCGCCCGGACGTCAACCCTTCGACAAGCGAATTGATGCGCCGCTCAGGACAAGCGTCCGGGCTAACGGCTCAAGCCCTGCGGGCTAAACCAGGCCCAGAGGGCCTTCAGCTTATTAGCCCGGTGATTCATCTCCGGGCGGGTTCCGCAATAAACGCGCATGGAATTTAATTCTCATTTCTAACCAGCCATCTAACAAACCAACCGCCATTCGAATTATACAGCAAATCAACCTGATTTAAATTTGCCATCAATTTGCAAACTTTTTGCAAACTGAAATCGGTAAAATATGGCGAGAAGAATCCACTACCCTTAAATTGGAGGAAAGCATGAAAAATCGTTTCCATTTCTTATTTACCGCCCTGATCATTTTGGGATTGGTATTAGCCGCGTGTTCACCGGCGGCACCGGAACCTGCCGCGCCTGAGGCTGAAGTCGAAGAAGCCGCTCCGGCCGAAGTGGAAGAACCCGCGCCAGAAGAGGCGGCCGAAGCCGAACCTGAGAAAGAAGCCGAAGAACCTGAGCCGGAACCCGAAGAGCCGGAAGCCCCCATGGTGCCCAATGTGCTCAAAGTCGCCAACACCGCCAATATCACCACCTGGGATCCGATTAAGTCCTTCTCTACCGAAGCCGCCTATATGGCCAATATCTACGAGCAGCTTTTACGGATCAACCCGCCCTCCGCTGAGGAACGCTTCACGCCCTTGCTGGCAACCTCATGGGAACCGAACGAAGATGGCACCGTGTGGACTTTCCATCTGCGGGAAGGGGTCACCTTCCATGATGGCGAACCTCTCACTGGTGAAGCCGTTAAACTCTCCCTCGAAGCTGCCGCCGAACGAGCCGGGGCTTCATTTATTTGGTGGGCTTTGGATCATGTCGAAGTGGTCGATGAACTGACCATTGAAATTCACATGACGGTTTCCACCCCGGTCGATCTGGTCGCCTCCTCGCTCTATGGGGCCTGGATCATCAGTCCCAAAGCGCTTGCAGCCGCCGCGGCCGATGAGACTTATTTCGAGGCCGGTGTCGATGGCGGTACCGGACCTTACACCATCGAATCCTATCTCCCCGACCAGGAAATCCTCCTGACCAAATACGAAGATTACTGGGGTGGCTGGGCCGAAGGCCAATTCGATAAAGTCTTAGTCCAAATCGTCCCCGAAGATATTTTGCAGCAGCAAATGCTCGAAGGTGGCGAAGTCGACCTCACCAGTCGGATTCCACCAGAGAATTACGATACTTTCCGAGAAAATGCCGATTATATGGTTTATGAAGAACCTTCTTTCTTCAATTATGTCGGCTACTTCAACGTGCTGCGCCCGCCCCTCGACAACGCCCTGGTTCGGCAAGCACTCTCCTATGCCATTCCGTATGATGACATCATCACCATCGGTGCGTTGGGATTAGGCACCCAAAGCCGCGGACCAGTGCCCGCCGGGGTCTGGCCCTGGTCAGAGGAAGTGCCCCAATACACCTATGACCTGGATAAGGCCCGCGAATTGCTCACCGAAGCCGGATATCCCGATGGCGGTTTCACAATCAAGCTGACTTATGCGGCTGAAAACAACACCGAAGAGGCCTTCGTCCCTCTGATCAAAGATTCCTTCGCCGAAATCGGCGTCGAAGTCGAGATCGAAGCCATGCTCTTCAGCCAGCAGTGGGAATTGGCCAAAGCCGATCCGCCCAATGCCCAGGATATGTTTGTCGTCCTCTACTGGCCGACCTACAGTGATGCCGGGTCCGACAACCTGTGGTCGCTGTTCTACTACACCGAGTTCCCCTTCTTCAACCTGTCGTACTGGAACAATGCCGACTACAACGCCACCCTCGACGAAGCTATCGCTCTGACCGTCTCGGATCCCGCGACCTCCCAGGCCAAGTACGTTGAAGCCATGACCTTGCTGGTCGAAGAAGCCCCCGGCGTGTTCTTCTTCGATACCAAGTCGGTTTTCATCATCCCCGAATACATCGAAGGCTACCAATACAACCTCAACTACCCCTTCGTGTACCATTTCTACTACGAACTCACCAAATAAGGATTTACGCCTCCACGCAGCCGGGAGCGTTGGCCTAGCCTCCCTCGCTCCCGGCTGTTTTCCTGCTAGAATACAACTATCCAACCATGCCCAAACTAGAATTCGCCCTCCGCCGCCTGGGAACTTCCCTGTTCGTTTTGATTGGCGTCTCGATCATCTCGTTTACCCTGGCGCGGGTGGTGCCCTCCAATCCGGCCGCCCTCTACATCGGTCCCAAAGCTCGCCCGGCCGATATCGAACGCGTCACCGAAGAGTTGGGTCTGAACCGACCGCTCCCGATTCAATACTTCAGCTATATGCGCGCGGTTTTGGACGGAGACCTGGGGACCTCGATCGCGACCAAACGGCCGGTGTTGCAGGAAATATCGGGCCGCTTTCCGGGCACGCTGGAGCTGTTATTCTTTGCGATGTTCCTGGCGGTCTTGATGGGGATCCCCTTGGGGGTGCTCAGCGCCCGGTGGCGGGGGAAACCGGTGGATATCGCCATACGGACTGGTTCGATTATCGGGGTTTCGATGCCGGCCTTTTTCTTGGGCCTGCTGCTGCAGATTCTCTTTTTTCGGAATTTAGACTGGTTGCCGCTCTCTGGGAGAGTGGATTCGGATTTGAGATTTGTCAGCCCAATTAACCCCGTGACAAATTTCTACATTATCGATTCCATCCTCGGCAAAAATTGGGTGGCGTTGAAAGACGTGCTCTACCACATCCTGCTCCCAGCCATCACCCTGGCGGCCTATCCCATTGGTTTAATCGCCCGGATGACCCGGGCCGCGATGCTCGAAGTCATGGAGCAAGATTACATTCGTATGGCCCGGGCTTACGGTTTGCGGGAAGCTTTCATCACCTATGTGTACGCCCTCAAAAATGCCATCGGTCCCACGCTAACTGTCCTGGGCCTGACCTTTGCTTACGCCCTGACCGGCACTTTCTTTGTCGAAATCGTCTACAACTGGCCCGGTTTGGGGTTGTTTACGGTCCGGTCGCTGCTCAACCTGGATTACCCGGCCATCATGGGAATCACCCTGTTCGGCGCTTCCGGATATGTCCTCATCAACCTGGTCGTCGATCTGATCCAGGCCTGGGTTGATCCCCGCATCAGTCTGAAATAACCTATGTCTGCCATCTCTGCAAACGACGCCCTCATTGAAAACCCGACCAAAAATCAACGCGGTTTGGGGCAAATTCTACGCATCATCGCCCGCGATCCGCTGTCGCTGGCGAGTACAGTCATTATTATTCTATTTATTTTGATCGCAGTGTTTGCTTATCAAGTGGCCCCCTTCCCCGAACAAGGCGCAGGCAAGACCAACGTCGATACCACCATGCTGCCCCCTTCATTGGAGCATTGGTTTGGCACCGACCGCCTGGGGCGCGACGTCCTCAGCCGGGTGATCGTCGGCGCCCGCCCGGCCTTGATGGTGCCAATGGGCGTGGTTGCCTTTGCCGTCCTGATCGGTGCGCCGCTGGGGGCCATCGCCGGTTACAAAGGCGGCTGGATCGATGAACTCATCATGCGGATCACCGATTTGTTCTTGGCTTTTCCGTTTTTGCTGCTGGCGATGGCGATTACGGCCGCCCTGGGGCGCGGTTTGACCAATGCGGCCATCGCCCTGGTTGTCTCCTGGTGGCCCTGGTATACGCGCCTGGTCCGCGGGGTGACTGTCAGCCTAAAAGAGCGTTATTTTGTCGAAGCGGCGCGCGCCGTAGGGGTACGGGAAGTAGTGATCATCTGGCGGCATATTTTGCCCAACACCATCACGCCTATCCTGGTGCAGGCCACCGTTGACCTGGGGACCGTCATCCTGGCGATGGGCGGTCTGGCCTTTTTGGGGATGGGTACCCAACCACCGTCTCCGGACTGGGGACTAATGGTCAGCGAGGGGCGCTCCTACATTCTCGATCAGTGGTGGCTGTCAACCTTCCCTGGAGTGGCCATCTTCATCGTGGTATTGGCCTTCAACCTGTTGGGCGACACCCTGCGGGATATCTTCGATCCGAGGCAATACCGATGAGTGCCGACCTGCTCCACATCAAAGACTTACACCTGGAATTCAAGGTGGGCCGCAGCTATTTACGGGTGCTGCACGGCATCAACCTGGCCGTAAACCCCGGCGAGATATTTGGCATCGTCGGTGAGACCGGCTGTGGCAAAACCGTTACCGGCTTATCAGTGCTGCAGTTGCTGCCACAGTCCGCTCATATCCCTGAGGGGGAGATCGTCTTCAATGGCCAAAATCTACTGGAACTGTCACCCCCAGAGATGCGGAAAATTCGCGGGGGTGAGATCGCCATGATTTTCCAGGACCCCTCTTCATCCTTGAATCCGGTCTTCACCGTTGGCAGCCAGCTAACTCGCATTGTGAAAGAACATTTCAATCTGTCCAAAGACCAGATTCAAGCCCAAGTCCAGGCGATGTTGACGGCCGTGGGCCTGCCCGATGTGCCCCGGGTGTTGAAATCTTATCCCCACCAACTCTCGGGCGGGATGCAGCAGCGGGTGATGATCGCCCTGGCCCTGGCTTGTAAACCCCGGCTCCTCATTGCCGATGAACCCACTACGGCCCTGGATGTCACCATTCAGGCCCAAATTTTGGAAGTGCTACGCGGCCTGCGGGCTGAGTTTGATATTGCCGTGATTTTGATCACCCATAATTTAGGGGTCGTGGCTAAAACCTGCGACCGCCTGGCGGTGCTGTACGCCGGACGAGTTGTCGAAACGGGACTGGTTCGAGACATCTTCGATAACCCCCAGCATCCCTATACCCGGGGTTTGATGCGGGCCATCCCCCGTCCCAGCCAGCGGGGTTTAAAAATGGAGGCCATCGCCGGGAATGTGCCGGATCATCCGGGGCAGATTCCGGGCTGCTCCTTCGCGCCCCGCTGTGAATTTGCGTTGGAACGGTGCCAGACTGAAAACCCAACCCTGTTTCCGGTCACATCTGACCATTTAAGTGCTTGTTTTTTGACTACCCATGACTGATTCAACCCTGATCGAACTCAACGAACTGAAGAAGCACTTCCGCTTGCCCGGCGGTTGGTTGTCGGGCGGTGCCCGGTATGTATACGCGGTGGATGGGGTCAGTTTGGATATTCAAGCCGGCGAAGTTTTTGGGTTAGTGGGGGAGTCGGGCTGTGGGAAGACCACCTTGGGCCGGATGATCTTACGGCTGATCGAACCCACCGCCGGGACAATCCATTTTGATGGGCAAAATTTGACCGCAACGCAAGGGGAAGATTTACGGAAAACGCGCCAACAAATGCAGTTGGTTTTTCAAAACCCGCTGTCGTCGCTCAGTCCGCGGTTTAAGGTCAGCCAAATTGTCGGGGAACCCCTGCAGACCCATCGGGCGGTTTCGGCCAGCGACATCGAGACTCGAGTTGGAGAATTGCTGGAGCAAGTCGGACTTTCTCACCAGCATTTAGATCGTTACCCGCACGAATTATCCGGCGGGCAGTGCCAGCGAGTGGCCATCGCCCGCGCCTTGGCCCTCAACCCCCGCCTGATCGTCCTCGATGAGCCGACCTCGGCCCTGGATGTCTCCGTTCAGGCCCAAATTATCAACCTTTTAGCCGAACTACGGGCCCAATATGGCCTGACCTATCTGTTCATCTCGCACGATCTTAACGTTGTTCACCATATCAGTGACCGGATTGGGGTCATGTACCTGGGCAAAATGGTCGAAATCGGAGCCAGTGACGAATTATTTGCCGACGCTCTACATCCCTACACCCAAGCGCTGTTGGGAGCCATTCCTCTCCCCGAAGTCGGTCAGGGGCAAGAATTAACCATCCTGGAGGGTACCGTACCCAGTCCGATGGATCCCCCCCCAGGCTGCCGGTTTCACACTCGCTGTCCCCAGGTTACAGAAATCTGCACAACCCAAGAACCAGAATTATTGGAAGTCCGCCCGGCGCGCTGGGCTGCTTGCCATCTCATTGAAAAGTCTTCGTCCCAGACCTGATTCTGCGAAAGGGGTCGTGGGCGAAGCGATAACTTACAGGAAGAACCTTATGTCACGATTATTTGGAATTGCCGGAGTACAAATGGCCGTTGTCCCCTGGGACGCCGAGGCCACCGTCGCAAAAATGACTGATATTGCCAATCAGGTCAGTTGGAATTTCCCCTGGGTTCACATGGTGGTTTACCATGAATTGGTCGTGCCCGGCCTAGTGCAATTTGTGCCGACCGAGTCTCCTGACACCTGGCGCAAAAATGCCGAACAAATCCCCGGCCCATTGACGGATCAATTATGCGATATCGCCCGCAAGACCAAAAAGTGGTTGGTCCCCGGCTCGATGTATGAGCTGGAGGGGGAGTTGGTCTACAACACCGCCATCGTGATCTCGCCCGAAGGGGAAATTGTGGCCAAATACCGAAAAATGTTCCCCTGGCTGCCCTATGAAGTCGGCACCCAGGCGGGTGATGAGTTTTGTGTTTTCGATATTCCTGACGTGGGCCGGTTTGGGTTGTGTATCTGTTACGACATGTGGTTCCCCGAAGTCGCCCGGACCCTGGCCTGGATGGGGGCTGAGGTGATTTTGCAGCCCACAATGACGCCTACCTCCGACCGGGAACTCGAATTGGTGATGGCGCGGGCCAACGCGATCTTCAACCAGTGTTATTTTGTCAGCCTGAACGGTGTCGGCCCATACGGTGGCGGCCGGTCGCTGATCGTGGACCCCGACGGCCGCGTCCTCCAACAAGCCGGTGATCATGAAACCTTCCTGACCGAAATCATCGACCTTGACCACGTCGCCAGAACCCGTGAATTTGGGACGATGGGCCTGGCCCAAACTCTCAAACAAATCCGCGATGCCGGGCATACTTTCCCGCTTTATAAAAGTGGAAAACTGGAGGGTGGTAGTTTCGACAAACTGGGCCCCTTGGCCTTCCATCGTAATTTGGATACAATATTTCAGGCGAATGCAGAGTAAAATATCTTAAATTGGGACGCGGATAAACGCGGATGAACGCTGAAAAAACTTAAAAGATCGGGTTTTCTACTAATACACAATCTGCGTATTCTGCGTCCATCCGCGTCCTAAAAATAGATTTACGCCAACAATCCAATTACCAAACATAAATAGGCTACTTCCATGACCCAATCATCTGATCCCTTACAGCATTTATCTCCCGTTTGGACTCATCTTACCCAAATCCAACCCGCCCGGGCCGCCGGGATTTATGTCTATGATGCGGCTGGGCAGGAACATATCGACTTTACCTCGGGCATCGGCGTGACCAACACCGGGCACTGCCACCCTCAGGTGGTTCAGGCCATCCAAGATCAGGCCGATGACTTATTGTTTGCCCAGATCAATATTTTTATCCCCCCGGCAACGGTGGCTTTGGCGGATAAACTGGTGGACCTCACTCCCGAAAGCATAGATTCTTTCTTCTTCTCCAACAGTGGGGCCGAAGCTGTGGAGGGCAGCGTCAAATTGGCCCGGCATGCCACCGGGAAACAGAATATCATCGTCTTTCAGGGGAGTTTTCATGGCCGCACGGCCCAAACAATGGCGATGACCACGTCCAAGTACATCTATCGGCACCAATATCAACCGTTGCCCGCGGGGGTGTTTGTTACACCGTTTCCGTATGCCTATTTTTATGGCTGGGATGAAGAAACTACCACCGAATTTTGCCTGCAGCAACTTGACATGCTACTCCACGGCCAATCTAAATCCAACGAGACTGCTGCGATCGTGATCGAACCAGTCTTGGGGGAGGGGGGCTATGTCCCGGTGCCGGCGGGGTTTATGCAAGAGCTACGGCGAATCTGTACTGAAAACGAAATTCTGTTGATCGTGGACGAAGTTCAGTCTGGCATGGGACGCACGGGCAAGCTCTTTGCCTTCGAGCATGCCGGGATCGAACCGGATGTGATCATCATGGCCAAAGGTTTGGGCAGCGGCCTCCCCATCTCGGGGATCGCATCCCGCCGTGAACTGATGGAAAAATGGATTCCCGGCACCCATGGCGGAACTTATGGTGGCGGGAGCGCAATTGCCTCGGCCGCCGCGCTGGCAACCCTGGATGTGATTCAATCCGAGAAACTTCCCCAAAACGCCGCCAATATGGGCGCACATTTGATGGTCGGTTTACGAAAATTGCAGGCCGAATATCCTGTTATCGGCGATGTTCGCGGCCAGGGGCTGATGGTTGGGACCGAGTTCACTCGTGATGGAAAACCTGACAAAGAAACCACCAAAGCTGTGCATCGAGCCTGCCTACAGCGAAATCTGCTGCTGCTCACTTGCGGTACTTATGAAAATGTGATTCGCTGGATCCCGCCGTTGATTGTGACGGAAGATCAGATTGATTCGGCATTGGATATATTTAAAGATGCATTGAGGGAAGTTTTCTAATCCAATTCGAAATAATTTCGGACCAAAAAAGCCACCTTGTGAATGGTGGCTTTTTCTTTCTGACAGCAATTGAATAATATCTGAGCTTCCTGTTCTACAACTTCTACTCTTTCGTTAGGACCTCATCAGCTTTTCGCATGATGCCTTCTAGTTTTTCAATGACCTCATCTGGCATGGGATTCTTTGGGGGACTGGCAAGGATTTTTTCAACTTTTTCCTTTGCTTTGTCATATAAATCGGGTCGCCCTAATTCAACCCACTGATCAAATGGATTTCTGTCAACCAGCACTGGATTAACAAATTCGGTGCTGCGCGCCGCTTTGCGCGTATTGCGCTGGCGTAAAAAATGTCCGCCCGGTCCTACTGCTTTGATATCTTCAAAATAGTTCTTTTCGGAAGAAGTATCAACTCCCTCTCGAAGGCGCTGACACATGCGCGCGATCTCATCATCGACAACGATCTGTTCCAACGACATCATATTGCTGGTGTCCAGGCAGCCCGGCCCCTGAATTAGGTCCGCACCATTTAGAACTAAAGGTAATGTGGTAACAAATTTTTCCATAACAGCCTGGGGACCGTGTTCCTTGGCTTCTGCCAGGCAGCCCGCTTGTTCGTTTGGTAGGTCATAAAATCTGGCCATTTCACCGCGCGCGGCGGCCATTAACACCATCTCCGGGGAACCTTCCAGGAAATTCCCGGTGCGGAAATCTGTACTGCCCGGCGCGTCACCCATGATGATGGGCGCGCCGGGTTTGGCCATTTGGAAAAGCACTAAAGCTGAGAGTGCTTCGGCATTTGCCAGGGCGATGTTGGAGAAGAGGCTGGCGGGTCCGGTTGAACCTGCGCTGGGCATCGGGTAGAGACAAATGGGTACTTCATAATCTAGCAATTCTAGATAAGCATCACACATTTGCCCTTCGTGTCCGAGGGGCGGCAGGGTGCAGTAAACGACTGAGTAAATTTTCCTTTCTCGGACGGCATCCTCACTCCCTAGAATAGTTTCGAGGGCTTCTAGAATTAGGGGGACTTCTTCTGGTCGCTCTAACTCATCCTGAATATGTAACGACGTATGCATATAGGAGGCGATTGCAGCTTTGATTTTGGCTGATCGATTGTCGAATTCATGAATCGTGGTCGTCCAAACCACCGATGAAAATTCCATCTCATCATAAACCCGCAAAATTTCTACATTGTCTTGATAATTCGAGATTCTACGTTCGCCGGTTTTGAAATCTCGGATGAAAATTCCTCCATTATCCAGTACATAGCCGCTGCGCAAGGCCGGTAACTTGAAGTCTTTTTCTGGCACGCGCGCCCCCAGAGTGAACTCTTTGGGAGCAGAAGCCAGGGCTTGATCTACCAGCTCTTTAGATATTCGGGCGATTTTTGAATCGTCATCTACCTGGGCTCCATGGTTTTTTAGGATTTGGCGCGCGGTTTGACTATGGAATTGGGCCCCAACTTCTTGAAGAATGCGGAGGCTTTCTTGGTGGATAAGATGTTTTTCATCTTCTGACAACACCTGACATTGTAGCTGCATTTGCTTCCATCCTTTAACTCATCACATCGTTTATTGAGCGAACCAGAATCTTATACAACCGTGTCATTATAATTCCGATTAGATGATCCGGGGTATTGTCGCCGCTATTGTTGATTGAATCCGGAATTCAGGGTGATTTTGATAAAGCTACCAGACTTATGAAGAAAGTATGCTACTCGGTCAACGAATAGATGATAAGCGGATGGATCTCACTCAACCATCAATTACTGTAGCGCGGGTAATTGTGAAAACCCCATAAATACCCAAAAACAAAACAGTCCTGAATGTCACGCATTCAGGACTGTCGAAAAATTGGAAACGAAATTAGTCAAAAGCCAGGCCAGAGAAAAATTCCACGTCACCGTAATAGCTGGCATAGAATTCTTCAAGAGTGCTCCAGCCGAGGAACTCACTATCGCCATTCAGTAAATTAGCTCCATTGAAGGGCGCACCGTAAGCGGCATAGAAATCTGAATACAAGGCCGGATCGGGAGTTGCCATTTGGGGCTGCTCGAAAACGATGCCACCATTGGTATAGGCATAGAATTCTTCGACAGTTGACCATCCGCGGTACTCAAGATTGTTTCCGCTAATGGCTGCAGATCGGTATTGATCAAATACAACACCACCATTTGAAAAGGCATAGAATTCATCAACAGTGGTCCAGCCCCGGAATTCGACATTTTCGCTCATCAAACCGTCAGCATAGAAGGGAACACTGTAGGTTTCATAGAAATTGGCAAAGAAGTTTTGGTTGGGATTGACAACTTCAGCATTGTTAGCTGCTGAGGCTGCAAAAGCGAGTGAGATGGACCCGAAGCCCAAAAAGATCGAGGTGATTACTAAAGCAGAAACGAGTAAGATGTGTTTGGATTTCATTGGATAAACTCCTATATGTGAATAAATTAGTGTGTTGATGATGAGATTTTATAGTATTGCACATATATTGTCAATATATTGTAAATGTATCTCATCAGATTCTCATAAATTATAAGTTTTTGAGAAGTAGGATAGGGAAATGGTGCCAGGAATGGGTAAGAACCAACATATATTGGTATTCTTTAAATTGTCAGACCACAACAAAAGGGTCGCAAAGATCGATATAGAAAGTTTCTCAGGTTTGATGGGAAAATTAACAAAGCAGCAAACCCTGATCGGAAGGTCGCTTGAAAAAATATCTCAAAGAATATAAATGGTCCAATATCTTCGCCATGTTGCGCAACCAGAAATTGGATCCCAAAATTTGTTTAGAAGATTTTAAAGGGAAGCTGGTGGTGATCACGGGAGCAACCTCCGGGATTGGTACGGCGACTGCAAAAATATATGCGGCGCATGGTGCCGATATTTTGGGGATTAACCGAAATAAAAGCAAATCCCAGGCGTTATGCAAAAAACTGCAGGCAGAATTTGGAGTGGGGTGTTCTTATTTGCTGGCCGATTTCGGCAAATAAGCCGAAATCCACGCGGTTGCCAGAAAATTGGCTATGTTAGAGCGGGATATTGCCGTATTGATCCATAATGCGGGTGTTTATGTCACCCAAAAAACGTACACGGCCGATAACCTGGAGATGGTTTTTCAAACAAATTATCTCAGTACCTTTATTTTGAACAATGCGCTCAGGGAAAAATTTAGCCAGCAAAAGAGCGGCCGAATTCTGTTCGTTAACTCGGAGGCCCACCGGTTTGCGGTTGCCGGCCTGCATTTAGATGATCTTAATTGGCATAAGCAGCGTTATACGGGCTTAAAAAGTTATGCCGCGGCAAAAATGGCTCAATTACTATCAATGATTAAGTTTGATGACTACTTCATGGGTACCGGCGTAACCATCAACGCCATGCACCCTGGGAATGTAAAAACAAACAGCGGTCAGAACAATGGTCCGCTTTACAAGCTATTCAAAAAATCGTTTGTGGATGTCAGTGCCCGGCCATTAGCAATTTCTGCGGAGGCTTTATATTATTTGGGCGTTTCTGGTGAGTTGGACCAAGTTTCTGGGAAATTTTTTAACCTCACAACTGAAGAAGAACCGGCGCCGCCAGCTTTGGACCGGGATGCGGCTGAAAAATTATGGGCACTAAGTTTTGAATTAGGTGGATTAGAATGACAACAGATAATAAAAAGATTGTGATCGTAGGAGCTGGGATGGCTGGGTTAACAGCCGCAACGTATTTGGCCAGACAAAATTTTGATGTTTTACTGATCGAAAAGAATGACCGCGTTGGCGGCTTGGTGCACACCTTTGAAAAGGATGGATTTTTCTTTGACACGGGGCCGCGCGCTTTTGTAAATTCTGGTATTGTGCAGCCCATGCTCGATGATTTGGGTATTGAGTGGGAATTCTTAGAGAATAAAATTTCAATTGGGGTAGAAGACCAACTCTTTCAGATCGAATCTTTGACGGATATTCAAGTTTACCAACAAATGCTGAAGGATTTATATCCAGTTTCACTACCCTACATGTAGGATGAGTTTATCAGGTTGAAAGCGAAAAAAGAC
>CAYVQU010000097.1:0-19526 GCA_964453155.1 uncultured Anaerolineales bacterium | reverse complement strand
CTCAGTTTGGACTGGTTTACCATGTTCACCCCTTATTGTGAATAGACTCTATAGTGAAGTTGCCGTTGGTAAATGTAGAGTGAAGTAGATGACTGAGAACGCGATTCGAGTTTTGTATGTTGATGATTATGTTTTAGATCGGGCCTTAGTTAACGATTCCTTGCTAAATGCTGCGCAGGGGTTTGATTTGATAGAAGCTGAATCGCGCGAGCAGTTTGATGCCGTTTTGCACGCTCAACCCTACGATATTGTTCTGAGCGATTTTAATATTCTGGGCTTTACGGGATTGGAAGTTTTAGATAAAGTTCACCGAGAAATCCCTGGAACCCCGGTCATCATTGTAACCGGAACTGGGTCGGAAGAAATCGCCGCCGAGGCCATCAAACGCGGGGCTTCAGATTATGTGATCAAATCACCGGACCAAATTCGGCGCTTACCGCATATCATCCAGCAGGCTTTGGAGACCCAGAAATTGCGCAACGAGCGCATAGCCAACGAAAAAGCACTGCGGGAAAGCGATGAACGCTATCGCTCGCTGGTCCAGCATACGAATGAAGCCATATTTTGCTATGAGTACGACCCGCCAATTCCGACCGATCTGCCGTTCGAAGACCAGATTCGGCGTTTTTATACGGGCCGCCTAGTAGAATGTAATGAAGTCGCGGCCCGTTTCTACGGCGGAAAACAGCCCGCAGATGTCCTGGGGAAACAACTGATCGAAGTGTTTCAAGCCTTTCCTGGCGGACCGGTCGATGCGCTGTTTACCGAATTTATTCAAAATAATTACCAGATCGTTGAGGGGGAAGGCGTAGAGACTTTAGAAGATGGCTCTCAAAAATATTATGCCAACAATGCGCATGGCGTGGTAGAAAATAACCACCTGCGAAGGGTTTGGGGTTTCTTTCGGGATATTACCCGACGCAAACTGGCTCAAGAGCAGGAGCGCGAAATGTTCCAGGTGGCCGAAGCGCTTCAAGATACAGCCCTGGCCCTCAGCAGCACCCTCGAGTTTGATCAAGTTCTCGACCGAATTCTAGAAAATGTTGGGCAGGTGTTGACCGCCGACGCCGTCAACTTTATGCTCATTGTGAACGATTCGGTTTCCATCGTGCGCCATCGTGGTTATGAGGAAAAGGATTGGGAAACCTGGGATAAGTTGAGTTTTAGCATTGATGAGCGACCCAATTTGGCGCGGATGCTTACGACCAGGCAACCCGCCAAAATCAACGATACCCATACCTCCCCCAATTGGGAGATCATTGAAGGTGGCGAATGGATCCGGTCTTATGCCGCGGCGCCGGTTGTCTTTGAAAATGGGGAGGTGATCGGATTCCTAAATCTGGATCATTCGACCCCTGATTTTTTTGAGCAAAAACATATCGATTGGCTGATGGCGTTCTCGAATCAGGTTGCAATTGCGTTGAAAAACGCTCAGACACAAAAGGCCTTACACCAACGCACGCAAGATTTATGGTCCTTGACCGTCCGCCTGGCTGAAACCGAAGAGGCCGAACGGCTACGTTTGGCCCGCGAACTTCATGATCAGGTGGGGCAGTCTCTGGCAGTGTTGAGTTTCAATCTCAATATGCTGCAAGATAGTTTGCAAACCGGCGAGAAAGAAGCCTTGTTGGATCAATTAGAGCAATCAATTCATGTGGTGGCTGAAATATCGCAAGGAATTCGGGGTGTGATGGATGACCTGCGCCCTTCAATCTTGGACGATTACGGCCTCCAGGCGGCCCTCCATTGGATGACGGATCGCTTCAGCACCCGGACCCAGATCAAAACCCAGGTTATCGGCCCGGCGCTCGAACCCCGGTTACCCGCCAATCAAGAAATTGCATTTTTCCGCATCACGCAAGAAGCGTTGACCAATATCGCCCGACATTCAGGGGCTGAGCAGGTGACGATCACTTTGAAAGAGACGAATAACGCAGTTTTTTTGAGTATCCAAGATGACGGGGGTGGTTTTAATCTGACCGCCCTCCGAGACCCAACCCAACGGCGCGGCTGGGGGCTGGAAAATATGCGCGAAAGAGCAACCGTTGTTGGCGGTACCGTGCAGATTGATTCGCAAATTGGGCAGGGGACCCAAATCAAAATTCAAATACCGAGAGCTACTCATGCCGATTAGGGTTTTATTAGCCGATGATCATAAAGTGATCCGCGATGGTTTGGCAGCCATATTGGGCAACCATCCTGATATTCAGGTGGTTGCCGCCGAAGAAGATGGGCTACAAGCTTTGGAGGCTGCGCGTCAACTTCGCCCCGACATCGCAGTATTGGATATCAACATGCCGACCCTCAACGGGATTGAAGCTGGTCGCCAAATCCGGGTGGCCTACCCGGAGATTGAGATCATCATCCTCTCGATGTATGCTACTAACGAACACATCTACCAGGCCATGAAGGCCGGAGCCAGGGGGTATTTACTCAAAGACTCCTCTGGCCTCGAAGTAGTCGATGCCATCCGGGCGGTGCACCGCGGCGAGAGGTATTTGAGCCAGCAAATAACGGAAACGATCCTCGATGGTTACCTTGAGGATCGGGCTCGCAGCGAAAATCAAGCTTCACCTCTGCGTGATCTGAGTGACCGCGAACGCCAGGTGTTGCAGTTGGTAGTTGAGGCCAAAACCAGTGCCGAAATTGCCGCGATCCTGCATCTGTCGGCCAGCACTGTCAATACCTACCGCAGCCGCCTGATGAAAAAGTTGGGGGTCAGCGATGTGCCGAGTCTGGTCAAGTTCGCAATCGAGAACCGGTTAGTATAAAGTAGTGGGTAGTGGGTAGTGGGTAGTGGGTAGTGGGTAGTGGGTAGTAACCCGAATGCCAACCAACTATCTAGCTTGAAATCTCTATCACCGTCTAACTCGCACGACACGAATCATCTAACTTGCTTGACATACAGATTTTCCATTTCGGAATATGATGTTAATACCTGAAAAGGTTTCTAACTTCAATAACCAAGGAAAATACAATGCCCTCTACCACTTCAAAAAAAAATACCATTCTTATTGTAGATGATCATCATGTTATCCGCCGGACGCTGCGACAATGGTTATCAAATAAATTCCCAAAAATTGATCTTTTGGAAGCCAGCAGCGGTGAAACTGCCTTGGAAATCTGCCAAGAGCAGGCTCCTGAATTAGTATTGATGGATGTTCACTTACCGGTGATGAACGGGATTGAAACGACGAAACAGTTGAAAACCACTCATCCCCACATCAGAGTTATCATGCTGACCGTGCAAGAAGATCCCCGGTACCGCAACTCGGCGCAAGAAGCGGGTGCGGATGGGTATGTGATCAAGCGGCAGATGTATACCGATCTAATTCCCGCAATTTCCCCATTTTTGGATAATCCTGCAGTTGCCTGAATGGATTCTGAGGAGGCCTGATGGACTATACCCTTTCGAATACCCCCGTAGATATCCTGTTGGTGGACGACGACCCCCGTGATATATTGTTAACGCAAGAAGCGCTCAAAGAGGTAGACATCCCCCACCGCCTGTTTGTCGTCCATAATGGTCAGGAGGCCCTCCAATTTCTCCGCCAGGAAGATCCTCAAGTAAACCAACCAATACCCAACCTGATCATTATGGACTTGAATATGCCGGTCATGGATGGGCATGCCATGTTGAAGGCTGTTAAAAACGATCCTAACCTTAGCCGAATACCGGTGGTCGTATTCTCTAGCTCTTCAGATGACGCGGATGTGATTCAAAGCTATCAATCGTATGCTAATAGCTTCGTCCAGAAACCGGTTGAATGGTCTGAATTTAAATCGAATGTCCAAGGAATTGTGAAATTCTGGTTCTCTATCCCAGAATTGCCCAAGGCAAGGTGAAAATTTTATGGTCCATTTGTTGTTGATTGAAGACAACGCTGGCGATGCACTTCTGCTTCAGGAGATGCTGGTGGATAACGAGTCCATCGCAACTGAAATTACACATCGCCAAAAATTGCAGGACTCTCTGGCAAGTCTGGTCGAAAACACTTATGATTTGATCCTGTTGGATTTAACCTTGCCGGATAGCTTAGGGTGGGAATCGTTCGAAAAAGTGCGTGAGCTGGCCTTTGATACGCCAATCATCATCCTGACCGGCAATGAAGACCGGGATTTAGCACTCAAAGCACTTAAGGCTGGAGCCCAGGACTATATCCCTAAGGATGAATTGGGCCCCACCCTCCTTTCCCGCTCAATTTCCCACGCCTTAGAGCGACATCAACTCCAAAAACAACTGATCGAAACCTCTATCACCGATGATCTCACTGGTCTTTATAACCGGCGGGGATTCACCACTATTTCTGAACAGCAAGTTCGGCTGGCCCAGCGGACTCAGAAGAAGTTGATATATTTGTTTATTGATCTCGATGGCTTAAAAAAGATCAATGACGCGCACGGTCATCAGGCTGGAGATCAGGCTTTGCAGTCCGTCGCTATAATCCTGCGGCAATCTTTTCGCAACTCCGATATTCTGGGGCGGGTTGGCGGAGATGAGTTTTCGGTTTTGGCGGTTGAGACTCAGCGCAATGATATTAAGGTCTTGCTTAATCGGTTGAGTACCAACCTCGAAACGTTTAATCGGGCCGGAGAGGGGGTTTTTCGCCTCAGCCTCAGTGTCGGCATATCTGAATGGGTGCCTGATAATCCCAAAGAATTTCACTTGTTGATGCAAGAAGCCGATGCCGCTATGTATGTTCAAAAGAAGGAAAAACGGCAAGGGTCTTTGGATATCTTGGTGGATGATGCGTTGACCTCCTTCATTAACCTGGATGATCTCATTGCAGAGAAATACCCTAAAGATGCCAGTTTCCCCCTAAATCAGATTTTACTCGTCGAAGATAATCCGGGAGATGCCCGGTTGGTTGAAGAGTTCATCAAAGATATCCCCACCGAATATGATGTCATTTGGGCTGAAACGTTGGCGGCTACTTTAGCGAATCTTCAAGAAAAACCCTTCACGCTAATCCTGTTAGATTTATCATTGCCCGATAGTCAGGGATTGCAAACCTTAGAAAAGGTGATGAATGTCAATCCCGATATCCCCATCGTGGTGATGACCGGTTTGGATGATCAGGATGTGGCGCTCAGAGCCTTACAACTTGGTGCGCAAGATTATCTCACCAAAGGCACCTTTGATGAAGCCCTCCTAAGCCGGTCGGTGCAGTATGCCATTGAACGCCAACATCTGAAAGTTCAAAATGTGCAATTTGCTAGCGAACTGCAACGACGTGAGGCCCGTTTGCAAAGCATTTTCAACAATGTCGCCATTGGGATGTATCGCACGACCCCTAACGGTGAAATCCGGTTCGCAAATAATGCCCTGGTAACCATGATGGGGTTCGCTTCATTGGAGGAGCTAGCTGACCGCAACCTGGAAGAAACAGGATACGTTTACCCGCAAGCCCGCCAGAAATTCAAAGATTTAATGGCGCGTGATGGGCAGGTGGTGGGGTTTGAAGCTGCCTGGCAGCGGCATGATGATTCACTCATTTTTGTGCGCGAGAGTGCCAAAGCGATCAAAAGCGTAGATGGCACTATTCTTTATTATGAAGGCACCGCCGAAGATATCACTGGCCAGGTCGAGGCTGAACGGCAGGTTCGCTTGCAGGCCGCCGCGTTGGATGCCGCCGCCAATGCCATTATGATCACGGATCGGGAATCTGTCATATTATGGGTTAACCCGGCCTTTACGGACCTGACAGGGTATGACCCGGATGAAGCGATCGGTGAGAAGGCCAATATTCTCAAATCTAGTGAGCAGAAGGCCGAATTTTATCAAGGCCTGTGGGAAACAGTCTTGAATGGGATGGTCTGGCAGGGGACGCTGACCAACCGGCATAAAAATGGCAGCATATATGTCGAAGAAATGACGATCACCCCCCTGATCGATGCCGCCGGTGATGTGACCCAATTCATTGCCATCAAACAAGATATCACCGCCCGTAAACAAGCTGAAGATACCCTCCATCGCCAACTAGACCAACTCTGGGTTTTAAATTATGTTGCAAATGCCGGTGTAGAGGCCACGGATGAAGATGAACTGATTTCACAAGTCACCGAGATCATTGGCGAGAGTTTTTATTCGGATCATTTTGGCATTCTGCTGCTGGATCAGAGTGGAAAATACTTGGATTTGCATCCCTCGTATAAAGGGATTGCCCCCGGTAGGTGGCCTGGTCCCATCTCAGTTGAAGATGGGATTGTGGGGTCGGTAGTCACTACGGGCCATTCCCGACGAATTCCAGACGTTAGCCAGATCCCCGAATATATCGAGGCCACTCATGGGATCCAATCAAATATTTGTGTTCCGTTGACAGTTACCGGTCGGATCATCGGGGTGATCAACGCTGAGAGTAAAAAACCTGCAGCTTTTACCGACGGGGATGAACGACTGCTCAAGACAGTTGCCGGGCAGTTAGCAACCGCTATCGAGCAGATCCGCAACCGGCAGGCGGAACGCGAGCAACGATTGATGGCCGAAACGCTCCGAGATAGCGCCCTGGCAATGAACAGCAGCCTATCTTTTGATTTGATTATGGAACAACTGCTCCAGAATATTGCCCGGATCATCCCCCATGATGCTTCCAGTGTGATGCTCCTAGAAAATGGACAGGCCCGCGTTATTCGACATCGTGATTACGAGATCTATGGCGATAGCGCCTGGCTAGAGGATTTTGTACTGGAGGTAGAAAGTTCACGCGTTTACTCCCTCATGATGGCTACCAGGCAACCCCTAGTCATATCGGACACGCATCTTTCAGACGATTGGGTTGTATTCCCTCAGTCAGAGTGGATCCATTCTTATTTGGGCGTACCCGTTCAAAAAGATCGCAAAATATTTGGGTTTTTAAATTTGGATCATAGTGTGGCGGGGCATTTTAGCGATCTGCATATCGAACCTTTGCAAGCCCTGGCCCACCAATTAGCGATTGCTATGGAGAACGCCAGGCTTTACTCCGAGACCCAACAACGCGCGGCAGAACTTGACCGGTTGTATCAGGCATCAGGTACATTATTAACTTTATCCTCCTCAGATCCAGATGCTTTAGGGCAAGCCATTGTTGAAACTGTTCGTACCGATTTTGGGCAATCGAACTGCAGTCTTATTTTGGTTCAACCAGGGAAAAAGGATCTCGATCGCATTGCGATGGCCGGCCCTTATGTATCCGATTTGCTCTATGCCGACAAGTTGAGATTAGATGGTGATGGTTTGGTTCCCACTGCCATTCGCGAAGGGCGGATCATCAATGTTTCGGATGTAACCCTGCAACCCGATTATGTCCCCAATTGGAGGGAAGCGCGGTCCGAGATGGTTGTCCCTCTCCAGGTGGGGGGGCGGACGATCGGGGTCATTGATTTCCAAAGCCGGGAGATCGACGCGTTTTCTGAAGATGATGAACGCATTATAGCGGTGTTTGCCGAACGCGCCGCGTTGTCTTTAGATAACGCCTATCTTTATGAACGTCAGCAACAGCAGCTTTCCTTCCTTGAATCATTGCGCCAAATTGACCTGGCAATTACGGGCAGTATGGATATCAGTGTCACATTAGATGTGATTGCCAAACAGGTGCTAACCCAATTGCAGATGGATGCCGTTAATATCTTGCTGCTGGAACCCTATTTGTACACCCTGAAACCCACCATAAGTATTGGGTTCCGTTCCTCCGAAATCGATCATTTTTCGGTAAAAGTTGGCGAAGGATTGGCCGGGATTGCAGCCAAAACCGGGCAGGTTGTGGCAGTTCCAGATTTTTCTCAGAGTGATCTGCCGCTCATCCGTACCACAATTTTGGCCCGGGAGGGTTTTCAAAGTTGTTATATAACGCCATTGGCTGCCAAGGGCCAGGTAAAAGGGGTCATGGAAGTATTTAGTCGCCAGGTTTTTGAGTTTGATTCCGAGTGGGAAAACTATGCCAATACCGTCTCGACCCAAACAGCCATCGCGGTCGATAACGCCACGATGTTTGAAAATTTGCAGCGCTCCCATGCTGAAATCTCGATGGCCTATGACACCACCCTCGAAGGGTGGGCGAAAGCCTTAGAGTTACGCGATCGCGAAACCGAAGGCCATGCCCGGCGGGTGGTCGATTTGACGCTTAGGCTGAGCCAGGCTTTAGCCATCTCCCGAGAAGACATCGTCCATGTACGCCGGGGCGCGTTACTCCACGATGTTGGCAAAATGGGTATTCCAGATCAGATCTTGCAAAAACCGGGACCGCTTAACGATGAAGAATGGGAAATTATGCGCCTTCATCCGGTATATGCCTACGAGTGGTTAAGTGCGATCAGTTATTTGCGCCCGGCGTTGGATATCCCTCATTACCACCACGAACGCTGGGATGGTAGCGGCTATCCCCAAGGTCTGAGCGGCGACCAGATCCCACTCCCCGCCCGAATCTTTGCCATTGTGGATGTTTGGGATGCCTTGCGTTCTGATCGCCCCTACCGAAAAGCCTGGTCGCTCGAAAAAACAATTGCCCATATTCAGAAGCAGTCTGGTTCGCACTTCGATCCGCAGGTTGTGAACGCCTTTTTAGATATGATCCAGGAATTACCCCCACAGCTTTTTGATTATGATGGCTAATATTTTCACCGCTCCGTCCCCAATATTTCAGCAGTTTCTTGAGGCCTCCAATCAAGGATTTGGCATCGCGACCCTGGACGGATTGATCCATTACGTCAATCCTGCGCTATTGAAAATGATTGCTGAAGAAGATCTGGCAGCCGTTCAAGGGCAACCCCTCGCGAAGTATTATCCAGCCGAATATCAAGACTTGATCCGAGATACAGTCTTACCATTGGTTATGAAAACGGGGCATTGGACCGGCACAACCGAGTTGTTATCCACGGTTGGAGATCGGATTGCGGTATCTGAGAGTTATTTTCTCATTCTGGGGCCTGATGGTCAGCCCCAATTCATCGCGGATGTGATCACCGACATATCAGAACAGATCAACAATGAGCGGGTTTTGACGATGGCCCTTAAGGAGGTCGATTACAACCAGCAGTTGTTATATGCCCTCAGTCAGGCCTCGCAACAGGTGCAGCGGGCCTCGTCCTCAACCGATGTTTATCGAATTTTGGGGGATGAATTAAGGAAACTCGATTTCGATTCTCAGGTTTTTTTAGTTTCAGATGATCGTCAATCGTTAGAAATTGTGCATACGACGTATGCGGCTGAAGCGATTCAGGCTGCAGAGAAATTGGTTGGTCTCGCTGTTATTGGACACCAATTTCCTCTGTCCGGAACCTGGTTTGAAGAGTTTATCAAACAGGGTGAAATTATTTTTGATGATGAACCATTGGCGGCAATGGAAGAGGCTTTTCCTAAAATGCTGCGGCCGTTGGTCGGCCAGGTGGCGAAACTATTAGGAATTGAGCGCGCCATTATGGCACCCTTAATAATTGATGTTGAAGTTATGGGATTGTTGCTCGTTACCGGATCGAAATTATCTCCAGATGATATCCCACCCATGACAGTTTTTGCCAATCAGGCCTCGATCGCCTTGGAAAATACCCGTTTATATGAAGCCAATGTGGAGCGCGCCAAAAAATTGGAAGTGACCGTCGCTGAAAGGACCGCCCAACTAGAAGCTCGAACCCGGGACCTTACTTTGATCAACCGCATTACCGAAGCCAGTTTGCAGGGTGAAACGCTTACCGCGATATCGGCGCTGTTAGCTGTCGAGGCCGCGGAAATATTTCATTCCGTTTCAGCTTCAATTTATTCGCTCGAAAATAACGGACAAACCTTGCGCTTGTTGAATCCTAATCTCAAACCAGAAGTAACTCAACAGATTGAGAAGCTCATTCGGCGTCCAATCCCTACCGTGGAGATATCCCTGGTTTCCGATAGTCATTACTCCCGCATTCTGCGGGATAAGGTCCCTTATATGACCAGTGATCAAGCCGAAATTCAGGAAATAATCAATGAATTTGCTCAGGCCGCCTCACTGCCGTTTGGGATCCGAAAATTAATCCAAAGAATGATCCCGCGCATTCAAAAAATCATAAATATTTTCTCACTCATCATTGTCCCCTTATATTATGAAAATCGCCCGATCGGCATTATTGAATTATCGCGTACTACGCCATTTACGGCTGCTGAATTAGGGCGCTTTGCAGCCGTCGCCAGCCAGTTAACCGCGATTATCAATCGAAAAAGAGCAGATCAGGCTTTGCGCATTAGTGAAGAGAAATATCGGGCCCTAGTTGAGAGTGCCAGTGATGGGATCATCATTGCGCAGGAGAAAATGATTCGGTTTGTCAACCAACAATTTGCTGATCTGCTCGGATATGAAATCAGTGATTTAATAGGGTTAGACTTCATGAAGTTGGTCCCTCCAGAGCGGGTTGCAGAGATGAGCGATAAATATGAAAAAAGGATGGCGGGCAAGGCAGTCCCTTCGATTTATGATTCCGAACTCATATTAAAAGATGGACAACGCCTCCCCGTGGAGATTAATGCCAACCTATTCCAATACCAAGGTGAAAATGCAGTTTTGGTATTTATCCGAGATATCCGTGAGCGACGGGAAATTACCAGTCATATTCGCTATCAGGCTGAGATTTTGAAAGGCGTGTCTGATGCCATCATTTCGGCGGATCCAAATTTTGTGATTCAAAGTTGGAATAAGTCGGCCGAAACAATGTACGGTTGGCAGGCCGATGAGGTAATTGGGAAGTCATTCGTAGACATTATCCAGCCGGATTATGTAAATCTAACTCGAGATACGGTTGTGGCCGAATTTTTGGAGACAGGGTCTTTTTCTGGGGAAGCCATTCACCAATGTAAAGATGGTTTAACCCTCAGTGTCCACACCGCCGTAAATGCGATTCGAGATGAGGCGGGTTCGATTTCAGCAGTTGTCGCGGTAAACCGCGACATTTCGGATCGAAAACGGGCCGAACAGGAGCTAGCCACTCGAATGGCAGAACTGGAACGATTTAATCGCTTGGCTATGGGCCGCGAACAACGGGTTATCGAACTAAAACAAAAAGTTAACACCTTACTCACAGAACTTGGCCGGGATCCAGCTTATCCGATGACCTATTTGGAGGAGCAAACTGATGGATCATAGCCAAGTTCAGCGTGTGGTTTGGAATTTCGACCTGAAGTTGGTCCTGGCGCGTGGCATTGGGGTCATTCAGGTTTTCCCAGCATTCGGAAATATGCGTTTTGGGATGCCTCACCTATTTTTCGGACGGTTGCCAACATTATCTCAATGGCTGCTAGACAAACGAATCAACCCTATTTTGCAACAATAGATGAAGCCCTCGCTTCGCTACAGGAAAAACAATATGGATAAATCTAACTTCCAAGAATATCAGGGTTATGTCCGCCAACGTTTACAAGCACTAATCCCATTTTTGCAGAATTATGCCAGGGGTGATTTTTTAGAAACGATTTCGATTCCGGATGAAGAAGATGAATTTACCCCTTTATTGGTTGGTATCCGTTTAATGGTGGACGATTTTCGTGTAATGTTGGCAGATCATAAACGCCAAGAATCTACCCTGCGCGATCGTGAGGAACGGCTGATGACCATTATTGATGCCAGCAAAGATGCGATGGTCGTCATCGATCCGGAGGGGATAATCACATTGTTCAATCCAGCCGCGGAAAAAATATTTGGTTGTCAGGCCGAAAATATATTGGGGCAGTCAGTTGTCGCATTGATGCCCCCATCGTACCGTCATCAGCATGGACTGGATGTCACCAGTTATTTCCAGACGGGCAAACCCAATGGCGTGATCGGCAAAACCATCGAAGTCCCAGCGGTTCGGGCCGATGGCGAAGAGTTTGTGATTGAGATTTCTCTTGCTAACGGCGGCCGCGGAGACGGGGCGTTTGTTCTTGGTGTGATTCGCGATATTACCGATCGTAAGCGCCGGGATGATGAATTTCTAGCTTATACCAAAGAAGTTGAGAAAACCAACCAGCAGTTAGAAAAATTTAATCACATGGCCATTGGACGCGAGCAGCGGATGATTGAACTCAAACGCGAAGTGAACGCGTTGGCCCAAGAGTTAGGGCGGGAGGGACCCTACGATATCACCTTTGCTGGCGAATAAGTAACCGTCAGAATCGGAATAGGATGTGATGATATGAGAAAACCAAAGTTCCTCCTGGTGATACTTATTTTGATCGGCGGGCTATTCAGTTGCCGGGCCGCAGATGTTGAAACCTACACCATTGGGGTGATCAATTTTAGTCCCACCTTAGAATCGACTTTTCAGGGATTCAAGGATGGCCTGGCTGAAGCTGGATATATTGAGGGGGAACAGGTAACCTTTATTTATGATGGTCCCGTCGGCGATATGGCGGGTTTAGCAGCGGCAACCCAAAATATTTTAGCTCAGGATGTCGATTTAATTCTATCGCTAACGACCCCCGCCACGCTAGTGGTGAAACAGGCCGCCTCAGCTACCGATATTCCCGTCATCTTTGCGCCGGTGTATAACCCGGTTCGTTCTGAGGTCGTTGATAGTTTGACTTCCCCGGGGTCCAACATCACCGGCATCCGGGATGGCGGCTATATCCCCAAGCTGCTGGAATGGCATCTGAAAGTTGCACCTGATACGCGGGTGATCTTTGTACCCTACAATTCACTCGATAATGCTGCTGTGCAAAGCCTGGAAGATCTCACAGCCGCCGCGGCAGAATTGAATGTCGAGTTGATCACAGTAGATACTCAATCTACTGCTGAACTTGAAGTGGCCTTGGAGAAAGTTCCTGCCGAGGTGGATGCCATTATGATGCTGCCCTCCGGATTCCTGGTGCAACATGCCGCGCAATATCTGGCCGCCGGGCAGGCTCTCAATATTCCTGCGATCGCTCCAGGTCCCTTTTACAAGGCTGGATTTTTTATGTCATATGGTATTGACCTCTACCAGATTGGCAAGCAAGCCAGCCGATTGGCGGTGTTGGTCTTTTCGGGGACTCCGGCGCGTGACTTACCCGTAGAAACGGGTGAATTCTATCTAGGCTTCAACCTAGCGTATGCCCAAGTAATTGGTTTTGAGATCCCCGAAGAATTCCTCAAGCAAGCCGATGATATTATCTATCCGGAGTGATTGGCGTGAATAAAAGTATTCGCAGCCGTTTCATCTTTTTATTCCTATTATTTACGGTCGTACCCGTATTAGTATCGGGGGTGTTAATTTCCTGGTACAGCTATCGGTCGCAACGGGATCATGCCATTGAACATCAGACAGAACTAGCACAACACAAAGCTGAACTTGTCCAAAATTTTATTTTGACGATTGAAGATGAACTGCGTCTGACTACCGAGTTAAATGATTTAAAGGCGCTCACTCCGGAACAATTAGAAACAAATTTAAATTTGCTACTAAAACATAATTACGTTTACGAAGATATTTATCTGATCGATATCAACCAACAACATCTGGGGGGTGTGTCTCAGCGGAGTTTTTTAACGCCCTTAGGAGCCGAAAATAAATGGAGTGCATCCACTGATTTAAATCCGCTAGAAACCGGTGGGACGAGTTATAGTCCCGTCTATTTTCATCCTGAAACCGGGGAACCTTTTATGACGATTATGGTCGCCATAAAAGATGTCCGGACCGGGGAGGTAACCCATGGTTTGGGTGCCAGGGTAAATTTGAAATCCATGCAAGCGGTTGTTACCGAGGCCAGTGACCAGATAACCGACAATGTTTACATCCTCGGAGCCGAGAATGATCTCATTGCGCATCGCAATCCGTCCCTGGTTTTTCGGGGAACAAATTTTTCTCCGCCTCAGAATAGCGGAATTGATTTTGGATTAGCTGGAACCCCGGTAATTCTAGGGTTGGCAGAGATTAGGTTGGGAGAGATTGCTTGGCTGGCAATCTCGGAGCGCTCGATCACTTCCGCTCTGGATTTAACCTTACGACTGGTGGCTGGCGTGAGCACGCTCATTCTCACGGCTTTAGTCGCGACCACAGTTTTGGGTATGCTCGTAATGCGACAAGTTATTCGTCCAATTGAATCCCTGGCGGTAGCCGCGACTGAAATTACAAGTGGTAATTTGTCCCAAAGGGTGCGACAAAAACGAGATGATGAACTTGGGGCCTTGGCAGTTGCCTTCAATAGCATGGCAACCCAACTCGAAGATACATTTGACTCGCTGGAATCTCAGGTCGAAGAAAGAACTCGTGATTTGAAGCTGGCACAACTTGCAACACTTAGCATGATGGAAGATGCCGATGAAGCCCGTCACAATGCTGAGCAAACCGCCGAAGAGTTGCAAGCAGCCCAAATTGCTACGATGAATATCATGATAGATGTGGATGAGGCCCGGCAGAGAGCGGAACAGGCTAATCGCGATTTAACTGCAGAAATTGTTGAACGGGTGCGGGTTGAGGAATCTTTGATCCTGGAGAAAACTTTCACCGATACCATCATCAACAGCATCCCGGGAATTTTTTACGTTTTTGATGATGAGGGGCGATTTGTGCGCTGGAATAAGAATTTATCCACTTTTTCTGAATATTCCGATGATGAGATTGCCCAAATGAATCCCCTGGCGTTCTTTCGAGAGTCAGACCGGCACCAGGTGGAAGCCCGGATTCAAATGGCATTTTACACCGGGATATCGGATGTTGAAGGTTACTTCGCCACCAAAAGTGGACGCGAAATTCCTTTCTATTTAACCGGCTATCGAACGCTAATTGATGATCGTCTCTTTTTGATCGGCACCGGTTTCGATATTTCGGAACGAAAATTGGCAGATGATGCCCTGGCCAAAAGAACCCAAGAACTCGAGCGCTCCAATCAAGAGCTAGAACAATTTGCCTATGTCGCCTCCCATGACTTGCAAGAGCCATTGAGGATGGTAGCCAGCTATCTGCAATTGCTCGAAAGGCGTTATGGGGCGAAATTGGGGGAGGATGCTAAAGATTTTATCGGTTTCGCGGTTGATGGGGCCACTCGCATGAAACGGTTGATCAATGATTTATTGGCTTATTCTCGGGTGGGGATGCGCGGTAACCCGTTTAGAACTACCAATCTCAACGCAGTCCTTGAACAGGTCCAGTCGAATTTGAATTCGGCGATTATCGAAAGCGGTGCGGTGATCTCAATTGACTCCCTGCCAACGATTTATTCTGACGAAACCCAAATGCTGCAGCTATTCCAAAACCTGATAGGTAATGCCATCAAATTCAGTCAACCGGATACAACCCCAGAGATTTCTATCACAGTCCATCAGCAGGCTGCTGTCTGGGAAATTGCGGTCAGGGATAATGGGATTGGGTTTGATCAGCAGTTTGCCGAACGCATTTTTGTCATCTTCCAACGTTTGCATGGTAAAAATGAATATTCTGGGACCGGAATCGGGTTGGCGATCAGTAAACGCATCATTGAGCGGCATGGTGGCCGGATTTGGGCGGAATCAGCGCCGGGCGAAGGGGCTACTTTTAAATTTACACTCCCCATCCTGGAAACGGTTGCCAGTCAGCCAGAGGACGGAGATCAAGGTTAGAAATGAAAACCAACTCGAAAATTCTGATCGTTGAAGATAAACCAGAATTGTTGCAAGCTACTACTCGTTTGTTGCAGCGGAACGGTTATGAAGTATTTGGCGCCGACACAGGTGGAAAATGCCTCCAGTTGGTTCGTGAGATCATGCCCGATTTGGTATTGCTAGATGTCATGTTGCCCGACACCAATGGATTTCTTGTCTGTGAACAAATTAAATCTGACCCCCACACCGCCGATGTTTATGTTATGTTTTTATCGGGTAACAAAATCGATGCGGCCAACCAATCTAAAGGGTTGGAACTCGGCGCCGAAGGTTATCTGGTCCGGCCGGCCTCCAATCGGGAAATCCTCGCCCGGGTTGAGGCCTTGCTGCGGATCAAAAATACCGAGAAGGCTTTGCGGCTTGCCAACCAAGAACAGGCGCGCTTAAACGAAGCCTTAACCCGCTCTAATCAGGATTTGCAGCAGTTTGCCTACGCGATTTCTCATGATCTGAAGGAACCTCTGCGGATGGTCACCAGCTTCTTGAAATTATTGGAACGACGCTATGCTGCCGACCTGGATGAAAATGCCAAAGAGTATATCGCTTTCGCGGTCGATGGGGCCGACCGCATGAAAATTATGATTGAAGGATTGTTAGAATTTTCCCGGGTCAGTACCCAAAAAGACGCTTACAAGCTTGTCTCTGGCCCCGCGATATTAGAGAAGGTTTTACGTAATTTGCAGGTCGTCATTGCCGAGGCGGGTGCCCAAGTTGAAGTTCTACCCCTGCCCACTTTTTTTGCAGATGAATCGCAAATTGGGCAGGTATTCCAAAATCTCATTGCCAATGGACTTAAATATCATGAAGATGATATTCCCCAGATTGAAATCTCAGCCAGGGATGAAGATGCTCAGTGGGTGTTCCTGGTCAAAGATAATGGCATAGGCATCAACCCCAAAAACCAGGAGCGCATTTTTGGGATTTTCCAGCGCCTGCACACTCGGGATGAATATGCCGGGGCCGGGATGGGATTGGCAATCTGTAAACGGATCGTCGAACGGCATGGCGGCCAAATTTGGGTTGAATCCCAACCTGGCGATGGATCAACCTTTGCTTTCTCAATACCAAAAAATTCTGGCCCAGAATTATCGAAAGGAATCTGAAATGGGTGTAAAAATAGGTCGACCAATTGAAATCCTACTGGTAGAAGATAACCCTGGGGATGTCCGTCTCACCCAGGAAGCCCTGCAAGAGGGTAAAGTGAGTAATAATCTACATGTTGTGATGGATGGCGTGGAGGCGCTGGCTTACCTGCGCCGGGAGGGCCAATACGCGGATCAAATCCGCCCAGATTTGATATTATTAGACCTCAATATGCCGAAAATGGATGGCCGGGAATTATTATCTGAAATTAAAGCCGATGATGACCTTAAGCGCATCCCCGTTGTGGTTTTGACGACCTCCAAAGCCGAAGAAGATATTCTAAAAACTTACAATCTACACGCCAATTGCTATATTACCAAACCGGTTGATCTGGATCAATTCATCAATGTCGTCAATTCGATTGAAAGTTTCTGGATGACCATTGTGATTTTGCCGCCCAAAGAACATCATCTGGAATAATTGGGGCTCTCTGAGCGTGGATGGAGTGAAAGTTCCCCGGAAACTTTCACTCGATTACATCGCTGGTGCAATTAGTTTCAAGGTTTCCGGGGAACTGCTCTGGCACCGCAGTTCTCAAAGAGTCATAATTGTTTCCTACAATCAATTTGATCATTCGTTATTTTATGTCAAAAGCCAAACCTCTACCAAATCGATTATCGGTGATTTTATTGCGCGGAGGCGGTGATTTGGCTTCCGGCGTGGCTTTAAGGTTACATCGAATTGGTGTCAAAGTTGTCATTAGCGAACTGGCACAACCTCTGGCGGTTCGCCGCAAAGTTTCGTTTTCCGAAGCAATTTCTTCCCAAGCGATCTCTGTGGAAGGGGTTTTAGGCCGTAAAGTACCCAATGCAACTGCTGCCCTCGAAGAATTGTCTTGCGGCAATATTCCGATCTTGGTTGATCCTGATGGAACTCTCATTCAGGAAGCTGAATTCGACGTCCAGGCCGTTGTCGATGCCCGGATGCTAAAACGACCGCCAGACCAATATGCTCCCGCTGGAAAGTTGTGGGCAGCGCCATTTGTAATTGGTCTGGGACCAGGGTTTGTTGCTGGTAAAAATTGCCACGCAGTGATCGAAACCAACCGGGGGCATAACCTGGGCCGAGTTCTGTGGGTGGGGGCGGCCGAACCCAACACCGGTGTTCCCGGCAAGGTTGGGAAATACCGGCAAAGTCGGGTTATTCGGGCTCCTCAAGCTGGAACACTGTCAACGTTCGTCGAAATCGGCGCTAGGGTAAAGATGGGTGAGCAATTGGCGAGTATTGCTGGCGAGTTGATTTTGGCACCGTTCGATGGGATCCTGAGAGGTATGTTGCCCACGGGGTTTTCGGTCTCACCTGGATTGAAGATTGGTGATCTTGACCCGCGTGATGATTCCCATCTGGCGGTGACAGTTTCCGATAAATCGTTGGCAATCGGGGGCGGCGTTATCGAAGCACTCTTATCCCACCCTGATATCAGAGCCAAAATATGGAATTGAAGCAAGCCTTTCGCCTCTTTGAGTATCCCCGCCTGGCCCTGGTCGGGGCGGGTGGCAAAACCTCAACCTTATTTCAGTTGGCGCGCGAAATAAACCCACCTGTGATCATTTCAGCAACGGCTCATTTAGCTGTTGAGCAAACCCAATTAGCTGATCAACATATTCGCATTTCGACATTTGAAGATACAAACCAGCTTTACGAGATTGCCAAATCTGGCGTGATTTTAGTAACTGGCCCCGAGGTAGATTCTCGTATAGCCGGACTTCCGGCTGATATCATGGCTTGGTTGCGAGATTATTGTGGCTATTACTCGTTACCCCTGCTTATCGAAGCTGATGGGTCCCGACGGTTGAGTCTCAAAGCGCCCGCCGATCATGAACCACCCATACCGCCATTTTGTGACACCGTCGTAGTCGTCGCCGGATTAGAGCATATCCGTAAACCCTTGTCTGCCCAATATGTCCATCGCCCAGAAATATTTGCCTCACTGGCCAGAATGAACCTTGCAGACCAGATCACCCCTGAAGCTGTAGCGAATGTTCTTTGTCACCCCGCGGGTGGATTGAAAAACATCCCTCCCAAAGCTCGAAAAATTGCTTTTTTGACCCAAGCCAACACCCCTCAACTGCAGAAATTAGGAATCGAATTAGCCCATTCTATTCAGCATTGCTATGATGGGGTAGTGGTGGCTTCATTTGATAATCAACCACCAGGCGATAATCCACATCAAAACTTACAGAAATCGCTGACACCATTGGCAGTTCTTGAACCAATTGCTGGCATAGTTTTAGCGGCTGGTGCAGCACAGCGGTACGGTAGCCCAAAACAAATGTTGCAATGGGAGGGGAAAGCATTCGTAAACCATGTGGTCCAAACGGCGCTGGCGGCCGGTCTTTCCCCAGTTAGAGTGGTTAGCGGGGCTTATCATGCAGATGTGAAGAAGTCGCTAGAAAACTTGCCGGTGGAGGTTGTCTACAATTCCGAATGGGCTCAAGGACAAAGTAGTTCGGTGCGCGCCGGGATTAAGGCCCTGCCTCGCCAAACTGGCGGAGCAATCTTTTTTTTGGTTGACCAGCCCCAAATTCCAACTGCGTTGGTACAGAAATTAAAATTACAGCATGCCAAATCGTTGGCCCCCATTGTCGCCCCCTGGGTCGCGAATCGACGGGGGAATCCGGTTTTATTTGATTGCAGCGCCTTTAAGGATCTAGAAAGTTTGCAGGGAGATGCCGGTGGTCGCCAGTTGTTTGCTAAATTCGGTTTTACCAAAGTGGAATGGGAAGATGCCGATATTCTGTTGGATGTTGATACCCCCGAAATATATCAGCATCTCAAAAATTTAACGAAACAAGAGTCTATTCACAATAAGGGGTGAACATGGTAAACCAGTCCAAACTGAGCAAA
>CAYVQU010000096.1:0-19590 GCA_964453155.1 uncultured Anaerolineales bacterium | reverse complement strand
CCGATTCTTCCAGACCATTTCAAAAATGGGATCTTATTTTTGCACACCTCCTGAGCACCCCCGCCCTGTCAGCATATCAGCGCAGTTCCCCCTCAATCTCGATCTCGCCAGCCACATATGATGGAGATACCGCGCCCAGTGCCAGGATGACTATACGCAGCAATAGTCGGATTGTGATCTCCAACCCAGATATGCTGCATGCGGGTATGCTGCCCCATCACACACGGTGGGAGGCATTCTTCAGTTCACTCCATTATGTGGTGATCGATGAAATGCATACCTATCGCGGCGTTTTTGGTTCTCAAGTGGCGAATGTTTTGCGCCGTCTAAAACGGATTGCGGCTTTTTATGGTCGGAAACCCCAATTTATGTTGACGTCGGCCACGATTGGAAATCCAACTGAACTGGCTGAGACTTTGATTGAAGAACCGGTAATCACCATAACGACCGACAGCGCAGCCCGGGGACCAAAGCACTTTGTCGTCTATAATCCCCCCATTATCGACCCAGAATTAGGTTTGCGAGCCGGGTTACTCCCCGAAACGCAGCGGCTGGCCAGTGACCTGCTTACGGCCAATATCCAAACCATCATATTTGGGCGCACCCGGCAAGCGGTAGAATTACTCAGAAGAAATCTCAGTCAGATGGAGTTGGCCTGGGTGGCACGCATTCGAGCCTATCGCAGTGGGTATTTACCGGCCCAACGCCGGGAAATCGAAGCCGGATTGCGATCCGGGGATATTATGGCAGTTTTTGCTACCACTGCCCTGGAACTTGGGATTGATATTGGTCAGCTTCAGGCCGCGGTTTTGGCCGGATACCCAGGCACCGTAGCCGGTAGTTGGCAGCAAGCGGGACGTTCTGGGCGAGGCATTGAACCATCGTTGGCTATCCTAGTCACATCTGCCAGCCCCTTGGATCAGTTTTTGGCAAAATTTCCAGAATTTTTCTTCAGTCAATCTCCCGAACATGCCCGGCTCAGTCCAGATAATTTATTGATCCTGCTACACCAATTAAAGTGCGCCGCGTTCGAACTACCTTTCTCAGATGGGGAAACATTTGGTCGCTTGCCGCCCACCGAAACAACCGCGTTCTTGGATTATCTACAAGAGACCGGGGCACTCCATAAAACCAGAGACAAATATTACTGGATGCAAGATCAGTATCCCGCGGCTGAAGTTTCATTACGGTCTGCTTCGGCTGTCCGTTATTCCCTCCAACGCTTAGATGGTGATCAAGCCGTCAGTTTAGGCGAAGTAGATGAGGCCTCCGTCAATTGGATGGTACATCCGGGGGCCATATATTTACACCAAGGTGAGACTTACTTTGTTGAGGACCTGAATCACGAACGTCAGCTGGTAACTTTAGCGCCGATCGTAGCTGATTACTTCACTCGGAGCCGCCAAGAAAGCGAGGTGGTTCCCGTGGAAATTCTAGCGACGAATGCGGTTCCCGGGGCAGAGATCGCCCATGGAGAAATCAAGGTTACCAGCCAGGTGGTCGGTTTTGAAAAAATCCGGTGGGGTACAAATGAGCTCCTAGATTACCAGGAACTCGACCTCCCCACAACCGAATTACACACTACTGGTTTTTGGATCACACTGAACAAAGAAACCGTGGAGCAACTCCGAGCAGCCGGGTTGTGGACCAATGATCCCAACGATTACGGCCCTGAGTGGTCTCGTCAGCGGGTTCTAGCGCGGGAACGCGATCAATTCGCCTGCCAGGTTTGTGGGCTGATCGAGCAACAAAAGGCCCATCACGTTCACCATATTGAACCTTTTCGCACTTTTTCATCCCGCCAAGAAGCCAATCGGCTTGAAAATCTAGTCACCTTGTGCCTAACTTGTCATCACCGGGTCGAGAGCCGGGTCCGGATCCGGAGTGGATTGGCCGGGTTAGCGTATATCACAGGGCATATGGCTCCGCTATTCTTAATGTGTGACCGTCGCGATTTAGGGGTACATCACGACCCACAATCCCCGCTGGCCGCTGGAGAACCAACGGTGATCATTTACGAACGGGTTCCCGGAGGAATTGGTTTCAGTGCGCGTTTATTTGAAATTCACTCTGATCTGATTCGAAATGCTTACCAGCTAGCCAACGAGTGCACGTGTCAGGATGGCTGCCCAGCCTGTGTTGGGCCGGGCGGCGAGGATGGCTCCGGGAGTAAACGGGAAACGCTAGGGATGTTAGAAAAGTTGAGGGGAGAAATTTCAGAAGTCTAAAGGGTCTAAAAACTCAAAATAGTCTAAAGAGTCTGACTGCTTAGATAATTCCGACTTTCTGGATAGCTTCGATAAGTCATTTCAGCAGTTTTTGGAAAGAACTTGAAACCAAATACATGTTCAAACCGAAAACTACTCAGGCGTGACGGTAAATCTTGTTAGTTTGATACAAGACTCAAACCGTCACGCACTTAATACTCAAAGTCATCATCATCATTCAGCCAATCATCGTCGTAGCCTTCATCCTGAAAATCAGCTAAATCATCATTTTCATCGTCCCAGTCATCATCGAAATCCTGACGGCTGCGCCGGGCGAAGGTCAAACAACCCTCGTCCGGGTCCAACTGAATCGTTGCCGCGCTACAAAAACTATCATCCAGATAAACACAACCGGTGTAACGACATTGAATTCGCGCCATTTTGTTCTACCTCCAACCCAAATTGATTCAATCAACTTGTAGATAGCGATATACCGAAATAGCAAACATTGCTACCAAGATAATAGCAGATAATACGCAGTAAGGGCAAATTGCAAATAAGATCGCGACTTCAACATAAGTCAAATAAGCCGAATACAAGACCCCTTTTAAGGTCAGCACAAAGAGCGCCAGGGGGCCATTTTCTGTCCAGAATTTATTGCGGGGTTCTAAATACAGGATTACCAGCATCGCAATATATGCGCCGGCCCCTAGCAGGGCAATCGGAATTCCAAAAATTTCGGCATATTTACTCGAATTGACCGCGTCACAATCGCCGATTCCACCACAAGTGGCCGTAGCATTTGCCAATTTGATATAAGCCAGATATACCGAATCCAATAAACCAATAAAACCTAATACGGTCAAAACCCGACGCAAAATCATAGTGCGTTTGGTGGTTGTATCCATGTTGAACTGCTCCTATTATGAATTTTAGATAAACCAGGCCTGAACTTCAGCCCCAGCCGGTAGAGATTTTACCGCGGCTGGGATAATAATCAAGGCATTGGCCTGAGATAAAGACCATAAATTTCCTGAACCCTGATGCCCCGTCAATTCGGCCTGATAGTGACCCGCGCGCCGGGTTACTCGGGCTCGCAGGTAGCTTTCTCGACCGTCAGATTCGATCGGATGGGTTAATATCGCCGGATGCGTTAGGGGGGGCTGAGGAATTAATCCCCTCAACTTCTCGAGAATGGGGGTTACAAACACCCTGAAACTCACATAAGCCGAAACTGGATTACCCGGCAAACCAATCACCGGAACCCCCCGGTAATCGCCAAAGGTTAACGGTTTGCCTGGACGCATATTCACCCGCCACAGTTTCAACGCGCCATTTTCCTCGATCACCGTCCGAATATAATCGTAAGCCCCCATGCTGACCCCTGCGGAGGATAAAATCAAGTCCACGTCGCGGGCTACGGCCTGATCAAAAAGAGCTTGAACTGCAATAAAAGTGTCAGCGCCGGTCCCCAAGGAGATACTCTCCGCCCCCCCCTCATGAATTAGCGCCTGTAAAACATACGAGTTGGATTCATAAATTTTCCCAGGGGTAAGCGGTTGCCCCACCGGCACCAATTCATCGCCCGAAGAAAGTAATCCGATTTTAGGGCGGCGAATCACATTCACAACGGGGACGCCCTGCATGGCTAACACCCCAATGTCTTGCGGAGACAAGCAGCGCGGTGCAGGTAGTAAAACTTGCCCCACCCGGATATCTTCTCCCTGGCGACGGATATAGGCACCGTCATCCACGGCACGAAATACCTGTACCGTATCCGGCAGGTCTGAATCGGGTTCTAGGCGGCCTAAATGGGTATCTTCGACTGGAATGACGGCATCGGCCCCCAGGGGCATTACGGCCCCTGTGACAATCCGAGCGGCCTGCCCGGGTTCTACTGAGAAGTCAGGATTGATTCCAGCCGGAATATCGCCGCAGACGGTTAAAGTTATCGGCTTATCCACCGTGGCAGTGACAATATCCGTAGCCCGCAAAGCGAACCCATCCATACTGGAATTATCGAAGGCTGGCATTTCGACACCGGCAACCAGGTCTTCGGCCAGCACCCGTCCGAAAGCCTGAGAGATGGGGATCGTTTTAGTTTTTAGGGGGGAAAAATTGGCCGCCAAAAATTGACGGGCCTCTTCAACTGATATTAGATTGGACAAAGACAACTCCAAATTATCATCCGGGTCGGACCCGCCGGGCCTCAACCACGTTAGACAACCGTTCGAGCCGATCCAATACCCGGCTCAAATGCCTGACATCCTTGACTTGTAAACTCAAGTCAAATACGGCCAGGTTACGACGATTGACATCCACTCGCGCTTTTGACATGGATACATCTTCGTCGGCCAATAAATTCGAAATGTCGCGCATTAATCCCGAACGATCATAGGCTTTAACTCGTACCGGTACGGAAAATGTGCTGGTCGGCGCGCCCCAGGAGACATCGGCTAATCGTTCTTTATCCCGCACCTGCAAAACGTTGGGGCAATCCTTGCGATGGATGGTGGCTCCCCGGCCGCGGGTAATGTATCCAATGATTTCATCCCCCGGCGTGGGATTACAGCATCGCGCCATATTATTGAGCAACCCCCCTAACCCCAAAACCGTGACATCCCCGGAAGTCGGGCGCTGCACTTCGGGCAAGGGGGTTATCGGGAAATCAAACTCTTCATCATCTTCTTCTTCCAGGGTGAATTCGTTCACCACCTTACCAATTGGAAGATCACCACAGCCAACCGCGCCGTAAAAATCATCTAGATTTTTAAAGTCAAATTGCCGGCCGACTTGCTCCATGTTGACATCACTGACACCCAGGCGGCGCAATTCACGGTCCAACATGTTTTTCCCCTGACCAACGTTTTGCTCGCGGGCTTGCCGTTTGAACCAGCGTCGGATTTTGGCTTTGGCCCGTTGGGTATTGACCAATTCGAGATGGGGATTGAGCCAGTCTCGGCTGGGCCCGCCGCGTTTGGCAGTGATGATTTCGATTTGATCACCGGTTTTGAGTTGATAATCCAGCGAAACTAATTTCCCACCAACTTTGGCACCCCGACAGCGGTGCCCAATTTCGGTATGAACATGATAAGCGAAATCAATGGGCGTAGACCCCGCGGGCAAATCGATGATGTCGCCGGCGGGCGTAAAAACATAAACCCGATCGCCAAACACATCCGACTTCATAACCGCCACGAATTCCTGGGCGTCCTCTACATCCTGGCGCCATTCCATCAATTGGCGCAAATACACCATCCGCTCATCATAGGCTGGGTCAGGGGTGCGAGACTCTTTGTAGCGCCAATGGGACGCAATCCCATATTCGGCGTTTTCGTGCATCTCTTCGGTGCGGATTTGAACTTCGAGGGTCTTGCCATCGTCATAAACAACCGCGGTGTGTAAGGAGCGATAGAAATTGTCTTTTGGGGCAGCGATGTAGTCATCGAATTCCCCTGGAATGGGGGTCCAGTTGGTGTGAATAACCCCTAGAGCCAGGTAACAATCCGCCTGAGTTGGGACAATTAGGCGGACACCCCGAATGTCATGGACCATTTCGAAGGGAATCCCTTTGCGCTTCATCTTTCGATAAATAGAGTAAATATGCTTAGGACGCCCCGAGACATCCACCTCTAAACCCGCTTTGGTTAATACCGTGGTGAGTCGCTCGGAAATTGCGTCTATTCGCTCTTCGCGCCCTTCGCGGGTCGCAGCTAAATCGGCGACAATTTCCTGATAGGTTTTAGGATCAATATACCGAAAGGCAAGATCTTCCAACCCCCATTTCATTTGCCAGATACCCAAGCGACTGGCCAACGGCGCGAAAATATCCATCGTTTCAGTGGCAATCCGACGTTGCTTGTGGGGGGGCATGTGCCCCAAAGTACGCATATTATGCAACCGATCAGACAATTTGATCAAAACTACGCGGGGGTCATCGGCCATGGCCAAAAAAGTTTTCCGAAGGGTTTCGGAGGCTAAATCATGGCGGCGGCGGCGTAGTAATTGTTCAGCCTCTTCTTCAGGATCGATCAACCCCCGACGGGCGGCCAATTCCCGCTGTTCTTGTTCTTTTTGCTCATCGTTAGCATGCTGATCCCCGCGCGAAACTCGGGGTAAGGTCGTGAGTTTGGTAACCGAATCTACCAATTTAGCAATATCATCCCCAAAGTCGCGGCGCAGATCATCCAGGGTAATTTCGGTATCTTCGACGGTATCATGCAACAACCCCGCCGCGATAACCATTGGCGGGGCGCACATTTCTTCTGCCAATATTTTTGCAACCGCAATACAATGAGTCACATAAGGTTCACCAGAGGCGCGCATCTGCCCTGAGTGAGCTTGCTCAGCCACTCGATAGGCCCGCATAACAAATTCTCGATCCGGAAGAGAATAGTTTGCCGGTAGAACACTAAACAATTCTTCGATTTGCATTCCAGTTTACCTTTGGATTACCAACGAATTAAATTCATAATCAGCCCATGGGTTATCAAAAGTATAACCACGGCTGGTCAGCAGAGCAAGGGGGATTACGAACTACGCCGCACGCAGTTCCTGTAAACGAGGATGATCGGCATAAACCCCGTGATATTTTTCCGGTAACAAGGCGGCAATCTGACACATCAATTCATCCGTTGCCGATTGCAAAAACTCGTCTCGACCAGAGCGGAGTAACTTTGGAAACGATATAGGATCGCCGATAGTGACTGTTACGGGGGTCCGTTTCATTTTTTTTAAGTTTGTTATGATGAGGCGATCTTCCGTGCCCACAAAAGCTGCCGGGAGAACCGGTACCTGGGTCTTCGCGGCCAGATAAACCGTACCCATTTTTCCCGGTTGTAGTGTTTCGGTTTTACTGCGGGTACCTTCAGGAGCTACCCCGTATATTTCCCCATTCTTGAGACGCTGCAAAACCTTCCGCAACGTACCAAAATCGGTATTAAACCGATCAATCCATAACACATCTAGAACTCGACCCACCCAGCGGAAGAAGCCAACTTTCTGATATTTTTCCGCGACTGTGAGGATTACATCGTTACGGGGCAAAACCGTGTAAACGAAGAGGGCATCTAACCGCCCAATATGGTTGGCAGCCACAATACAGCCGCCCGTTGTGGGGATTTTTTCTTGACCAATGACAGTAACTTTGCAGGTTGAATTAATAATCAACCAAACTAAACCACGGAAAAATTTTTCCATCATTACTTGAAATTCTCCAATTTTTTGTAGGGCAGTTTGGAATCAGTTCATCCCAAGACCCCAGATTTTTCTTCCTAATTTGAAAAGACTCCCTTTAAATTATAAACCTCTGAGTCTCTTTAAGATACTTATTTGACGGTAATCAAGTCTAAACCCGATCAAGGAGGCCGTCAATTACAATTTCATTTCAAGCCTTGACGAGTATAAAAAGGCTGATAAAATTATGACCGATCGGTCATATGACCGCCAAGTCACATCGAAATGAGTAAAAAACATGCCGAAAGAAACTTTTTTCAACCTACCAGCCGAAAAACGCCAGCGGATTTTAGATTTGGCGATAGAAGAGTTTGCCGAAAACAACTATAAAAACGCGTCTATCTCTAAAATTGTGACCCAGGCTGGAATCGCAAAAGGCAGTTTTTATCAATATTTTGCCGATAAACAGGATTTGTATCTTTATTTAATCCAAGTTTCTAGTGATGAGAAATCAACGTTCTTAAATCAGTCCCCACCACCCGAGACGGATAACATTTTCGAGCACATTCGTTGGCTGATTTCGATTGGGCTCTCGTTTGAGTTCAGTAACCCTAAATTGGCCCAAATCGGTTATCGCGCGGTATTTGACGATGCCCCCCTCCCCGCAGAAACTCGGCAAATCATCGCGGAGGGCGGTTTACGGTTTTTCGCCCAATTGGTAGAGACCGGTAAATCTCAAGGAACGATTGCACCCCAGTTGGACTCGGAGACCGTCGCATTTCTGTTCAACTCGGTTTTTATGAATTTGGGTACTTACTTGCTGACAAAATTTCAGGTTGCCCCTGAAAACCTACTTATAGACCGCGGCAAAGCATTAGACCATTCCGATATTTTAGCCACCTTGGAAGAGGTCATTGGTATTTTAGAGCAAGGTTTATCCCCGGCAGGTCATTTGAAGTAGCACTTGGTGGCTATACGCAATCACCTAGATTCAAATCCCTAAGTTTATAACATCGCAATTTTCAACAGGAGCATATGTACATGATTGAAGTAAATAATTTGACTTTCACCTACGCTGGTTCGGATGAACCAGCGGTTAAATCGTTGAATTTTGATATTCAACCCGGTGAAAAATTTGGCTTTTTAGGCCCCAGTGGGGCCGGAAAGTCGACAACGCAAAAAATCCTAATTCGGTTATTGCAGGGGTTTAGCGGTGAAATCCAATTACTCGATCGGGATTTGCGAACCTGGGGCTATGATCTTTATGAGCAAATTGGGGTCAGCTTCGAACTCCCTAACCACTACTCAAAATTAACCGGGGTCGAAAATTTGAAATATTTCGGTTCACTTTACCAAGCTCAGCTTCAGGATCCAGGAGAGCTACTCAATCTGGTTGGATTAGAAGCTGATGGTGAAATGCTCGTCTCGCAATATTCTAAAGGGATGAAGAACCGGCTAAACGTTGCCCGATCGCTGGTTCACGATCCCAAACTGCTTTTTTTGGACGAACCCACCGCAGGATTAGACCCGGTGAATGCCCGGCGGATCAAAGATTTAATCACAGCCCAACAAGATGCTGGCAAAACGATTTTCCTGACGACCCACGACATGATGGTGGCGGAGGAGTTGTGCGACCGGGTGGCCTTCATTGTCGATGGGGAAATCAGCCTGATTGATTCTCCCGCCGAACTAAAACTACAATATGGCCGGCCGGCCGTAAAGGTCGAATATCGATCGAATGGGGAGCAGCGCGCGACCGAATTTCCGCTCCAGGGATTGGCAGAAAACACTGATTTTCTCGATATTTTGCGGAACAATCACATTCGAACCATCCATTCGCAAGAGGCAACCTTAGAAACGATTTTCATACAGGTTACCGGCCGGAGTCTGGTATGAACCGATTACTTACCACGATCTGGTTTGATATCCAACTCCAATTCCGGAATGGATTTTATTATGCCTCGGGGTTCGTCGCCGTAGTGATGATCATCATGCTCAAACAACTCGATACGGTAAATTGGGCCCAGCTATGGCCCCCGGTCTTGCTCGAAAATCTGGTGGTCAACGCCTTTTATTTTTTGGCTGGAATGGTTTTACTCGAAAAAGGTGAAGGAACCCTGGAAGCTCAAGTGGTAACGCCCTTGCGGCCGCGGGAATATCTGTTCTCCAAAATAATTTCTCTTGGGTTGTTATCGTTAATTGAGAGCTTGGCCATCATTTTGGTCGTGACCGGACCCCAATTTAACTGGTTATGGCTGGTCAGCGGGGTATTGCTCCTGATCGCCATGTATGGGTTGTATGGATTTTTTGTCGTCGCCCGATATGACTCGATCACCGATTTCATTTTGCCATCGGCGGTGTGGGTGATTTGGTTTTCGCTGCCGTTATTGTATTACTTCAATATCTGGCGTTCCTGGATCATGTTTTTGCACCCGCTTCAGGCCCCGCTGGTGCTCATGCAAGCCGCGTTTGAGAAGGTGCCTGGCTGGTATCTCCCTTATGGGATTTTTTACGCCCTTTTCTGGGTTTTTGTCGCCTACTACGGCAGCCAACGAACATTTTTGCGGTTTGTCGTCACAAAAGAAGGAACTCGTAAATGAATATTTCCCGAATTTTCCGTTCATTGGGCCCCATCGATATCCGCAATGTGCGGCGCGACAGCGCGCTATCTTGGATGATATTTTTGCCGATATTGAGTGCTTTGGTGGTTCGGTGGGGTGTCCCAGCTTTGACTGCCCGGCTGATCGAACAATACCAATTTGACCTGGCGCCCTACTATCCGGCCATTTTGGCCTATTTTTTTGTGGTGATGTGTCCGATTACGTTTGGGGTGCTGATCGGGTTTATGCTGCTCGACGAAAAGGATGACAATACGCTGACGGCGCTACAAGTAACCCCCTTATCATTGAACAGCTATCTGGGATATCGGGTCGCAATCCCGATGGTGTTGACTATTATCTTGATGTATATCATCTTCCCCTTGGCCAATATTTGGAATTTGCTCCCCGGCGCGTTATTCCTGACGGCCTTGGCTGCCGCTCCCATGGCGCCGATGTTCTCACTCTTCCTGGCTTCCCAAGCCCAGAATAAGGTTCAAGGTTTTGCATTAATGAAAATGAGCGGGATGTTGTTATTCGCCCCCATATTCGCCTACTTCATCGATTCGAATTGGACCTACGCATTTGGCTTGATTCCCACCTATTGGCCGATGAAGGTGTATTGGATGTATGAAGCCGGTCAGCCCAATGTCTGGCCATTTGTAATCGTAGCAATCGTTTACCAATCTGTGGTCACTTGGTTATTTGTAAAACGATTTCATCGAATTTTGCATCAATAAATTTGAGTTAGGGCAATTCCTGTGGAGATTGCCCTAACTCAACCTAATCAGGAGAAAAAATGGACACCCTTACAATTGTTGGCATTATTTTAATCGCATATGGGTCACTCACCGCCTACATCGCCTTAGCCAAACCCCCTAAGATTTGGAAAATCGGCAAGATTCAAGGGTTTGTGCAAATTTTAGGAGAAACGGGCACGGTGATATTCTTAATGATCGTTGCCATGGCCACCTTTGCAGGCGGCGTATTGCTACTGCTCTAATCAAAAAGACCTGGAAGGTTTTAGAAACCTTCCAGGTCTAAAATCATTTCAATTCTCTAGGCCGCCAGAGATTGATTAACTCTCCTTCGGTTTCATCCGTGAGATCGTTCCAGTTCGCAATATCGATTTCAACTTGGGCCAGGGCACAGGTAGGCAGCCACTCATCAACATCGGTTAGGGCATAAAGCAGCGCTTCCAACCCCGGATTATGACCGACAACCATGACGGATTGCACCTCATCCCCAAGACCCCGCAACATATTGAAAATATCGCCGGGCCAGGTATGATATAGATCCCGCCGAAATTCAATCTCGCCCATAAAACCACAGGTTTCAGCGGCTAATTCGGCAGTATGGCTGGCGCGTTTAGCCGTTGAAGAGAGAATCACATCTGGAACGAGATCCTCGGCGGAGAGCAATTGCCCTATCCGGGGAGCGTCTCGGCGGCCTCTCTTTTTGAGGGGGCGATCATGATCCGAAAGGTCGGTATGTTTCCAACTGGATTTTCCATGGCGAAGAATGAGTAAGGTTTTCATATTCGTAAAGACCTTTTTTTGACTAAAAATCCTTAATCCACTAACGTTGCTTGGGCCGCGTGCAGGTTGTGTTCATAATCGGAGGCCGCGAATTGGTCCCAACGAGCGGGGAAAGTGGCAATCAAATGTTCAATTTCGTTTTGTTTGACCGCGGTGTAATGCGCTAAGGCAGCCAGATAATTTGGGGAAACTGTACGTTCGACAAGCAAACCATGTCGATATGGCTCAATCTGATCAAGAGCAAATTTGGCATCATTGAGATCGCCGAGATGGTCCTGGATATTTTTCATGAGCTGAATGCAATTTTCAACCTGGGGGCCGAGGATTTCGCGAAAAAACTCCAAAGTATACCGATGACGCTTAAATGCGATGCGAAGAGCATGGAGCTCAACAACGGTCGGGATGGTCAACTGCGCGAAATGGTCATAAACGTTCTGGATAGAACTGGCAATTAACTGGGGTGCCACCTGACTAACGGGTTGCCCGGCTGTATCGGAAAAAGGAATTGTGATCGGAGTTTCCAGAAAAGTCCAAAAATCGAGTTTAAAGCGGAGAAATTTGGGGCGTTCTAAGAAAGCCAACATTTTCCCCTGGGCTAGCTTGCGCTTTTGTGACCAGGCACTCCCCATTGGATCTAGATTCTGCCGAGTTGTTGGATCGTGCTGCTCCTGGTCGTGGTGAAATTTTTCTAGAAATACATCTAAATCCCGCACCCGGCCCAAGGCTTTCCCCGTTTTACGCAGCCCTTTTTTTAGCGAGCGCCGCTGATCCTGTGGAAAATAGGGCCAAAACACATCCAGGGCAGACCGCATCCGACGGGTAGCCACCCGCATATCATGGAGTTCCTCGATATCGTCACCTAGAATGGTCCCCACCTCATGCCGGAGCATCTTGCGAAAGTGAAAATAGATAACCTTGCGAGCAGCTTCCGCGCTCAGATCATGGTGTAATACACCTGGTTTACTGCGGGAATCTTCAGCAGCGAATGCCATTTTAGTGTGAACGCATTTCCAAGAATTTGGATTGGGCGATTACATTGTTCGCATCTGCCTCGGGTTGGATGAATTTATAGGTGCCATCCGGCTGCATTTGCCGGGCCTTGGTGTTATCCCGCAGATAGGTTTCTAGAATTTCATCGCGAATAAACTGGATGTGCTCGGGCTTTTCGACCGGGAAAACGACCTCAACCCGCCGGTTAAGATTGCGCGGCATCAGGTCGGCACTACCCATATAGATTTCTGGTTCACCATCATTCTGGAAATAGTAAATCCGGCTGTGTTCCAGATAGCGCCCCACGACACTGATCACCCGGATATTTTCACTGATACCCGGCAACCCGGCCCGGAGACAACAAATTCCGCGCACAAAGAGGTCGATCTGAACCCCGGCTTGAGAGGCCTCGTAGAGGAGCTTGATGATGGGCTTGTCGGCTAAAGAATTCATCTTGAAGATCAGGCGAGCAGATCGACCAGCCAGGGCGTGTTTAATTTCGCGCTTGATCCCCGCGACCATTCGTTTGCGTAAGGTTACCGGAGCGATCCACAATTTGCGATACTCTTTTTTGGATGAGTAGCCGGTCAAATAATTGAACAAATCAGAAGCATCGGCCCCAATTTGTTTGTCAGCAGTGAACATTCCCATATCTTCATAAAGGTGGGCGGTGACGGCGTTGTAGTTACCGGTCCCTAAATGGATATACCGCCGAATCCCCTCCCCCTCCCGACGGATGACCATACATATCTTGGAGTGCGTTTTTAAACCGACCAGGCCGTAAACAACATGGACGCCTTCCGATTCCAACACTTTGGCCCAACCGATATTGCTCTCTTCGTCAAAACGAGCCTTCAGTTCAACCAAAACCGCGACTTGTTTGCCGTAGTCTCGCCGGGCTTCCAGTAAAGCTTGGACAATGGGCGAGTTGCGCCCAGCCCGATAGAGGGTCTGCTTGATGGCTAAAACATTGGGATCGCGGGCCGCCGCGCGTAAAAACTCGACTACCGGAGTGAAGGAATCATAGGGTAAATGAATGAGAATGTTTTCCCGGCGAATTGCCGCGAAAATCGATTCATCAGTGGCGTCGGGGGATTCGACCAGGGCTAACTCGGGGACGACGGGGGGGACATGGGTAACGAATTTAAGATCGTAACGCTCAATCCCATAGAGTTCAAATAGACTCGAAATGCCCAAAGGTGTATTTAAGTTATAGATATCGTTGGGGTCAACCTCCAGATTGAGGGCCAAAATATTTTGGATCCGTTTGGGCATGTCGGCGGTAATACACAACCGCACTACTGATCCAAATCGCCGCTCTTTAACACTTTCTTCCATGGTTTCGAGCAAATCGTCGGCTTCTAGCTCCTGGATTACAAAATCGGCATTGCGGGTCACCCGGAAGGGATACACCTCGATGATCTCCATCCCAGGGAATAGGGTGTGGATATTATTAACAATTAATTCTTCTAATAAGACAAAATAGTGATGATGCGGCACAGTTCCATCTTTACGGACACCGCCAGATGAGCGCTTAATTGGCACGTACCGCGGCAGCAAAGCAGGCACTTTCACGCGAGCGAAGTGCTCTTGGCCTTTATTGTCTCGAATTAAAACAGCCAGGTTGAGGCTTAGGTTAGAGATATACGGAAATGGATGCCCAGGATCAAAAGCCAATGGGGTGAGAACCGGGAAGACAACTTCCTCGAAATAGTTGAGGACGTTATCCCGCTGTTTATCGGATAGTTCGGCGTAGCGTAGGACATGAATGCCCTTTTCATCAAGTTTGGGTTTGAGGTCAGCAGCCCAATATTTACTGGCTGCGGCCATAATCTTCGCCGCTTCTTTGCGGACGGTTGCTAATTGTTCGGCTGGGGTTTGCCCATCGATTGAAAAATCTACCACTCCGGCATCAACTTGCATCTTCAAACCGCCCACTCGGACCATAAAAAACTCATCCAGGTTGGAACCGACAATGGCTAAAAATTTTACCCGTTCCAATAGTGGATTATTTTCATCCCGGGCTTCGTCAAATACCCGTCGTTGAAAATCCAACATACTTAATTCACGGTTGATATAGTAGCTGGGGTCTTTTAAGTCGAAATCCTGCTCGGAGACCGATTGTGATAACTCAACCTCAGACTGCGTTTCAGCTTGGAGATCAGTTTGAAATTCAGTTGGTTCGTTGTTTGTGGGGTCCATTGATACCTCTAATTTTTTTTCTACCGGGGATGAATTGGGAACATTTTCTTCCTCTAAGTCCGGGGCAGTTTGAGTACCATCGAAATTAAATTGTCGTTTCCAACGACTTAGGGAACCAGAACTAATCCCCAAATCGCGTTCAACCTGAGCTTGGGATTTAGCCGACTCCAACCAATGCTGGAGTGTTGAGACTTTAAATTCACTTGAATACGATTTACGCTTGGCAGTCATAATTAATTTCCACAACGAAGTTTATGTAACTATACAATTATTGCTAACCAGAGTCAACTCCCGGTGGGGTTGTTGGCAACGCGGTCCTGCTTACCCAACTTTAAAATGAAGAGCAACGCCGGCTGCCAACCCCAGTTGACCCAGATGATACGTCACCATGATGAAGACGCGGCCATTGGGCAGCGGCGCGCGAAATCGAACCCAGGCGTTCAAAATATCTGAAAAATAGAATGATAAAGCGCCCAAACTAACCAACCAGGCTGAAAAATAATGCCACTCGAGTAAAAAATTTGTATTGAAAGCAGATAGCAACATGAGGGTGATGACAACCGAATATATGGTTACTGGGAGTTTCATCTTTTCGGTGTCAGTGCGCACCATCCCTTCAATCAGCTTTTGATATATTGAAAGGGCTACTATTAGCACGAGAAGAGCCAGAATTAGGGCCGGAGCATAGGATCCTGGTGGTGGTAATAGTTTGCCAAATCCAATGATATAAAAAACATGCCCCAACAGAAAAACGACCAAACCGGGCAAGAAAAATCGCCCCGGTGGCAGCATCAGAAAAATATCTCCGGCCAGACAGAACACTAAGCCAATCAAGAACCATCCTAATGGAAACAGGTCCGCGGCTTCAATATAACTGCTCAAGTCTAAAAATGACCAGAACCAGGCAATTAAGCAAATCATTGCCATGGGCTTGGTCAAAAAAATCAGCCGTTGTCTGCCTTGATACTCACCAATCCATTCCAATATTGCAAATATTCCTGCCAGTCCCAGAAGTATCATGCTGCCTCCATACAATAATGTTTACTCCAGAGTAAGTATATCAAAGTCATCTGAACCGATTTGTCGATTTTTGGAAGGATTCAAGTTTTGTAGCGCAGGAGAAATTGTGTAAAACAGACCCCAGGGGCTCCAGGGATTTTCTAGTGATCGGAAGTTGTCATTAGGATTGCAGCTTGCAGGTTCAATCCTTTTCGCGAAAAACCTTGGGGACTGGGCGCATTTTTTCAAACCTTGGGCGGTAAGACTAGCGAAGGCCGATATAATATTACTGGATCTGCATGACCAATTTACACGTAACGAAAAAGGGTACTCCATGAATTTATCACCAAAAATTCGACCATCAGTTGAAAAGCTGAGTTTTTCGCCCACTCTAGCGATCAATGAACAGGTTGTCACCGCACGCCGACAAGGCCAGTCGGTCCTACATTTAGGGTTTGGGCAAGCGCCGTTCCCAGTTCATCCTGAGATCGCGGCAGCATTGCAGGCCAATGTGGGACAAAACCACTATTTACCCAGTGCCGGCCTACCTGATTTGCGCCAAGCTGTCGCTAATTTTTGGAAAACTCAATTTGAGATCGATAATTCTAACGTCATCATTGGACCCGGAAGTAAAGAGCTTATTTTTGATATTCAGATGGCTATCGTGGGAGATTTGCTACTCTCAATTCCGGCTTGGGTCAGTTATGCTCCGCAAGCTACTTTGTTGGGCGACCAGATCATAAAAATCCCCACCCAAATTGAAGAAAACTATCACCCGACGCCTGACCAACTAGAAAGTGTTATTACAGCCAGTCAAAAAATGGGTAAAAACCCGAAAAAATTACTCCTAAACTACCCCAATAACCCCACTGGGTTAAGTCCAACCGCAGAGCAATTGCGCGGTTTAGCAGAAATTTGTCGAAAGCATGGCATCGTTATCATATCTGATGAAATCTATGGTTTGGTTCATCACCGGTGCGCGCACCAAAGTATTGCCACATACTACCCGGAAGGGACCATCATCACTTCAGGGTTGTCAAAGTTTTTATCGTTGGGCGGGTATCGGTTGGGAATTGGAATTTTCCCGAAACAGTTAGATAACGTATTCCACTCGATCGTGCGGATTGCCAGCGAAACCTGGTCAACGACCTCAGCCCCAATCCAATATGCTGCGCTGGCCGCGTTCCAAAACTCCCCAGCGATCGAAACCTATATCCTAAACTGCACTCTAATCCATCGCCAGATTACTCATTATGTTCGAGATCAACTTATCTCAATGGGTATATCTTATCCCACTCTAGATGGTGGTTTCTACTTATATCCTAACTTCGATATCTTCACAGATCTGCTCAAATCACGGGGCATTCACACCAGTGAAGATCTCGCTACTGATCTCCTTACCAAGCAATCGATTGCCACATTACCCGGTACAGCCTTTGGCGATCAACCCAAAAATCTGGGGTTACGATTGGCAACCTGTGATTTTGATGGTCAGCTGGCGTTGGAGTATTCCATGGCAAATCCCCACTATTCGCCGGAAGAAATCGTCACATCGTGTTGTCCAAATATCGCCCTGGCCTGCGAAAGGATGGCAAAATATTTCGGATCACTTTGATCATGATCCAAATTTTTAGTTATCAGGAATGATAAAATAGATTCAACTTCAAACCGTCAAATACTTATAACTATTCAAGGAGAAAAAAATGGCTTTCACTCTTCAAATTGGCGACAATGCCAAAGAATTCAAACTCCCCGCGACCGACGGGAAGACTTACGAACTCATAGATTTCGCAAGTAGTAAATTTCTGGTTGTTTTCTTCACGTGCAACCATTGCCCCTTTGTGATCGGATCAGACGAAGTAACGCGCAAAACCGTAAACAAATATGCCCCTAAGGGTGTGAAATTTGTTGGGATCAATTCGAACAGTAAAAATACATATCCCGACGACGATTTCGATCACATGGTTGCTCGGATGGATGAACATAAATTCCCCTGGGTGTATCTTTATGATGAATCTCAAGAAGTGGCTTTAGCTTACGGCGCGCTGCGGACTCCCCACTTCTATGTATTTGATCAGGATCGCAAACTGGTCTACACTGGTCGAGCCGTTGACAACCCCCGCGAGGCCGAAAAAAGCTCCGTTTATGATTTAGAAATCGCGTTGGACGAACTCCTGGCTGGCAAAGCTGTCAGTACCCCCCTGACAAACCCCATCGGTTGCAATGTCAAATGGGATGGACAAGACGCCCACTGGATGCCGGCTGAGGCTTGTGATTTGGTCTTCAATTAGTCAAAAAAGTCTCAGTAGTCTGATAGGTCTAATTGGTCTGAAACGTTTCAGACCAATTAGACCTTTTTGACATTTAGGACAATGCAGACAATTTCCCAAACATTTGCTCCTTGAGATCAAGATAATATATATAATCATCAGGGTCGACGTTGGGGGGACAGCGATGATCACAAAATGGGATATAACCGCCCCGTTCAACCAGGGGACCGAGGGTTTCCATGTAGGCTTTAATGGCGTCGCGCCCCTTCCCCATTTCGATTTTGTCGAATCCCCCCATAATCCGTAAATCTTTACCGTATTCGTTGAGCAGCGCGGCCGGATGATCACACCCGTTGACTTCATAGGGGAACAGACAGTTGACCCCCCCATCCATCATGGCTTCTAAAATAGGACGCACATCCCCATCACAATCCACCCACCAGATATCGATGCCGTGGGCTTTGAGTTTTTCATGAATGCGTTGATAGCGCGGCGTGATCACCCGCCGGAACCACTTCGGGGAAACAATTGGACCGGCTTTGTAACAGATATCTTCCCAACCCGCCGCGAAATCGAACTCGACATGCGGTAGTATTTGATCAAGAGCATTTTCGACCAAAATACAGGCGGTTTCAACCATATCTTCGACCATTTTAGGATAATCGTAAATGGCGTAAGCCAGACCTTCAAAAGTCAGCATATCGCGCACTTTCCCGATCATCGAGCCAACCCAAATTCCTAAAGCATAATCGCGGTCGGGTGGATCCCACTGCTGTTTCATAAAAGCGCCATCTACTACCCGGTCGGGGTCATTCAATCGAAATCGTTCGGCTTTGACTTTTTCCCAATCATCCGGGGTTTCTATCGAGGATTTGATGAAATGTGGAATGGTATCATGACCGTCGAGGGGGACTTCGGCCAGCAAACCATCTTCATTGACGATGACTTTAGTGGTTTCCCGCATTTCAACAACTTCCTCAGCAAACGGTGGAGAAAGCCAGATATTGCCCCCAATAGTGTATTGGCGATCGAAATTAAAGAATATGTCCGCTTCGAAATTATTGGTGATTCCGTTCTCGTAGAATAAGGGCCATTGGGTAAAATTTTCATCCCAATAACCGAATTCCATATTGAAACACCGGTCAACCGGTTGGTAGTGCATCTGGGCATTGAATCGTTCCCGGTCAGTCATCGTACCGGGCCACTTTGAACGGATGGGGTTGATTTGGGACATAAAACTCTCCTGGTTCGAATGGAATCTAAAAAACGTTTATCAATTTTATATCATGAACTTGCATGGATTAATGCCTTATCTAGTTCAAAATGATAGGCTAAAATTAACCACTCAACAAACTCGACATCTCAGCGGCAAATAACTCGTACTTTGAAAATTCTACCAGTCAATCATGTAATGCTACATAATTTGCTCAAGAATGGTTCGAATAGTGTCATTCCGAGCGCAGCGAGGAATCCCTACAAAGATGATTTTTACACATCTGTAATTGGAAAAATAAGCATTTCAAGTATTCCTCATCGCTCTGCTCATCGGAATGACTTAGAACCTATCCGAAAATAGCCATGTCATGCAAAACATGAGCACAAGCGAACTGAA
>CAYVQU010000095.1:0-19923 GCA_964453155.1 uncultured Anaerolineales bacterium | reverse complement strand
CGAACCCGGCAGTTAAGCCCGTCAGCGCCGATGGTACTTGGGGGGCAGCCCCCTGGGAGAGTAGGTCGTCGCCAAAAAGACTTTTTCTATTTAAGTGTGTGACGGTTTGTAGTTGATATAGGATTTGTTAGATTTACCGTCACACCTGAGCAGGTTACGGTTTGGACATGAATTCTATTTCAGCGGTCTTTCCGAAATCTACTTAAGCCCTTGCTGGTTTGAAAATATCAAAAATTCGAGCTATTTTCACCGTCAAGCTGAAGTAAATGCGCTATCAACCGTTTTTTCTAGCACCCTTGGCGCATTTACCTGATAAGGTAGACAAGGCTTTGAGCCTTGGATATAATACCCCCGCGTTCGTGAGTTTGCGCATGCGTAGTTGTCCAGCAACATGTTGCCAGTCAACAGGAGAGTGTGCAGTTCATCAGTGAAATCGAGTGGATAAAGAAATTAACCTGTTTCTTCCTCGGCTGTTGGCGCGAACGCAGACCGAGTTTTTGTTTAAAAACTCATTTTATTCAAGATAATCTTGTGAACCAAAGGAGGTGAAAATTTTGCCGACCGTATATTTACGATCAAACGAGTCACCGGAGCAGCTTTTGCGCCGTTTTCGTAAGAAAGTTGCCAAGAGTGGTGTTTTGAGCACTGTGCGTCGCAAACGGTGGTTCGTTTCTAAGAGTGAGTTGCGCCGAATCGAAAAGAAGAAAGCAATTCGCCGACTCAAACGTCGCAAATTTTCCCGCCGATAATCAATTAATTTCTATTTGAAACCCAAACTAAACCCGGAAGGTGTAAATGGCTAAAGACGATAATAAGATCCTGGCAGAAGGCTCAGTCATCGAAGCGTTGCCCAGCACGCAATTTAAAGTCCGCCTAGATAATGGACATGAAGTTCTCGCTTATTTATCTGGTAAGATGCGCAAGTACTATATTCGCATTTTGTTGGGTGACCGCGTTCGCATTGAAATGTCTCCCTACGATCTAACTCGTGGGCGGATTGTTTACCGCCACAAAAAAGGCGGGGGACCACCCCCACCTCCTCGAAAAAAATAGCCTGATTTCCGGTGTTTCAGGGGACCAGTATTCTGTTAAGAATGCTGAAATGATCTAAAGCCCTTTCTTTAAAACGTACAGGGCCACTCAATTGAGTGGCCCTGTTTTGTTTCTAGTCCTTAAATGAAAAGGATTACCGATAAGAATTCAATACTTTCATATAGTTAGCTCGCTCAAACGCTGAGGGGTCTGCTGCCGCTTGCTGACTCATGCTACCCTGCATCTGTTCGATGGATTCGTATTCGTTTTCGACCATCCAGTCTTCGAGTTTGTCCAAAATCTTGGCGGCCCGCGCCGGGCCTTTGTTGAGTAGCACCGAAGCCAGTTGGGTGACCTTCGCTCCTGCCATCATGGCTTTGAGAACATCGGTGTGCTTGTGAACACCGCTGGTCAGGGCAAAATCAGCCTCGACTTTGCCATACAAGATCGAGATCCAACGTAGCGGCAAGCGGAGTTCAGCCGATTTGCTCAATTGCAGGTTAGGCACCACTTCCAGTTCATCCAGATCGAAGTCGGGTTGATAGAATCGATTAAAGAGCACAAACCCTTCTGCCCCGGCATCTACCATTCGTTTAGCCATGTTAGGTAGTGCCGTAAAGGATGGGCTAAGTTTTACTGCCACCGGAATCTCAATGCTTTCACTCACATTGCGAACCAAAGTGATGTAGGCAGCTTCCAAGTCGGCACTAGTCAAATTGACATCGGTGGGGAGGTAGTAAAGATTAAGTTCCAAAGCATCAGCACCAGCCTCCTGAATTTTCTGGGCATATTCGATCCAGCCACCCGTTGAAACCCCATTCAGGCTCCCAATGATCGGAATATCAACCGCGTCTTTGAGTTTTTTGACCTGTTCCACGTAAACGTCCGGCCCCAGGGTGTATTTTCCGGTGTCAGGGAAGTATGAGAGCGCCTCCGCATGGGACTCTGTGCTCTGATTCAAAAAGTGATCCAGTTCCATGCTCTCGTGGATGATTTGCTCCTCAAAGAGCGAATACATCACAACTGCTGATACACCGGCATCGGCCAAGGCTTTGACCATTACCACATCTTCTGACAAGGGCGAGGCTGCGGCCACGAGGGGGTTCTTCAGATCTAATCCAAGGTACGTTGTCTTTAAGTCCACCATAACAATCTCCTTATAAATTGGTATTTGTACTTCAACCTAGAAGGGTTGGTTATAAAAAATCTTACCAAAAAGCTTCATACATTTTTTCATCACGCGAAACTGCCAAGGTGCAAAGAGAATCTCAGTCAATTGAGGCATAGAAACATCCTTCTTATCCCTAAAAAGGATGTTGGTTTATCCTGAATATTCTGTGAATCTTGATTATATTTAACAATTTGTGAAAGTATCAATATTAAACTTGGCGTCTTTGCGCTTTCGCGTGAGACAAAATAAAAAAGGAGATGAAGCTAAGCCTCATCTCCCTCGATTGTAGCACGAAAATTTCGGGCAGAAATTACTCTTTCCCGTTGCCACCGTAGTGCATGGCAGCCATCTGTTCGTACAGGGTCCAGCGGGAGCGAACGGTTTGCTGACCCTTTTCCATCAGGGCCTGAGCGCGTTCCTCATCGCTTTGGAGCAGCATGCGGTAGCGGGTCTCATTGTAGGCGAAGTCGGACAGCGGCACGGACGGAGCCTTGGAGTCCAGTTTGAGGGGGTTCTTTCCCGCATCGGCCCAGGCGGGGTTGTAACGGTACAGCGGCCACAGACCGGATTGGACAGCCAATTTCTGTTGGGTCAGACCCTTGCTCATGTCAATCCCGTGGGCGATACAGTGGCTGTACGCCAGGATCAAGGAGGGGCCATCGTAAGCGTCGGCTTCCATGAAGGCCCGCAGGGTTTGAACATCGCTCATACCCATCGCAACCTGGGCCACGTAGACGTAGCCGTAGGACATGGCGATCATGCCGAGGTCCTTGCGGGGGATGTCTTTACCGTTGGCAGCGAATTTGGCGACTGCGCCAATGGGGGTTGCTTTGGAAGACTGACCACCGGTGTTGGAGTACACTTGGGTGTCCATGACCAAAACGTTGACGTTGCGGCCGGAAGCCAGGACGTGGTCCAAACCACCGTAACCAATGTCATACGCCCAGCCATCACCACCGAAGATCCAGACACTCTTCTTGACCAATACGTCGGCCAGTGAGAGCAGGTCTTTGGCTTTAGGATCGTCGCTGTCTGCGAGTTTGCCCTTCAAGATTTCGACGCGTTCGCGTTGGGCTTTCAGGCCAGCCTCGTCGGACATATCGGCGTTGAGCAGTTCTTCGGCCAGTTGATCGCCAATGGTGGCACCCAGTTGGGCAACCAACTCTTTGGCATACTCATTTTGTTTGTCAATGGTCAGGCGGAAGCCCATCCCGAATTCGGCGTTGTCCTCGAACAGGGAGTTGTTCCACGTTGGGCCGCGGCCGTCTTTGTTGACCGAGTAGGGGGTGGTGGGCAGGTTACCGCCGTAAATGCTGGAGCAGCCGGTGGCGTTGGCGATGATCATGCGGTCGCCGAACAATTGGCTGGCCAGTTTGACGTAAGGGGTCTCACCACACCCGGCGCAGGCCCCGGAGAACTCAAAGAGGGGTTCGAGCAATTGGGAATTCTTGACCGTGCTCAGTTTCATCGCGGTGCGATCCACTTCGGGGATCGTCAGGAAGTAATCCCAGTTTTCGACCTCTTGATCGCGGATCGGGGGTTGTTCAGCCATGTTGAGGGCCTTGCGTCCAACCTGGGACTTATCCTTGGCGGGGCAGACCTCGACGCACAGCTCGCAGCCGGTGCAGTCTTCGGGGGAAACCTGGATGGTGAACTTGGTGCCCGGGAATTCGCGGTACTTGGCGTCCAAAGATTTGAAGGTCTCAGGAGCATTGTCCAAATAGGAAGGATCGTAGACGTTCTGGCGGATGCAGGCATGGGGGCAGACAAAGGCACATTTCCCACACTGGATGCAGAGATCGGGCTCCCAAACCGGGATATCCAAGGTGATATTCCGTTTTTCCCATTTGGTGGTGGCGGTGGGATAGGTCCCATCATTGGGGAGGGCGCTCACGGGGAGATCGTCACCCTTACCGGCGATGATGGTGCCCAAAACGTCGCGTACGAATTCGGGCGCCTCGGCCGGAACGGCGTCGCGGCGGGTGAAGGTGCTGGTAACCTCGGCGGGGACGTTCACTTTGAACATGTGGGCCAGGGCCTGGTCAACGGCAGCGTAGTTCTTTTGAACAATCGCTTCACCGCGTTTCCCGTAGGTTTTCTTGATGGCATCTTTGATGGCGACGATGGCTTCGTCTTTGGGGAGTACGCCACTGATAGCGAAGAAGCAGGTCTGCATGATGGTGTTGATGCGCGTTCCCATGCCGGTCTTCTCGGCCACTTCGTAGCCGTCGATGACGTAGAACTCAAGTTCTTTTTCGATGATGGCGGTCTGAACCTCGACGGGGAGATGGTTCCAAACCTCATCGGGACCGTAGATGCTGTTGAGCAGGAAGACGCCGCCTTGTTTGACATTGGCGAGCATTTCGATCTGCTCCAGGAAGCTGAACTGGTGGCAGGCCACGAAGTTGGCTTCACTGATCAGGTAGGGGGCATTGATCGGGTTGGGGCCAAAGCGCAAGTGCGAATTGGTCTTGGCGCCCGATTTTTTGGAGTCGTAGTTGAAGAAACCTTGAGCAAAATTCTCGGTTTCCTCACCGATGATCTTGATGGAGTTTTTATTGGCACCCACGGTTCCGTCGGCACCCAGTCCGTAGAAAATGGCCTCGATGGTGTCGGGGTCATCCAGGGAGAAGGTCGGATCATACTCAACGCTGGAATTGGTCAGGTCGTCGTTGATACCGATGGTGAAGTGGTTTTTTGGTTTGTCATTGCTGAGATCATCAAAGAGACCTTTGACCATCGCGGGGGTAAATTCTTTGGAACTGAGACCGTAGCGGCCACCAACCACGCGGGGGGCCACCTCAAAGGGGGCAATCCCTTCGGCCAGGCCTTCAGCAATACCCGTAATAACATCCTGGTACAAAGGTTCGCCCGCGGCACCGGGTTCTTTGGTCCGGTCGAGGACGGAAACTTTCTTGACGGTCGCAGGCAGGGCGGCCATCAGGTGTTTTACGGAGAACGGGCGGAAACAGCGGACTTGCACCACACCGACTTTTTCGCCCTGATTGGCCAGATAATTGGCGGTTTCAGCGGCGGTAATGCCACCAGCACCCATCACCACGATGACGCGTTCGGCATCGTCGGCACCAGTGTAATCAAAGAGATTGTATTGGCGGCCGACCAAACCAGCAAATTTGTCGAAGGATTCTTGGACGGCGTCGGCGCAGGTCTCATAGAAGGGGTTAACGCTCTCACGCGCCTGGAAGAAGACATCCGGATTTTGGGCGGTGCCGCGGACAACGGGGTTGTCAGGGGTCATGGCCCGAGCGCGGTGGGCGTGAACCAATTCGAGGGGGATCATCTCAGCCAAATCTTCGTCGCTGAGCATTTCGATCTTGGTAACTTCGTGGGAGACGCGGAAGCCTTCGAAGAAGTGCAAGAAGGGCACCCGGGTTTCCAGGCTGGCGGCTTGAGATACCAACGCGAAGTCATGGGCCTCTTGGACCGAAGCGGATGCCAACATTCCCCAACCGGTCGAGCGCGCGGCCATCACATCGGAGTGATCACCGAAGATGGACAGGGCTTGAGCAGCCAACGAGCGGGCCGAAACGTGGAACACAGTCGGGGTCAGCTCACCGGCGATCTTGTACATATTGGGGATCATCAGGAGCAAACCCTGAGAAGCGGTGAACGTGGTGGTGAGGGAGCCAGTTTGCAAAGCCCCGTGGACAGCACCGGCGGCGCCACCTTCGGCCTGCATTTCGACCACCAACGGAACGGTTCCCCAAATATTGGTCTGGCCTTCGGCTGAGTATGCATCGGCTAACTCACCCATACCAGAGGAGGGGGTGATCGGATAAATCGCGATCACTTCGTTGATCTTGTGCGCTACCGCGGCAACTGCTTCGGTACCGTCAAGAGTCTTAATTTTGCGTGTCATTCTTACACTCCACTAATAAATTTCGCGCCAGGAACAGGCGCGTTAATTGGCAAACAAACGGCTTCAATTATATCTTTAATCTGGGATTAAGGAAGGGGGTTGTGCAAAAAAGAACAAACAAAATCGTTAGAAGTTTTCATAAAAACGAGTAGTTGGAACAATAAAAAATAAACTCACGCAAAGTCGCTAAGACGCAAAGTTAATTTCACAAAACTTGGCGGCTTTGCGTGCAATTGTTAAGGTCAAAACATTAAATGATGATCAGAATTTTCAATAAACAAAAATACCCCGGACCAAGTCCGGGGTATTGGAATTTTGCGAATTTTGCAGACTATAGCGCGACTTCAGCGTCTACGGGTTCAGCCGGTTTCTTAGATTGGTGGATGCTCCACCAGACGGCAGCCAACATCAGGATGGCGACAGTCCAGATCGCAGCTGTATTGTGCGAGTATTTGACCAGGACCGGGGCAGCCAGCAAAGAGACCATGTTGACGACTTTGATCATCGGGTTGAGAGCTGGGCCAGCGGTATCCTTGAGAGGATCACCGATGGTGTCGCCGACCACGCCTGATTTGTGGCGTTCGGAGCCTTTACCGGTATTGTTCTCAGGATCACTGGGTTCGTCCTCGATGGCCTTCTTGGCGTTATCCCAGGCACCACCGGTGTTGGACATGTAAACTGCCAACAACTGACCGCTGAGAATGATACCGCCCAGGAAACCACCCAAGGCCTCGACACCTAGCATCAAACCGATCATAATGGGGGTCGCAATCGACATGACAGCCAGGGGGACCAGTTCTTTTTGTGCGGAGGCCGTGGAGATACCGACTACCTTGGCGTAATCTGGGTCTACTTTGCCTTCCAACAGTCCGGGGATCCGGAATTGGCGGCGAACCTCGAGCACAACCTCGGTCGCCGCGCGGCTGACCGCTCGGATGGAGAGAGAACTGAATAACCAGGGCAGGGCACCACCTAAGAGGAAGCCTACAAATACATCGGTACTGGATACGCGAATGGAATCCATCACGGGTAAACCGAGTTCAGCTTGTACCCGACCGACATCAGTGATATATGCGGCGAACAAACTGACTGCCGCGATCACTGCTGAAGCAATAGCCACACCTTTTGTGATGGCTTTAGTGGTATTGCCGACTGCATCCAGATCGGCCATGATTTTCATTGCTGCTCGGGTTTCGTCATCTTTGCGTCCATGCCAGGCTAATTCACCTACACCCGCGGCATTATCAGAGATAGGGCCGTAAGCATCCATGGCTACATTGTTGCCGGTGTGGCTGAGCATACCGATACCGACCATAGCCACGGCATAGAGCACGTAGATGGCGCCATCAGCTTGGTATAGCAACATACTCAAAATGAAGCTGATCACGATCACAATCAGGGCCCACACGGTAGATTCCATTCCGACGGAGAGACCGGAGAGAATCGTGGTGGCGGTACCGGTTTTCATCGACTCGATGATTTCTTGGACCGGTTTCTTGGTGTAAGACGTGAAGTATGAAGTTAGCGGGTTGAAGGCCACGGCCAGACCAACACCAATGGCGGTCAGCGCGCCTAAGCGCCAGTCATCGGCATAGGTAAAGGCCAGGATGAAGGCGGTGACGACGGTGATGAAGCTGGAGACCTCATAGGAGCGGAACATGGCTTCTTCTGCATCATGGGCCCGCAGGAATTTGATGGGAATGCCTTCCCAAATGGGGACTGTGAAAGTCCCAACGATGGAGCTAATCACACCCACACCGCGAATGATGAGGGGGTAGACGATCCATTTCAGGTCGCCGGTGATCCCTACCAGGGTCAGACCCAAAATCAGGGCGGAGACAATGGTAACTTCATAGCTTTCGAAGATGTCGGCAGCCATCCCGGCGCAGTCACCCACGTTGTCACCGACCAGGTCGGCGATTACGGCGGCGTTGCGGGGGTCGTCTTCCGGCATATCCTGCTCGACTTTACCGACCAGGTCGGCACCGACGTCCGCGGCTTTGGTGTAGATACCGCCACCGACCCGCATGAAGAGGGCGATCAGAGTACCACCGAAACCGAAGCCTAAGAGGGCATCGGGAGCGGCTTTACCAAAGATAATGAAGATAACTGTACCACCCAAAAGGCCGAGGCCATCGGTCAACATGCCCGTAACCGTACCAGCATAGTAGGCAATGGAGAGGGCTTCATTGAAGCCCCGCTTGGAAGCTGACGCCACGCGCACATTGGCATGAATGGCCATGCGCATACCCAACTGACCGACCATCAAAGAGAAGACCGCACCAATGATAAAGGCAACGGTTCGACCCACAGCAATGATCAGGTTGGTGTTCTCGGGGAACTCTTCAATGGTTTCGGGATACAGCGGAACTACGTAGGCACTGAAGAACAGCACCACGGTCAGCAAACCAATCATAGGTAAGATGGTTTTCAACTGGCGGCTGAGGTAACTATCTGCACCGATGCGGATGGCGTTCCACACGCGCTGCATATCGTCATCGCCCATGTCCTTTTTCATTACGATATTGCGCAAGATCCAGGCATAGATCAAACTTATGATCGCGGTCACAACAACGAACAGTATGGCACCCTGTTCGAAATTATTCAGCCCGTGATGTGCTAAACCAAAAATGTTCATACTTCCTCCAATAGTTTTTAGGCCCTGGCGGGCAGATAAACGTAAAATGTACACGATCCATCCGGATGGCACACAAGGAGCAATTATACCCGTTTACCTCTGATCGGCAACGGATGATTGTCATGTCGAAAGCCCTTGGTAAGTCCTGTAATCATCAAATGATCGTCATCTCATTTAAAGTAATTGTATGACATTTATTACTTGATCCAAAAACTATTCGGCTGCCACTAAGAACACCCCAAAACCGAAAAAGAAACGACAGAAATTACATTGACCTCACAAAAAGTTGTGGATAGAATCAGAATGAAATTAATGACGAGGAAGAAATATGCCGATTTACGAATATCAATGCCTAGATTGTGGAAAAAAGTTTGATGCTTTACGTTCAATGTCGCAAGCCGATGTCCCGATTGAATGTGAAAAATGTGAGAGTAAAAACACTTCCCGAAAAGTAACTGCGGCTTTTGGGCACAGTGGGGGACGGGTGGTTGCCGGTAGCGGGGGTTCAGGGTGTGGCAGTTGCAGTTCCACCAATTGTGGATCGTGCAGTCACTAATATCAAGAAAGGTGACATTCACTTGAGTGTTTTCGAAGCAGGATTGTATGATCCCAAAATTTGGGGGGCACACAACAAGCATCCTGAGTAATGGAGTGTATCGAAGGGTGCGGGTCTGGCTTCCCCGCACCTAGATTTTAAGAAGGTACGCATGATCTGAGAAGAAATAGGGTGGTTTCTAAATATAAGTGACTGTTACCTGATTAGAACAAAAACGAAAACTCCCGCCAGGTTGAATCCTGGCGGGAGTTTTCGTTTTTGAAAGCGAATTTTGTTCTTCGACTCATTTTTCTCGAAAGCGTTGAATGAGAAAATAGATCAGACCCACGATCAGAGGGATAAATAGCAGGGCTTTGCCAACCGTTGCCAGCGAGAAATCATTGAAATTAAAGATGCCGGCCACCGGGACGGCCACAATCAGCAGGCTGAAAACCGTCAAAAAAACCGGTGCTTTTTTGCCGCGTAATTCCAGTACGATGGCAATCGCCGGGAGAAACATTAAGAGCATCAGGGGCAGCCCGGCCCAATTGATCCCGGTTCCAGCTTGGATTTCCGTGTAAAAATTATAAAAAATCGCACCCACCATAACTGCGATGTAAAGTCCGATGTAAATCCAAAGTGCTTTTTTCCACATTTGTATCTCCTTTTCAATCTTGATCTAATTGCAATTCTTGATGTAAGGTCCAAGCCCCTTTGCGATCATCAACGCTTTTAACCGCTCGATCGTAATATAAATCGAAGAAGCGTTCACCCTCAACTCGTACTCGAAAATGAAAACGCCCCACGCCAACCGATCCACGGCGGGCCGCTTTGCGGAGATTAGCCGGACGCATACTGTGTCTCATCCGCCCCCGACGAGTGAAATCACGCCACTCCCGTAATAGCTCAATGATTTGGAAGGTTTCATCTTGCCAGATAAATCCATCCGGACAATCTGGTTTTTTCTCATAAATTGGGGGTTTTTTGAAAACAGGTTCTATCGTTTCACTGATGAATTTAATCGGTTTGTAATTAGCCATTTAGGGTCATGCCTCCCGCTTTACTTGAATTTTCCGCATCTTGATCCTTCTTTTGGGGGAGGCCGCGCGTCACCGTTGGCTCTTTATATCGTTCTCTCAAATCCGCCAACGCATTTTGGAGCCGCTCTTCTTTCTCCCAATCGCGGTCCCAGAGACCGATTTGTTGGGGGGGAGCTTCAAGCCCACTAACCCCGACCCCAATCAGGCGGACATCGTAATCTTCTTCGCGATCATCCCAGGCTTTGTTGAAAAGATGAATGACCTCGGTTGCGAAAATTTCACCCTCGTCCGTGGGATTTGAGAGGGTTGTTTGACGGGTAAGGGTCTTGAATGTTCCCCACCGCAGTTTGAGTTTTACGGTTCGAGCAATTATTTTTTGTTTGCGAAGCTGTTTGGCAACGTGATGAGCCTGTTTAGTCAAAATCTCACGGAGTCTGACAGTATCCCGAGTATCGTGATTGAAGGTGGTTTCTTGGCTGATGGATTTCGGGTCGTGTTCGGTGACAATCGGGCGGTAGTCGATACCCAAAGCCCGTTGGTTCATCTCGTAGGTACCGTTCTTGAAAACCTTTTTTAAGATGGGGTATGGTAGTTGCGTAATCCCGCCGATGGTGGTGACTTTCTCACGAGCCAGTTTCTCAGCACTGGCCGGCCCGATGCCCCATAGCATTCGCACAGGGAGGGGAGCCAGGAACTCCGCTTCTTCGCCGGGAGGCACAATGGTGATGGCATTGGGTGGTGTCCCTGGCGCAGCGCCCATCTTGCCCACATCGGTGGCAATTTTTGCGACGAGTTTGTTGGTTGCAATCCCCAAAGAGTTGGGGAGGTTTAATTCGTCCCGGATTCCCGCCTGAAGGTCTTGGGCGATCGTCTCGATAGGGGCGGAGATATCCGAGACATCAATAAAGGCCTCGTCAATGGAGATTTGTTCCACCATTGGGGTTAATTCCCGTAACCGGTTCATCACCTCCCGCGAAGCTGGACGATACTTATTGAAATCTGGTCCTACGATAATCAGATTCGGGCAGCGGCTGACAGCTTCGGCCATCCGCATTGCAGAACGAACCCCGAAAGCCCGGGCGGCATACGAACACGACGAAACCACCCCCCGCCCTTTGGGATTTCCGCCGACTGCAAACGGTTGGCCACGTAATCTGGGCTGGTGATTTTCTTCCACCGCGCAGTAAAACGCGTCCAAATCTAAATGGATGATACGTCGTACTTTCTCCATATTTAGAGTTTACCAAAGATCAGCCCCTATGCGAACGTCCCTACTGCTGGGCCTCCTCATCCGAAACCCGAAATTGAAAAGCTGGTTTAACAGGGGCGATTTCAATCGTCGGTTCATTTTCCCCAATTTCCTTCAATCTGCGGATGAGTCTTTCCCGCATCACCGCGGCAACTTTTTGATGGGATTCGTATCCCAAACGATTGTGCAGCTCATAGGGATCGGCCTCCAAATCGTAGAGAAATTCTTCGGCGTAATGATCTGAATCGGGATCATCCCAGGCGTGTTTATCGGGAGCGAAAACACTGTATTTCCAACGGTGGGTGCGAACGGCCCGTCCGACCTGAGATTCGCTGATTTGGATGAAAACTTCCTCGGGCCAGCCGTCATTTTCACCGCGAGTTAGGGGCTGGACGGAGCGGCCTTCCATAATTTCCGGAACTTCGATTCCGGCCCCAGCGAGGATGCTAGGAGGCAAATCTACCAGGCTGACGAGTTCCCGAATCTGGCCGCCGCCCCGAAATCCAGGCCCGTTGATGGCTGTCGGGATGCGGATCGAGCTTTCGTGGCAGGAGCGTTTGTATTCACCGTTGCGAGTCTTGAAATGGCAGCCATGATCCGAGGTGAAGAGTACGATCGTGTTTTCGTCTAAACCCAAACTTTTGAGCGCGTCCAAAATTCGGCCGAAGCATTCATCCAGGCGTTTGACCATCCCATAATATCCGGCGAGGTGCTGCTGGGAACTGCCCCCCAGCGCGGCCAGATCGGGCGGCACCCATTTGTTCTGATAGGCTTCACGATAACCATCGGGAGGGACGAAGTCGTCAAGGTGATTTTGATGGTGGGGTTCCAGGAATGAGAGAAACAGGAAAAAAGGATTATCCTGGTGTTCATCAATGTAGCGGATGGTGGCATCGGTCATGGCATCGACCCGATAACCGGGCATTTTGACGGCCTTGCCCTCATTGTCGTAAAGTACGGTGCGGTAGGGTTCCGATTCGAATTCAACGATGTTGGCAGCCAGCCAATATTGATAACCACCTTGCTGTTCTATGGGAACTGGTTCATCGTTGGCGAGATGCCATTTCCCAATATAGCCAGTATGATAACCGGCAGCATTAAAATAATTGGCCAGGGTTTTCAGTCCTGGTTTCAGCGGCGCATCGTTTCGGAAAACACCGGTATTTGTTGCGTACATCCCGGTTTGGAGACTCGCCCGCGCTGGGGCACAAACAGGTTGGCACGTAAATGTATTGTAGAGGTGGGTGCCGCTTTGAGCAAACCGATCAAAATTGGGGGTTAGACCCAGGGGATTGCCATGAACCCCAGTCGTATCCCAGCGCTGCTGATCGGTGAAGAAAACGATGACATTTGGTCGGGCCATATTCGCTCCATTTTGAACCACGTAGTATTTTTCTTTGTGTGCCTTTGTGCTCTTTGTGGTTATTTGTTTTTATGTTCGTAATTCGGTTTGGGTATTTGGGCAGCAACAGCTTCTTGCCATTCGACTAATTGGGTGGACAGTTTGGTAGTCAAATCGGAAAACTCGTCTGCCAGATTGTGCTCCTCGCTGAGATCATCCCGTAGATTATAGAGTTCCAGGCGGTCGTCCTCGAAAAAATGGATCAATTTATAATCTCCGGCCCGAATTGATGACCCCGGCGTCCCACCTTGGTTACCGTAGTGGGGATAATGCCAGTAGATGGCCTCTCGATCCAATGTCTTCTCCCCTGTGAATAGTGGTAACAAGTTGACTCCATCGACGTGCTGCGCTGGACTTGGCGGCAAATCGGCGATTTTAAGGATCGTAGGATAAAAATCTGGACTGGTGACCGGAACTTCGCAGGTGGAAGCCGGTTGGACAACTCCAGGCCAACGAATAATTAAGGGTTCGCGCGTCCCCCCTTCGTACATCCAGCCTTTACCCTCAGATAGGGGCGCATTGCAGGTTGGTGATCCCTCCGCGGTGGCAAGCCCCCCATTATCTGATGTGAATATGATCACGGTGTTTTGGGCTTGGCCGGTGCGTTCGAGCGTATCCAGCAAACGACCAATATTCTCATCCAATGAATAAATCATCGCTGCATAGATGGGATTAGACTGAATTTTCCGCCGGATTACGTGCAAGTGTTGCTTGTGTTCGGTTTGGAAGTTCTCGCCAACTTCAAACGGATCGATCTGATCGATCCCCATCTCTTTAGCCTTGGCTTCAAATTTCTGGATGTATTCAGCTTTGGCCTCAATCGGTGTATGGACGGTGTAGTACCACAAATTGAGAAAGAAGGGCTGGCCGTCGTTATTTTCGATCAACTGAATGGCTTCATCCGTTAGCCGGTCGGTAAGATATTCGCCCGTGGGGCCGTTTTCAAGTTCAGGGATGTTGTACGGGCTGAAATAGGTTTCGGGGCAGCCCCACTCGCACCCGCCGTGATTGATATCAAAACCTTGGTGCTGGGGATAATATTCTTCACCACCCAAATGCCATTTACCGACATGCCAGGTGTGGTAGCCGCCCGATTTCAAAGCCTTAGCTATTGTGGTTTCTTCGAGGGGGAGATGATCAATATAAGGGGCATCGATAAGTGCCCCGCGGCAAGGGTGGGTTTCTCCCCAAAAATCGATCCAATCTGTTACTCCGAGAGTGGCGGGATATTTTCCCGTCAAAATGCTGGCCCGGGTCGGTGAACAGACTGGGCAGGCCGCGTAAGCGTCTGAAAAGGTCATCCCTTCAGCAGCCAGGCGATCCAGGTTGGGCGTTTCGTAGAAATCCGAACCGTAGCACCCGATATCCCGCCAACCCATGTCGTCGATGAGAATGAAGATGATGTTAGGTTTAGTCATGGTAGATGTGAAAAAAATTTCCGGGGAACTTATTTCAGCTAGTTTTCTTCTTTTGTCAATATCGCGACCCCATAGGGTGTTAGGGTCAACTGCCCTTTCCCGGTGAAGCCGCTCAAATGCTCATGCGCTTCCCAAGGAATGGTGACTTTCTTCGGGGTAACTTCATGATTGATTAAGATGAATACCTTTTCATCCTCAGGTGTGATCCGCTGGCAAACTTCAACCCCGCGGGGCGCGACCATCAAGGATTTGATCCCGTTGACGGCACAAACGTGTTCCAGGAATTTCGACTGGGCATTTTCATCCAGGTACGCGCCAACGTAGTAAATACCACCCATGCCAACTGCGTTATAGGTGATCGCAACTTGGTCATCGAGCCACCCGTTGTGTTTCCCATATGTCGCGACCGACTGCGTATAGGCGGTATCATCAATAATCCGCAGCCGTTCGGCCCACAATCGGGAGACTCCGTTGAAGAAATTTCCTTTGACAGTCACCGGCGTTTCTAGTGGATAGTATTCTTCCACTTCGACATTAGCCAACTCGGCCAGGGAACCTGGTTGGCGCCTTGGGAGCAGCGAATTGTATTCATCCTTCATTCCAAAGCGCGGTGTGATGATAAGGGTGCCGCGCCGTTTGACGAAATTGGTGAGATTCTGAACCCGTTCGGGCGTAAGAATTACCATTGCGGGGGCAATCACAATCCGGTAACCGCTTAAGGGTTCATCTGCTGAGATGATATCCACTGGGATATTTTTGGCCGCAAAGGGTTTGTAATAGTGCAGCAGGTGTTGGACGTAATCGAAATCTTTATGCTGACGCTGCCACTCGACCGACCAGCGGCTGTCGTAATCATTCAATATCGCGACCCGCGCTTTGCCTCTTGAACCAGCCAAAAGCTCTGAAACTTTGGAAAATTCTTCCCCAATTTGGGCAGCTTCCGCGTAAAAGGGCCGTGGCTGCCCAGATTGATCGATCAGACTGCCGTGATATTGTTCTTGCCCATTTAGCGCTGATCGCCATTGCCAGTACAAAACCGCATCAGCTCCGTGTCCAACCGCGTGCCAAGCCATTGCCCGGCATTCACCTTTGTTAGTTTGGTTGCTGATTGGGGCCCAATTGACGTTAGCGGGTTGGGTTTCCATCAGCCAAAAATTTTGACGCTTGAAACCGCGCACCAGATCGTGAGCCGCGCCGCTTTCGGTGTAATCATTGTGCCCGCTGCCCACATACCAATCCCAGGAGGCGACATCCAGGTCGACGCTGAGTTCGTAGTGATCGTATTTGGGGTACCATTTCATGAAGTTGTGGGTCACCCACACATCTTCAGCGAGATGAGGCTGAAGGGCTTCAATTTGGACCTTTTGGAAATTCCGATATGAGTGAGTCACAAATTGCTGCCAGGCTAACATCAGCCCAGGGTTGTGACCTGCTTTAGGGATCGGAATCTGATCCCAGGCAAAATAGGTTTGACTCCAATAAGCCGTGCTCCAAGTTTCATTGAGAGTCTCCAGGGTTTGAAATTTTTGCTGTAAGTATTCCTGGAATTTTGCCCGGCAGGTGTCGCAATAACAGATCGTGCCGTATTCATTATCAAATTGCCAGCCAATGATCTTGGGATTTGGCCCAAAATGTTCAGCCATCGCCGCGACAATTTTTTGAGTCCGGTCATGATATTCGCCTGTGTTGACACAGTAATGACAGCGGCGACCATGAATTTGGCGGGTGCCATCTTCGTTTATTGCCAGCGTTTGGGGATATTTTTGCGTTAACCAAGCTGGAGGGGCCGCCGTGGGCGTACCCATGACGATATCCAACCCATTTTCGGCGAGTAGGCTGATGGCGCGGTCCATCCATTCAAAATCATATTTATCTTCTGCGGGTTCGAAGGTGCTCCAGGCAAATTCCCCGACCCGGGCGACAGTGAAACCGGCCGCTTTCATCAGGTGAATGTCTGCGGGCCAGCGTTCTTCGGGCCAATGCTCAGGGTAATAGGCCGAGCCGAGATGGAGTTTGTCAGTTTTGTAGGGCATACGGTATCCAATTGAGGTGATTAGTTCCAGCGTATCCGAGGCTATCACGGTATGTCGAAATGTTCAATGGATTTTAACTGGTCGGGCCATAAAATAGGTCCTTAATATCATAATTTTTGGGTGACATTTATCGAATTGGTGAGATTATTTGTGATGAGGTATACTCTGACCCATGATCAAAGTGTTACTCACCGATGACCATCACCTCTTCCGGGAGGGTTTAGCCCGGATTTTAATCGATGCGCCCGGAATTGAGTTGGTTGCAAGTGTTACGACTGGCGAAGATGCGATCATCGCGGTGGAAGCCCATCAACCCGATGTCATTCTGATGGATGTAAACATGCCTGGAATTGGGGGCTTAGAGGCAACTCAGCGGATTCGGAGCGCCCATCCCGAAATCCAAATTCTAATGCTGACAATCTCAGAAAAGGAAGATGATTTGTTCGCGGCTATTCGATTTGGGGCCAGGGGATATATGCTCAAAAACGCCTCTACCCAAGAGTTGCTAGAGGCAATTCGTCAGACTCATGCCGGTGAGGCCCCGATCACTCCAGCGATGGCGGTAAAGTTAATGGAGGAGTTTGCGGCTTTATCCCAGGCGACTCCAATTCCAGTAGATCCAGCCCCAGAGTTGGAACCCCTCACTGATCGGGAGCAAGAAGTTCTGCGCCTGGTAGCGCACGGGATGAGTAACAAAGAAATTGGCGCTGCACTTTCAATTTCCCACTTGACTGTCAAGGCGCATTTAAGATCAATTCTTGATAAGTTACATCTTCGCGGGCGGGTCGAGGCTGCTGCTTGGGCGATCCGGCATGGATTATTGGGGGAAGAGTAGTTTTCACAAACCAAGTCTGGTGCGCATTTTCAGATGTTTGACTGTGAAGATAATGCTTTACTTACATCGTTTCAAAACACAAGCACCACAGCAGCTTTCGGAAAGAATTCAGAAATAGAATGCTGGATTAAACTGAAAACTGCTCAGGCGGTGCGGCAAATTTTGCCAGTTTTATGTTGTCCTAGAAACCGCTCCACACTTAGGCTTCGAACCGGAGTAGGACTTCTTCTAACTTTTCGCGCGGGCCAACCATGGTTACGTGATCCCCTAATTGAAATTGGGTAAAACCACGCGAAACGAGCGTGTGTCCATCGCGCAGAATTGATAGCACTAAAACATCAAGGGGTAAGCGCATATCTCGTAATGTCAAACCATGAATATTTGGATTCCGAATTTCCAGGTCGATCATTTCCTGACCCTCGTCCCGACCTAACAGCAAAGAGGTGCCCACCGGGGCCCGGACAAAATGTTCAAGCAGACTGCTTACCGCGGTTTTGGGTTCAACAACCAAAACACCTAATTCTCGGAAACGTTCATAATCAACACAATCGCGCAAACGAGCGACTAAGGTTTTGGTCCCAAAATGCTCATACACGGTCTCAAATACTTGATAGCTCTTATCATTAGGGAGAAAAGTAATAATTGCATCCGCATGTTCAGCATCGAGCGCGTTCAAGGTCTCTAAATCGATTTTATCTACTAAATGCACATCGAGGTCTTTTGAATCTAATTTTTTGAGTTCAGATTTTTTGGTGCATATCAATTTAACTTGCCAATCATGTTTTTGTAGTTGGCGTGCCAGACTTATGGATTGCGCTTTCAGCCCAAAAATTAATGCATCGCGAACCCCATCAAAAGCAGATGGCGTCGCCCTGACATGGGATTCTCCGACCCGGTTGATTACCCATTTAAAAAATGGGGGTCCGGCGATTTGATTGATGACGATGACAGCAATGATCACCGTCGCGAAAGAATCACCCCATCCGGGGAATTCAACCGCGACCTCTTTCGCCAAACCCAGCCCCACACCAGCTTGAGTCACATAAGCCATCCAACTCACGCGATTGTGTTTCATCGGATCGCGGGCGATGACACCACCTCCAAAGGATCCGATAAAAATCCCAATCAATCGGACAACAAATAAGGAGAGTGCAATTGGCCAAGTTTTAAGAAAAATATCAAGAGCTAATGAAGCTCCAGTGAGTGTAAAAAACAAAATATAGATCGAAGGACTTACTCGGTGCAGAATTCGGGAAAAATCATCACGGTAATTGCTGAAGCTGGAAACCAGGAAGCCGCCGATCATGCAAATCAATAAGGGTTCCAACAAGATTTCAAATGGAAAGATCTGGTGGGTATACGCCCGCAACCAGGCCGAAAACATGAAGACACTGTAGCCTAAAAATAAAACCAATCCGGTTTTGATCGTTCCACCCAATTTCGTTGCCAGGATTCCCTGTAAGAGGCGATACAAAAGATATCCGATTCCAATTGATCCCAAAATTTCTAAAAGCAATAGCCCCACAAATCCAAAATTAAAGGGCAAATTGGTTAATAATGCATCGGCTAAGGATGAATTGATCCCAAACAAAACGATTACAACCACATCCATAATGACCGTGACCCCTAAAGCAGTGCGGGTAAACGGGCCTTTGGCTCGTAATTCATTAACGATGGCGATCGCCGATGAAGGGGAGCGAGCCACTAAAATCGTTCCCCCCAAAATGGCTACCGCGATTCTCCCTGTGGTTGACATCGATTGCATGAACGGGATGGCTTCGGCCACTAGGATGATGGTCAGGGTGCCTAAAGTAAAGGTAGAGATCACCAGACCAGCCGCAATCCAGGTAATACTTTTCATCCGGTCGCGCAGTTCTTTAATATATAGTTCGTTACCGGCTGCAAACGCGATGATGGCCAGGGCAACTTCATCAATAAAACGTAAATTTTCTAAGGCTTCTGTGGGAATGAGTTGGAGTATATAAGGACCGGCAAGAATGCCCGTAAACAAAAACCCGCTGATTAAAGGAAGTTTCATTCGAGTGAAATATCCCCCCAATTGATGGGACGCTAAAGCGATAATAACAAACCCGGCAACATAAATGATTAAATTACTAATATTGTCCATAAAGGTAACCATTAAATTAACTGATATTGACTGAAACCATCGATCCAAATTTCAAACCTGCACATTTTAGTAGGTATCTGAAAAATGTCCAGGTTGGAATTAAACCAGTTTATTCGATTTTGGGAAGAAATCGCTCTTTAAATACGTCAGAAAATGCGAGATAGATTAATTAGCTGAGCTGGAATTGTAATTAACTTGTCTCAAAATGCCTACCAAAATAATTGTGAAAGATAAAATCCATGCCTAACCGCCTAGCCGCTGAAAACTCTCCGTATCTGCTCCAACATGCCGAAAACCCCGTTGACTGGTATCCCTGGGAACCGGAAGCCTTAGAAAAAGCTAAATCTGAAGATAAACCGATCTTTCTTAGTGTTGGTTATGCAGCCTGTCACTGGTGTCATGTCATGGAACACGAATCTTTTGAAGATGAGTCTACTGCGGCGATCATGAATGAACATTTTGTCAACATCAAGGTCGATCGTGAAGAACGTCCTGATATAGATAATATGGCACGGTTTAGAAAAGCAGACAAGCACCTTTACAAATTAACAAACGGCTAACG
>CAYVQU010000094.1:0-20016 GCA_964453155.1 uncultured Anaerolineales bacterium | reverse complement strand
CTCAGTTTGGACTGGTTTACCATGTTCACCCCTTATTGTGAATAGACTCTAATCAACAAACTGACCCCAAATGGATCAGTGACCGCACAAAAACGGATGGGTTCGTACATCAATTCGTCTGACGGCGGTTCGCCGGTGCCGCCTGCGGCGATGAAGGCGGCCTGTAGGGCCTCGGCTTCGGCGGGGGTGGCGACGACGAAGTTGACTTCTACGTTGCGGGGATTGCCATCTTTACTGGGGAATAGGGTCAGCCAGCCATCACCGATCCGCCAACCGTGGGTGTTGTCCCCTTCAACGTAGACCGGGGGACCGAGAACCTGGGTGTAGTATTTGACTGCGGGGAAATAATCTTCGTAAAACAATGCCACCCACATTGCGCCTTGAAAGTTATAGCGGGGCTCTGGGGGTGGATCGGTGTAGAACTTCTGGCGGTAGGTTTTATAATCCATCGGGGTTCCTTTTAATCAACCAACTCGGGAAAAAGATGAAAAAATTGGACGCAGATGACGCTGATTCACGCAGATAAAATCAATTTAAAATATCTGCGTTTTCTGCGTTGATCTGCGTCCCCAAAAAATAGGGTAAGAACTCATAAGAATACTCGAATAATCATCAACAAACCAACCCCAACCAGAGTGGTGGCTACCACAAGCCGTAATTTTTCATGGGGCAGGGTGTGAGCGATTTTGCCGCCGAGAATCACACCCGCTGATTGAACCAGGCCCAAGATAACGCCCAAGCGAAAATCAATTTGGCCATACAGGATAAATCCGATAGTAGCAAAAACAGCGATCGGCAATTGGATGGCCTGACTGATTCCAACTGCCGCCAAGGGGAGATATTGGAACAATAACAATGTGGGGACCAATAAAACCGGGCCGCCGGTGCCAGTTAATGCGGAACCGAAGCCAACGCCAACGCCGATCAAAATGAGCACTATTTTTGGTAAGCTGGATCTGGAATCCGCAGCCGTTTTTCGTTTGGCGAGGGCATTGTAGCCCGAAAAGATGATTAGAGCTGCCAGGATGATTGTTAAAATACCGCTGGGCAAGAGGGTATTGACTCGCGCTCCAAGAATCGCGGCCGGCAGGATGCCCAGGCTGAGCCAACCGACCTGATCCCAGGCAATGGATTTATACCGGGCGTAGAAATAGGCCCCCATGATGCCGGTGAACAAGAAGCTAAAACTGCTGGTCGCCTGGGCGATGTGCAATTCGGTGCCGATGAAAAACAACAGCAAGGGTGTCAGCAAGATGCCCCCAACGCCGACGGTACCGATCAATGTGCCGGTGAGTAGTCCGATGAGAATGAGTTTTAGCAGCATGATTTCTCTCTCTGGAGATTATACCTTTCGGAGGAGGGATGCTGTACAATACTGCCATGTTATTAACCGCGGAGAGCGCAAAGCTCGCTGAGAATATTTTATGGTTTTGTTCGCGATCTCAGCGGTCTCTGCGGTTGTTCTTTATGGAGAGATAAATGAATATCCTGGATCATATTGGTAATACCCCCCTGCTGAAACTTAACCATGTGGTTGAAAATGATGAGGTCGAAATCTATGTCAAATGCGAGTTTATGAATCCGGGCGGCAGCATCAAAGATCGGATGGCGTTAGAGATGATCTCCGCGGCTGAACGGAGGGGAGAACTGAAGCCCGGTGGGACGATTGTCGATCAATCGACGGGCAATACCGGACCGGCATTGGCCTTTGTAGGCGCGGTGAAGGGCTATCGGGTGCAGCTTTTCCTCCCCGCCCAACTCTCAAGTGCCTATAACCCGGCGGATCGAATTCGGATCGGGCGTTTGTATGGCTGCCATGTCACCCCCATTGATCTGGATGATCATCTTCCCAATTTGGATTCACTCAGCCCGGTGGAAAAAGCTGCCGCGTTTGTGGCCATTCGGATGACGCAGTGCTATGAACTTGGACAAAACGATCCTGCTGTGTGGTGGTCGAATCAGCTCTGTAATCCCGATAATACCGCGGCTCATCGTAACGGTACTGGCCGGGAGATTGTGGCTCAACTGGATGGCAAAGTCGATGCCTGGGTGGCTTCCATCGGTACCGGGGGTACTCTCCTGGGGGTAGCAGAAACCCTGAAATCGGCCAACCCAAACTTGATCGTGTCTGGGGTTGTCCCGACGGATGACCCCCGCCTGGAATGGGTTCACTCCCGGGCCGTTCACCAGGCTCTGCAAAAATTTGGCGCGCCCGAAATGCGCTTTTTGATCGAAGATGTCTTAGAGAACAATATTTTGGATCATGAGGTTGTGGTCCGCAATGCAGATGCCAAAAACATGGCTGACCGTCTGTGCCGCGAAGAAGGCTTATTTTGCGGCATGTCATCGGGGGCCAATGTGTATGCGGCAGTTCAGATGGCCAAGAAAATGGAACCCGGCTCTCGAATTGTTACCGTTTTAGTCGACCGGCGCGATCGTTATTTCGCCGAGTATCCGCACGAGCATTATGTAGTTTAAAAGGGAAGGACCCCGCCCTTAGCAGCGGGGTTTTTCTTTAGTTTAAAAATTGGATGCTCAGGGGATAGTGAACGGGTTTGTCGGAGAGGGCTCGTAACGTGTTGACGATGCCTTGATAGGTCGCGAATAATCCCACCAGCAGGAGCGGCGAAGTGCCGCACATCACAATCAGCAAAAAAAATGGTCCACCTTCGGTCGTATTGAGTCCGGATTCACCCATAAAAGCCAGTGCGACCGGGGCGAACATCAAAACAAAGACCACTGCGAACAAAATAATCGTCATCGTGATCTGAAAGTTGAGCACTTGCCGGCCCTGTCGATCGATTTTGAAACTCTGATTTTTCTTCCAGGACCACAGCAGCAGCGGGATCAAAACGATCAGAAACATATTGCTCAGGTGCAGGACAGTTAACCACAGGTTTTCGTTTTCCGTATTATTTTGACCAAAATCGAATTCCAAGATATTGCTCAAGGTGTTGCGGGTAAAAACGCGGGGTTCAACTTCGCCGCTTTCGATGCGTTGAATTGTACGGGTACTCACCTCGCAATACTCGGCCAACTTCTCTTGGGTCAGATTCTTTTGGCTGCGCAGTTCAACGACTTTTTGTCCGATATCTGGTTGGTTCATGGCAAATTCCTTTGTTATTTGTTGGTTGAGGAATTGGCCGGTCCCTCAGCCCTGATTTTGCCTGTCAGCTTTCAGGTAATTTTGCCACAGTATAGCGATCCAAACTCAGATTCACCATGTCGCCAACCCGACATTGGCACGACATTGTGAAAGTTACTCCGGTAACACCTCAACCCCGCGGTCCAACGCGTGGACAACACCCCATTTCCCATTAATATTAGCCAGATTGAAGAAAGTGCGATGTTGACCATATCCTTCCGGAAAGACCATTCGGTAACGGACATGGATGGAGGCAATCAAGTCATCGTGGATCGCAATTTGCTCGATCTCATCGATGACAAAATCGACTTTCAGGTCGGGCATCCGCTCCCGGGCGGCCTGCATGCCTTTGATCTGGTCTTCAATCGTCGTGGTGCGGAACTCTCCGGCATTCCCAACAATGTGCATTATCCCGTTGGGGTGCCAGTAATCCAGTAAATGATCACCGTTGAATCCGGCTTGTTGGGCGAAATAGGTTTCAAAGAATTCAAGGAAGAATTGTTTATCGCTCATTGGGTAGCTCCTCTAAAAGGTTGTTTGGTTTCCGTTAAACCCACTTGAAATACGGGGGAGAAGGAGTTCGAGTTCAAAAAACAAGTTGGATGGTTGGATAGATTGTTGGTTTGACACAACTAACAAACCATCCAACCAATAAACTACCCAACTGATTGCCAATTGTTAGCTAGCTTTCAGGCAACTGGACATCAATCAGGATAAGATGGGATCATCCCTAAAATTGGAGAAACCCATGCCTTACAAAACCGATAATATCGATAAATCATTCTCATTTCACGAAGTCATTGCCAACAGTGCGACCCATGCCATCGGGGTAGGATTGAGCATCGCGGGACTGGTGGCCCTCATCATGCAGGCGGTTAAGTCTGGCGACCCCTGGTATCTCGGCGGGGTCATCGTTTACGGCATCTCGCTGATTTTGCTCTATCTGGCCTCGACGGTGTATCACAGCACCCCGAAAACGCGCGGCAACGCCTTGCTGCAGCGCCTGGATCACGCCGCCATTTTTATCTTGATCGCTGGCACCTATACGCCATTTTTGTTGACCAAATTACGCGGCCTCTTTGGGTGGATCACTTTCGGTTTGGTGTGGGGGATTGCCCTGATCATTTTGATCGCCAAACTGACCTTGACGAAGAAGTTCGCCAAGCCACCGGTCTGGCTGTATGTCGTGATGGGCTGGTTTGCCTTGCTTGTTTTCGGCAAAGCGATGGGGGTGATCGGTACCCTGAGTTTGATCTTCTTAATTGTTGGTGGTATTTTCTACACCTCCGGGATCATCTTCTACAAATGGCGCGGTTTGCCCTTTAGCCACGCCATCTGGCATCTGTTCGTGATTGGGGGTAGTGTGTTTCACTTTTTCTCAGTGATGCAATTAGTTTGATAAAGGGGCGCGAATAAACGCAGATACACGTTGATTTTACGTCGTAATCTGCGTTTATCCGCGTTCATCTGCGTCCATAAAAGATTTAGGTCCGTGCTAAAGATTCCCAGTCAAACTCAATGAACGGCACCCCGTTTTTAATTTTTTCCTTACGCCCGTTCATATAGTTTAAGCACCATTCATCATCTAGATTTTCCATATCGAAGCTGCGATGGATGAGGGTGTAGAGATCGATTTCGCGCAGTTTTAGGAAATAGGGGATGGCTGCCAGCCATTTGGAATCGAGATCGTTTTCATGACGATACCCGGCCATAAACTCGTGGCAGAATCGCTCTACCGCGGCCCGATCTGCGACTCGCCACATCAGTTCATAGAAAAAAACCATGGCGATATCATAGATGAACCAGCCGTAGACGCAGTCATCGAAATCAAACAGGGTGATTTGCCCTTCGTGGACGAAGAAATTCCCACCGTGAGCATCTTGGTGGATGAGGCCATAACCATCCCGATCCTTGGGCAGGGTCCTGAAGTAGGGCATCAATTCCTGGAATTTTTGGAGGACCGCGGTCTCTGAAGATGGCAACCAATCCTCAATTTCCAGGTTGCCAGGCGCATCCCAGTCGAACCGCCGCCAGACTGGATCAGTGGGGACATAATCTTTCGTCAAGCGGTGAATCCGACCCAAAACCTGGCCATAATGAGTCACAAAATTCTCAGGGATTTCTTGTTCCCAGGCGGGACCACCGGGAGCGCGTTCAAAAGCCGTCGCCAGAAACTGGTCGCCGTGCCCATCATCAATAGCCTCGACCAGATTCCCATCTTTGGAGAGAATTCCCCGCGCCACATTGGCGCCACCATCGGCCAGATAATTGATCCAATCGACCTCCCCAGCGATCAGTTCCGGGGTCCGCCGCAGACTGTGACCAATCCGCAAGATGAAGTCACCATCCCCACGGCTAAACTCATAAATAAAACTCTCAAAACCATCGAGTAATTCAATTTTGTCAGCTTCAATCTCAAAACACGCCATTGCGGCGTGCAATATCTTATCGCTATATCGCTTTACAATTTTTGGTTCCATTTCTTTTTATCCAATTCCGAAGTCGCTCATCATTTGTTGATTCATGGTTAAAAATATGAACGCCAAATAACGCCGATCGTATGATCAACGTACCTGGCGTAAGCCCATTGCAGTGAGTTGAGCGCAAGTGGTTTGCGAAACGCAAAACCGGGGACCGTTTCCGATCCCCGGTAATTTTACCGTAAAAAATATATTCTGATCTTATAGCCTAAGCTGGCACCTCAGACACAACCTCTAGCGGTGCAAACGCAACCCCAATCATTGTGCGGCCAGTGTGGGCGCCTAAAACCAACGACATCGGACCCATCGGGAGCCAGGTGCATTTGAAGGTTTTGTCGAGTAAACCGCGGAGTTGGGCGCCGCCTTCGGGGTTAAACGAATGCAATACCTGAATGTATAGTTCTGTGCCCGGAGGGTGATAACCTTTAACTTTGTCAACTAAGCCTTCGATGGCTTTTTTGAATGTTCGAGCCTGCCCCAGCTGAATGTAGGTGCCGTTTACTTTTTCAACCCCGATCATTGGTTTGATATTTAATAATGAGGCAATCAACCCTTTCATATGACTGATCCGCCCGCCATTGATTAAATATTTGAGTTCTTTTAAGGTGTACATGCTCTCACTGGCATCGCCGAGACGTTTGATCATTGCCAGGGTCTTATCAACTGGCCAGTCAGCCTTAATTGCTTGGGCCGCAGCTTTGACTTGCCAACCCGTGGCGGCCGAGAGCGTTTTGGTGTCAAAATGGGTCACATTGGCTTCGGGAACGAGTTCAGCGCCTTGTAGGGCGGAAGTATAGGTTCCGCTCAACCCCGAGGTCATGTGGACCGACAAAATATCCGGATCGGTTTGCGCCAGTTTGCGATAAACGTCCGCAAAATCACCCGCGGAGGGCTGTGAAGTGACCGGCATGTTTTCGCTGGCGTCTAATAGGTCGTAGAATTCGGCTGGTTCGATATCTAACCCTTCGCGGTATGATTTCCCATCCAAGGTCACCACCAGGGGAACAATATGGACATTCAAATCTTCTTTTTCTTCGGGGGTCAGAACAATATCTGTGCCGCTATCGGTAACGATTTGCATTTCTTCTCTCCTTCGCAGTCATTACCCGGCCTACCCCTCCGTTAACTGCTCATTTCTACTCAATTTGCCCAAACTTAAACAAGGATGGCAAACTTTAGCATACATTTTTTAGTGGGTCAACGCATGGTAATCAAGGATATGACTGCAGTCATATTGGCTATAATTTTAAACGCATTTTTTGCCAAAAGGTTATGGTAAAATCCTGGCGATCTTTGAATAAAGGAGTGTGTTTGAAGTTATCTCAAGTGGTTGCGTAGGTTTTGTTGGTGCCCATCCAGGGAGAAATCTCTACGGGTACGTGTGAACGCGCCACATTCAGATGGTTTCTATTCATCTATAAATTCGTCACAACTTGACCACGGGCGCGTTTGCCTGTGGTTTTTGTCTTTTAACACGAATGAACCGAATTTGTCGAATGACACGAACTAACGATCTTCAAAAATTTGTGCTATTGGCCAGTTCGCAATAAAAAAGGAAATAAAATAACCATGTCTTTACGTTTTCACGAAATCGGAGAAAAAAATCACCGGATACTCAATCCTTTTTCGGATGATAAATTGATGCTGTTAGGGGATATTTGTCGAATAAAACCGGAAATGCGCCAGTTGGATTTGGCCTGTGGTAAAGGCGAAATGCTCAACCGCTGGGCGGCCCAATATGGACATACCGGAACCGGAGTGGATATCAGCGCCGTCTTCCTGGATGCGGCCCGACAACGTGCTGCTGAATTGGATGTGGCAGATCAGGTGGAATTCATTCAAGCTGATGCCGCAAAATTCAAGACCGAACCCGAAACTTACGATATCGTCAGTTGTATCGGGGCCAACTGGATTGGTGGGGGGACGCGCGGCACCCTGGAATTAATCAGGCAAAAGGGGTTGAAGCTAAACGCCGATAGCTTGATTCTGATGGGAGAAATTCTTTGGCGGGAAGAACCCTCGGATGAGGCCTTGACTGCTATGGGTGTGCAGCGTGGTGAATGGGCTGTGGGGCTTGAACAAATTTTGGATATGCTCGCAGACTGCGGCACCATTCCCGTCGAGATGGTCTTAGCCACCGATACCGATTGGGATCGCTACGAGAGCATGCATTGGTGGGCCTACGAAGGGTGGATGCGGGAGAACCCGAATGATCCGGCGCTAGATCAACTCAGCGCGTTCGCGGACAAAAATCGCCGCAATTATTTCCGCTACGAACGCCCGCTGTGTGATTGGGGGGTGTTTGTGCTCAGGCTGAAGTAAACGGCTTAGACCTTCCAGGTTGGCAAACATAGTTTGCTTAAAACCTGGAAGGTCTCATTTATGCAGATTTCGGAAATTCACATGACATAAAACTCAAGTTCAACCGAAATCTGCTAAGGTGTGGCGGTAAATCTTGTTAGCATTTTTTGAACTAAAACCGCCACACACTTAGTAGTTTATCTCGCAAGTTTCAAGAAAATAATTAAAGATGCTTCGCACGCGATCACATGAGTAATTTCAGCATACTGCAGATGTGCTCAGCATGACATAATTTTAGCTTCTTGCGAGACAGGCCACTTAGTCTGGTAAATCTCCCAAAACCTGCTGCATGGTTTGTTTATAAGCCCGAAAAGCTTCGCGTCCAGCTGCAGTCAGATTCACCATGCTGTGGACTTTCTTCCCCACGATTTCTTTTTGCACTTCCACATACCCATCCTTCTCCAACTTACTGAGATGTGAAGATAAATTTCCCCAGGTTAGCCCGGTCAGGTTTTGGAGAAAGATGTAATCGGCGCTTTCGACCGCGTAGAGGTAGGTCATTACCATCAGGCGAGCCGGGGAGTGGATGGTCCGATCAATGTCGCTAAGAGGGCCTAAATCGACGTCGTGTTCGGCGGTCATTTCAGACAACCTCTTTGGAATCGTTGAGTTGGGGATACATGCGGATAAATTTCACCAGGCAATATGTTCCCATCCCAACGATAAAGAGGGCCGGAATGACAAAAGTGAGATAGCCACCACTGACGCCAATCCAACTGCGCAGCAAAATTTTGAGTGGAATTGGTAAGGCGAACATTACGGCGACGATATATAGGCGAGGGTAATCTAAAAAGTAGGCGCCCAACCCAAATACCAGGAGCATATTGACCACGTAGGCCAGCGGGAAGATCACGTCCATCAGATCGGTGTTCAATTTCCCCTTGAGACCAGCATCCGCCAAAAACCAGGCGATCAATCCAAAAGCGACCGAGATGAATAAAAGTAGTCGAGTTTTGTTTTGGCGCATTTTCCCTTGGGAACCAAATTTTACCCGGCCTAGGCGGGGGAGGGTGATAAAGCGTTTCCCCGCCCACAGCACCAGCATTGCGAAGATGATCACGCCGAAATAGATCGCGTAGTATTGGACTTTACTCAGCGCATAATTGTCGAGTAGATCACCAATACCCATCGCCAGGAGCAGCAGGCCCAGGTAGATGTCCCACAGCCCATCTTGAAACACACTCCGCCAAGCCTTTCGTTCAGCCGTTTTCACGTTAATTTGGTTAATCATGGTATCTCTCCTATAATTCTGCCGGATAAACTGCGCGCGCCGGGTATTGGTTCAAAAATCGAATGAAAAGGATCACGCCGATAATCACTACGATCAATCCAGATAACCCCCATGGCCAATAAAATGGATTACCGGTGATATCTTGTAAGGCCGTTGCAGCAACATAGCCCAACCCAAATAAAAATCCGTATAGCACCATCCGGGGGATATTGTTCACCAATCCGATAATGCTGAAGATGATGAAGATAAAAATCCCCGCACCGGTGTGGACAATATCTAAGGGGAAATTGGATTGAATAGGTAGCGACCAGAGCGGTTCTCGGAAATAAATGGCCCGAATTGTCAAGCCAAACAATATTATGGTGATGATAAAAACAAGCGCCATGCCAAAACTCAACTGTTTAATCCGCGTTTGGCGCGCGGTTCCGAATTTTACTTGTCCGATCCGGGGAGTGGTCACCCGTTTTTTGGTAATCAGGACCCCACCCAAAATAGCAAAACCAATGACTTCGATCACCACCATATTCCACGGCGAGCGTAAACCATTTTCATCTAACCAAGGGGCTGCACTCATCAGAATAATGAATATTCCCAGAAAAATATCGTAAAGACCATCCTGACTGGTCCGCAGTTAGAAGGCTTTCCGCTCAGCCATTTTTACATCTATAGATGACATCGGTAAACTCCTACAATTCGTTGATATCACTCGGGTGGGGGTGATCCCGGAGAAAGCCCCGCAGAATAAAACTCCCCACCCCGATGACTGCCACTCCATAAATCAATAGTGGTAAATGATACGTCAGTCCCGCGAACTCCTCGAGCACCACCGCCAGGGAAAAACTAAGGGCAAACAACACTCCATAGAGATAGGCGCGCGGCACGTCCATGGTATGGGCGAATAAACTAAATAACCCAATCACAACCAATCCAAATAATCCCACCGAACGAAACCCGCTGATCCAGGGGGGGAGGCCTTTGATCAATTGCTCACCCATAAAACCGGCCAAAATTAACCCCAGAAATAGGACGGTGAGGCCGGCAGAAAGGATCAGTATTGTGCGGGCGCGCCGCAGCCTGGTGCGCCGGGCCGAACTCATTTTCATGATGCCAATTCGGGGAAGGATGGAATTTTTTTTGATCAGGGTTACCAATCCCAGGCCGATCAATGCCAAAAATCCAATTAATAAAGAATTCCACGGGCGAGTCAGCCCGCTAACGGAAAGTTGGGATGAAAAACTCAGGACAATCAAATAAAAGCCCCAGAAGATATCATACAAACCATCTTTGCTGGTGCTTAACCTGAACGCCTCTTTCTCTGCGGCTTCGATATTGAAAATTTGAGCCATATAAACTCCTGGTGTGATTTTCTTTGAATATCAGTTCACTTTGTTTTTCAAAGTGTTTTGGATTATATAAGACTAATGACAAAGAGTCAAGTATTTGTTATGAAATTTGTTGACACCGCTGAATGAATGGTTGTACAATAGTGGTATACCAGCTATGGACCAACTCTTATGACTTCTTTTGATCCAGATTCAACCTTGGCAAACCAGGCGTACCAACAACTGCACCATGAAATACTGACCTGTGTTCTCATCCCCGGCCAGGTAGTATCGGAACGCGAATTGGCTCGCCGGTACGCCGTCAGTAAAACTCCAATGCGCGAAGCCCTGGCCCAAACCTGTTACGAAGGCCTGATGACCCGCCTGCCAGGACGGGGCTATATGGTGGCCCCAATCACGATCAAAGATATTCGTGATCTGTTTGATTTACGGCTGATTTTAGAAGTCACCGCCGCCGAACGCGCCGCCCAAAACCCCTCTTCGGCCTTGATTGCTGGATTGCGGGCGATGTCCACGGTCAAATATGAACCGGCGGAACCAGAAACGCATATTTCGTTTCTAAATACCAACCGGGCCTTTCACCTGGCATTAGCCGAAGCCGCCACCAACCGCCGGTTGGTGGGCTTACTCGAAGATTTATTTAATGAAATGGAGCGCCTCTTCCACCTTGGCCTCCGCCTGCGCGATAGCAGCGAAGAGATGCGCCGCGAACATCAAGAAGTTGTCGCAGCTCTCGAAAAAGGCGATATTTCCGCCGTCCGCGCCGTCATCACTGACCAAATCATCACATCCCGTGACCGCATCCTCGAAGCCATCTTGCACGGGGATCTTGACAATGTTCAGGTGATCTAAAAGAGAATAACCCCAGGTAAACGCAGAGCATTTTAAATGGTGTAACGGACCTTAACTATGGACTGGTTTTTAACCGCTAATTACGCTAATTTTTACGAATTTTGGCCTGATTCTGGTGCTTTTACTCCCAAAATTGGCGTAGAGACGCTGAGAACACAGAGATTCTCAAAATTCCACCTAACAGAGTTCTAGGAATGACACGAATATTTTTAAAAATAATTCGTCATATCAGGAAAATTCGTACCATTGGTGATCGCTATCAGCATTTATCCGCGTTCATCTGCGGTTTCAATTAAAAATAATTAGGAGCACACTCCCATGACCAACTATACCCCCGAGAACATGGCAGCAGCCTATGCCGCTTTTATGACAGCTTACCCCTGTTTTGAAGCCACCAAAATGATCGACGAGTTACGAGATCGGGAATATGCTCGGCTCGATAAACTCAATCAGGTTTATCTGGACTATACCGGCGGCGGTCTTTACGCCGAATCCCAGCTGCATCAGCACATGCAGTTGCTTTCTGAGGGCGTATTTGGCAATCCCCATTCTAAAAATCCGACTTCTCTGGCGATGACCCATCTCGTTGAGCAAGCTCGGAGCTACGTATTGAAGTATTTCAATGCCGACCCCACCGAGTATGTTGCCATTTTCACCCCCAATGCCAGCGGGGCGCTGAAGCTGGTTGGTGAGGCCTATCCTTTTGGTCCCAACAGCCGCTTCCTCCCGGCGTATGACAATCACAATTCGGTCAATGGCATCCGTGAGTTTGCCAGCGGCAAAGAGGCTGAGGTTACCTATCTCCCCACCGTCCAACCTGAACTCCGTTTCGATCCTGAAGCCTTAAACGCCGAACTTTCCAACGTTCAACCTGAAACCTTCAACTTATTTGCTTACCCTGCCCAATCTAATTTCACTGGTGTACAACATCCCCTGGAATGGATTGCGAAGGCCCAGGAGAAAGGTTGGCACGTACTTTTGGATGCCGCGGCCTTCGTCCCCACCAACCGCCTCGATCTAGGCCAGTGGAAACCCGATTTTGTGCCCCTATCGTTTTATAAGATGTTTGGTTATCCCACCGGGGTAGGTTGTCTCTTAGCCCGACGGGATACACTGCGCCAGCTGCAGCGCCCCTGGTTCGCGGGTGGGACGATTTCGATCACCTCCGTTCAGGGGGCCGGCTGGCACTATCTTCTCGATGGAGAAGCCGGTTATGAGGATGGTACGGTCAACTTTCTCACTCTGCCCGCGATCGAGATCGGTTTGCGGCATATTACCAATATCGGCATTGGAACTATCCATGAGCGGGTTGACTGCCTGACGGGCTGGCTCCTTGACCAGATGACGGCCCTCAAACACAGCAATGGTACCCCTCTCGTCCAGATCTTTGGCCCGACCGATATGGTCGAACGCGGCGGCACGATCTCCTTCAGTTTGGATGATCCCAATGGCAACCGTCTCGACTATCGCAAAGTGGAGGCTTTAGCCAACCGCGAAAACATATCCTTACGGACCGGCTGCTTCTGTAACCCCGGCACTGGCGAAATTGTCCATGACCTGACCCGTGAGGAAATGGCCCAAGCCTTTGGCCGTCCTGAACCGATGTCGTTCGATTTCTTCTTTGACTGGGCCCGAAATGAACACAACCGCAACCCGAGCACCATCCGGATTTCGGTCGGTATCGCTACCAATTTCGCCGATATCTATCGCTTTATGGCATTTTTGAATACTTTTGTCGACAAACCCGATACTGCGATCGAATCCGTTCAGGTCGAATACCCGATTTACAATTTGCTGCGCGATTCGGCCTGATCTCCTGTAGGGGCTGGTCTCAGACCTGCCCCTACAACCATGGGGTATAATCCGCCATTATGCCAAAAACCCCCTGGAAAATAATCATCGTGGCCATCCCGATTTGTTTGGTACTGGCTGTGATCCTCTACAACCTGCCCCCCATCTACAATCAGATCGAGCCGCGCATTTCAGATTTACGAACCCGAATTCAATATGCGATTAATCCCCCAGGTGAAGCCGTTTTCGTCCCCGGCGAGGTGAGTGAACCTGTAACCCCGGTTGATCTCCCCACCCGCACCCCGACTCCCTTACCCCCGACCCCGACCAATACCCTCCCCCCCGACGTCCCGACTGCTACCGCAGAACCGACCGCGACGCCCACCCTGACCCTGACGCCCCTACCCGAATCAATCCAACTAGACCGGGTGGTTTATGTCGATCAGCACAACCGTTGGAATTACTGTGGCCCTGCCAACCTGACCATGGCCCTCAATTTCTGGGGCTGGCCCGGTGACCGCGATGAGGTGGCTGCGGTCGTCAAGCCCGGCATTCAAGACCCTAATCTGAATTTCATCCAACAAGGCCGTTGGGACAAGAATGTCATGCCCTACGAGATGGCCAATTTCGTCATTGATCACACTGATCTGCATGTGGTGGTTCGACATGGGGGGGATGCCGCCGTAGTCAAACGATTGATCGCGGCCGGATTTCCGGTCGTCATCGAAAAAGGGTACTATGAGGCCGATTACACTGGCAAAATTGCCTGGTTGGGGCATTATCTCTTCACCACCGGTTATGACGAAGCCGCCGGTGAGTTTATCGTGCAAGATGCTTATCTCAAACCCGGCAAGAACAGGCGGGTTGCTTATGATACCTACCTGGAGGGCTGGCGTTCGTTCAATTATCTTTTCATGGTCGTTTATCCCCCCGAGCGTGAAACCGAGTTGTTTGAAGTACTTGGTTCTTATATGGATCCGGCCTGGGCTGATCTGACTGCGCTGGCCATTGCCGAGGTCGAAACCCAAACCATGACCGGCAACGATGAGTTCTTTGCCTGGTTCAACAAAGGGACCAGCCATGTTCGCTTGCGAGAATATATCGATGCCGCCGCCGCATATGATCAGGCCTTCAGCGTTTATGCTAGCCTTGGCGACGATGACACCCAACGCCCCTATCGTCTGATGTGGTACCAAACTGGCCCCTACTGGGCCTACTACTATGCCGGACGGTATCAAGATGTTATCAACCTGGCCAATACCACGCTCATCGAAACCATTTCCGAACCGACGCTCGAAGAAAGCCTCTATTGGCGCGGTCAGGCTTATCAGGCTACTGGCCAAACTGAGGCTGCCATCACCGATTTCCGTGAAACCATCCGCCTGAACCCCAATTTTGGTCCTGGCTGGGCTGCCCTGGAGCAACTTGGCGTTAGTCCTTAATTTTCTGTAACGCAAAGACGCGGAGATGCAGTGAAAATGATAATCCTTGCGCCTCTGCTTCTTTGCAACTCCGCGTTAAGTTTATGATTCGATTACTTCATTTTGCCGACGCCCATATCGATATGGCCAATTATGGCCGCCATGATCCCGAATCCGGCCTGCCCATGCGGGTGATGGATTTTCTAAAATCGCTGGATGAGATTGTGGATACCGCGATTTTAGAAAAAGTTGATCTGGTTATTTTTGCCGGGGACACCTATAAGGATCGCAACCCGGCTCCAACTTTTCAGCGCGAGTGGGGGCAGCGAGTGATGCGGCTCTCACGGGCTGAAATTCCTACTTTGCTGCTGGTCGGCAACCACGATTTATCACCCGCGTTGGGTCGTGCTCATGCTCTAGAGACTTTCAACACGCTGGAAGTCCCGTTTGTGCGGATTTTAGATAAACCTCAATTCTTAGGTCCCGAAGATTTAGGGATTCCGGCCCAAGTCATCGCCCTGCCTTGGGTTTCTCGCTCGGGGATGATGGCCCACCTCGATATTCGCGGCGGTGATCCTGGTCTGATTTACGAGCAACTCGAAGAAAAACTGTCTGGATTAGTAAACCATTGGCTGGAACAGGCTGATCCTGACCTGCCCACAATTCTCACTGCCCATGCCTCCGTACAGGGAGCCAAATATGGCGGTGAGCGCACAGTGATGTTGGGTGGTGATTTGGTCCTATCGGGATCGCTGGTAAAGAATCCCCAATTCGATTATGTGGCCCTCGGGCACATCCACAAACCCCAAAATTTAAATGAGAATGCCCATCCTCCGGTGATATATCCAGGATCAATCGAACGGGTTGATTTTGGCGAAGTAGGGGATGATAAGTTTTTTGTCACCGCTCAGGTAAATCGCGGCCAGACTGAAGTAAAGTGGCGAGAACTCAAGCATATCCGCCCCTTTGTGGATCGTGCCATTAAACTAGAATCCGATGAGGGTATTACGGCTCAACTCCGCGCCGCGCTGTCCCCCGAAGTAGATCTCGCAGATGCGATCGTTCGGCTGGTGATTGATTATCCTCGGGAATGGGAAGCCCAAATAGATGAAGCCGCATTGCGCGAATATACTGCCGAAGCCTTCGAGTTTCACCTGGTCAAACGGCCCCAAATGGATGCCCGCGTTCGGCTGCCCGAAGGTCAACTGGTCGGGAGCATGACCGCGCTCGAATTGCTAGAGAAATACTGGCAGGTCAACCACGTTGATCCCGCAGCGGCGGAAGATCTACAGGAGTTGGCGGCGGAAATTCTTCGGGGGGAGTAATCTAAGATGTCTAAAAAGTCTAACTTGTCTAAATGTTGGTCGTCCTTTACGACCAATTAGACCCTTCAGACGATTTGAACCCCTAAGGCGTTTTTTCGACAATCACACTTCGGGTCGGGTACGGGATTTCAATCCCCTTCTCGGTGAATGCAGCCGTAATTCCAGTGATGATTGAGTCAATCGAGCCGAAATAATCCCCCACGCTGAGGTCCACCCAATAATAGGCGGTTAAATCAATGGAAGATTCACCAAATTTGCCGTAGACTACCTGCGGGGCTGGATCGGGAAGTAATCCGGGAAGTTTGCCAATGACTTCAAGAATAGTGGCCCGGGCTAATTCTAAGTCAGCATCGTAAGCTACGCCCAAGGAGAGATCGAACCGGCGTTTGGTGTAGCGGCTGTAATTCTTGATTGGGCTGGTGAAAACGTCGGCATTGGGGATCAGCACATTTTGGCCGTCAAAGGTATAGATTTCCGTCGCCCGAATTTCAACCGTTGCCACTGTGCCAATATAGTCTCCGACTTCGATGGTGTCACCGATGTCGAAGGGTTGTTCGAGCAGCAAGAGCAGACCCGCGACGAAATTTTTGCTGACATCCTGAAGTGCAAACCCAATTGTAAAACCCAATATCCCTAATCCGGTCAAAAATGCGGTCAGGTTGAAGCCCACTTGTTGCAAAGCAGCCACCGTTCCCAATACGAGAATACCCCAGCGGGTGATCTTCACCACCAAGAGCATGATCTCATTATCAGTCTGGCGCTTTTCCATTGTGCGCCTGACAATTTTTGCCAACAGTCCAGCCAGATAAAGGGTACCGACGAAAAGTAGCAAGGCAACGACAAGTTTGGGGACAAAGGCCAGCAAATTGGCCAAAAGTTGTTGTAAAGTAATAGAAATATTATCCATTAGGTTCCATTCCGCACCCTTCACTTCAACTTGCTCTGTACAAGCGATATGCCCAGAGATGATTTGGGCTATTCCGTCCGGTTCTGAACTCGTCGAAGGGATGCAATCTTGATCATGAATTTTGGGAATCATACCGCGCAAGTATGGAAGTGGGCAAGTTTGTAGGTGCCAATGGTAGAATCAGCGCCGTGCCAAAAGTATCGGTGACCCTCCCCTGTTATAACGCGGTGCGGACTATAGATGAGACCCTCGCAAGTCTTGCCCGGCAAACTTTGACCGATTTTGAAGTCATCATGGTTGATGATGGTTCGCAGGATGATACCTTGACGCATCTCGAAGCCTGGACGGCGCGGGATGCGCGTTTTCGAGCGCTGACCCAACCGCATCGCGGCGTCATCGTGGCCGCGAATGCTGCCATTGCAGCCGCAACCGCGCCTTACATCGCCCGGATCGATGCCGATGATCTGGCTCACCCCGAACGGCTGGCCAAACAGGTTGCTTATCTTGACACGCATCCTGAGGTGGCCGTAGTCAGTTGCTTAGTCAAAGCTTTTCCTGCTGATGAGGTTCGGGAGGGATATCGAATATACATCCAGTGGCTCAACTCTTTGGTCTCCGATGAGGATATTCGCCGGGAGATGTTCATCGAAAGCCCGATTGCTAACCCCAGCATGATGGTACGTAAAACCTGGCTCGACCGGATGAAGGGCTACCAGGAATTTGGTTGGCCCGAAGACTATGATCTGTGGCTGCGGATGTATGCGGCTGGGGCCAAATTCGCTAAAGTTCCTGAAGTTTTACTCGAGTGGCGCGACCACCCGAATCGAATCACTCGTACCGATGGGCGGTATTCGGTGGAGAATTTCCTCAGGGCCAAAGCGTATTATCTCGCCCGCGGCCCCCTCTCAAAGCGGGAGGCGGTGATCGTATGGGGGGCTGGCATGATGGGGCGGCGGTTGGGGAAACAACTACAAAATCAAAATCTCCCTTTGGAAGCCTTTGTGGATGTCGACCCCAAAAAAATCGGCCGGACTCGGCGGGGAAAACCGATCATCGCTCCGGATGATTTGCTTGAGATATGGGATCAGTACGAAAACCCGGCTTTGCTGGTCGGCGTCGGTGCCCGGGGCGCACGCGGTCTGATCCGAACCCGGTTAAATGCTTATGGTTTGGTTGAAGGTCGGGATTGGTGGGGCGCGGCCTAGGAATCTGGAATGGTGAATGTCGATTTCGGATTGAATTTTGCCAACCGGCAACCTGATACCTGAAACTGGAGATTGTAAATGGATTTCATGGAAAAGATTACCCCTGGCCTCGTCCGGGAAGAAACTTTCACGGTTGAAGACGTTCACACCGCTTATCACATCGGCAGTGGCGACGAAAAAGTGCTGGGCACCCCCTGGATGATTTCATTCATGGAGCGGGTTTCTAATCGACTGATATTGGGATTACTCCCCGCGGGTTGCATGAGCGTTGGTACGCGCGTAGATGTCAACCATTTAGCACCGACCCCGGTTAATGCCGTAATTCGAATCCGAGTTGAGATCCTGACTGTACACAAAGCCCGCGTGACTCTCAAGGTCGAAGCTTGGGATTCCCAGGATCAAATTGGGGCTGGTGAACATCACCGCGCGGTGGTTGAAAAAGTGCGCTTTATGGCAAGAGTGGCGCAAAAACGACAACATGGCGAGTGAATCGGTTGCTACTATTCACGCATCACAACTGCCTTCTTCTAAAAATTCCCGTGTAAATTCCCAACCCAATTCCCCCAACCAATAAAATTGCGCCAATAATTCCTAACCGTGGTGATCGTCCGGTGCCGACGGGCGCGGGTGCGGCGTTAAGGGTTTCAGTATTCGGCTGGGCGCCAAAATCATAGAAAGTTTCATCGCCGGGTAATAATTCGATCGAGAATGTCAGGCGGGTGGTGGCGTTATAGCCGTCGGGGATGGCCGCGGTGATATTGTATTCACCCTCCTCGAGTTCTTCAAAGCAGGTGAATCCCAAATCTTCAGGATCGGGGTAAATCAAATCAGAGAGTCCGCCGCTGGGGGTGTCGATCGTAAACGAGACATTGCCGGCCCGATCGTTGACATTTATTACCCCGCCGGATAATGATGGTTCTTCTTCCTGACGGATGGAATCGCCGTTGATGTCATCATAAAGCAGCACACAGATTATGCCCAACCCGATCCCTGGGGTAGGCGTTGGTAAACTAGAGGTGGGCGTGGGCGGTGGGCCATAGGTGGGCACGATCCCCGAAGGGCCGCCCAACCCCAAAAGTAATTGCTGCCCAGGGGTGATAACTTCATCTGGCCCCAAGTTGTTGAGAATCCGCAATTCATCCAGCGGAATATCCGCCACAGATGAAATTCGCCATAAGCTATCCCCATTTTGGACGATATAAACAATGCGGCCATCTGGCCCGGGGGTCGGTGTTGGGAAGGGGGTCATTTGAGCCTGGGGCGCGGCCAGGGTCGGCCAGGCGGTAATCACCAAGAGCATGGCGCAGACCACACTAATGAGCAGCCCCATAACGATCCAATTTTGCTTCATAATGAAAATTATACGGAGAAATTGTGAATTGTGAAAGTTGATTCAATCAATATTCACAGTTCGTAACTCACCATTCACCATTATTTTGTTCAGTTGGTAAAGCGCCAATAATGCCAGCAAATTGAAACCAATCGCGGCCAACGCGCTGCTGCCAATCCCCAGTCCATACAACCAGGGTCCGGTAACCGCTCCGATAGCCCGCCCCACTGATAACCCGGCGACGTTGAAGGCCATCAGTGTGACCCGGGCGGTGGGCATGATTTCAGTCATCAGGGGGATCATGGCGACCAGGGTAAATTCAAAGGTGATGTAAAACAAAAACAAGGCCACGACCGCGCCCGACAAACTGCGTCCCAGATAGGGAAAAACCGCCGCTGCCAGACAATTAGCAATAATACCGATGCCAACGGAACGTTCTTTACCGAGTTTGTCGGTGACCAACCCCATGAGCGATTCACCTCCAAATTCGGCCAATCCGATTGCTGCCGTGGCTCCGCTCAGGGCCATGATTTGTAGCCCAAAACTATCTTCCAACCAAACTCCAAATACCAGAGAGTTTATGCAGAATTAGCAGCGGCAGTTCGCCATCGTTGGGTCTGTGAAT
>CAYVQU010000093.1:0-20034 GCA_964453155.1 uncultured Anaerolineales bacterium | reverse complement strand
GATGGCGATATCTTGGTCGAACCCTCGCGGATGAAATTAGAAGAGAAGTTAGTAACTTTGTAATGTAGTTAGCTGGTGAATAGACAATGTCTATTCACCAGCTAACTACCCTCCTAACTGGTAATTTTGGGCTTCGTGATGTATACTCAAGACATCACATTTGAGGAGAGGCCGATATGAAAGTATCCGTTCTACAAGAGAATCTGGCCCACGGCTTGAGCACTGTGGCCCGGGCTGTTTCCCCCCGCAGCACCCTGCCGGTATTAGGGAATATCCTGCTGGCAACCGATGATGGTCGGCTGCGGCTCTCAGCGACCAACCTGGAATTGGGGATCACTTGTTGGATCGGCGCAAAAATCGAAGAGGAGGGGTCAACCACCGTCCCGGCCCGTACTTTTACGGATTTGATCGGCACGCTACCGCCAGATCAGGTCAATATGAACCTGACCATCCAAACCCAAAACATGCACGTCCAATGCGGTGCCTCCAACACCGATCTCAAATGTATTGATGCCCAAGAATTTCCGCCCATGCCGGTGCCCGACCTGGAGGGGGGTATTCAAATCAACGTAGCCGACCTCAAAGAGATGATTCAGCAGGTCGTTTTCTCAGCTTCTACCGATGAAGCCCGTCCCATTCTGACCGGCGTTCTCATGACCGTCGAAGGCAACGAAATGACCCTGGCTTCAGCCGATGGTTTCCGGCTTTCTGTCCGTTCGGCTGAACTTTCCACCCCGGTGAGCAATCCAATATCGGCCGTGATCCCGGCCCGGGCTTTGAGCGAACTCTCCCGGATCAGCAACGATGGCAAAGATACCGTCACAATGGTGCTGCCTCCCCGCAGCGGCCGGGTCATTTTCCGCACCAAAGATGCTGAACTGGTTTCCCAATTGATCGAGGGCACTTTCCCCGATTACCAGCAAATTATCCCCCGCGGGCACCAGACCCGGACCGTATTATCGACCGCGTCATTCCTAAAAGCTTGTAAACAGGCTGAAATTTTCGCCCGCGAAGGGTCACTCATTGCCCGGGTTAGCATCACCCCAGGCGGCGAGTTACAACCTGGCACCGTGGAAATCTCCGGGCAATCTGAGGAAACCGGCTCAAACGAAACCGTCGTTGATGCCTCGATTGAAGGCCCGCAAATCTTAATTGCCTTCAATGTCCGTTATCTGCGCGAAGTGCTAGATGTGATCAAAACCCCGAATGTGGCCCTGGAGACCAGCGTCGATACCAGCCCTGGGGTGATCCGCCCGGTGGGTGACAGCGATTTCTTGCACGTCATCATGCCAATGCATTTAGGAAACTGAGAATTAGAAACCCGGTTCCTGGCAGGAACCGGGTTTCTTTTAGAATAGCTTGCACGGTATCCGCTTAAGGGAGCGGGTAGCGTGCATCTTTGTATATTGCCATGACCCTGCCATCTTCAACCGCCGATCGGGCCCTCCGCATCCATTTAGCATTGGCCGATTATCCCATTCTGCGGGCGCGCATTCGAGCCCAAATGCGGCAGGCCCTAATCGAAAGAGCTGTCATCACGCCCAAAGAGTTCGAGGCTGAAGTTCGTGAGAAAGCCGTCCATTCACAGCAGAGGGAAGGGTTGGATGACCCACTCTGGGATGAAACCGAGGAAATTTGGGCCTTACGCATCGATCGGATTCGCCGCCACCTGACCGACTCTTACTTTGCCCAACATTTTCCATACGAATCATTCGAAGAGATTGTGCGCAATGTTTTGGCCGAACGAGTGCCAACCACCAAAGATATTCTCATTTCGTTCAACCCCGAGTTAGCGCCCTCCGAAATGCTTTTCGAGCAGGCCCAGGCCATCGAAAACCTCCCGGCCGCCGAATATGCCCAATACGAACACCGTCAGAACGAGTTGATCGTGGTGCTCATTCGGCGGATCATCTCCGATCAACTGGCCTACATTAACATTGCCCGGACCTGGTTCCGCACCGCAGATTTGATCGATATCCAGCGCCGTAAGATCGGGTATGGTCGCATTGGGGGCAAAGCCGCCGGGATGTTACTGGCCTGCTGTATTTTGCGATCAGCCGCGGCGGATGATATTCGCGAGAACCTCACCATTCCGGATTCGTACTTTATCGGGGCCGACGTAATGTACGACTTCATGAGTTTTAACGATCTCTTTCACTGGACCGATCAAAAATATAAATCCCAAGAGAAAATTCGGGCTGACTTTCCTGCCATTCAGGCCGAATATCGTCAGAGTGAGTTTCCCCCCGATATCCTAGAGAAATTAGAACGATTACTGGCCGAAGTAGGCAATCAGCCCCTGATTGTGCGCTCATCCAGCCTGCTCGAAGACAATTTCGGCATGTCGTTTGCCGGCAAATATGAGAGTGTATTTTGCCCCAACCAGGGCACACCAGCAGAAAATTTACACGATCTGACCCAAGCGATGAGCCAGGTCTATGCCAGTGTGCTCAACCCAGATGCCCTCTTTTATCGCCGCTCAATGAAATTGCAAGACTACGATGAACGAATCGCGCTGTTGATCCAGGTGATCGAAGGCGAAAAGTGGGGGCATTACTACTTCCCCCATATTGCGGGGGTAGGTTTCAGCCGCAACACTTATCGCTGGTCCCCCCAAATCCGGGCGAAAGATGGTTTCCTAAGGTTAGTCTGGGGCCTTGGCACGCGGGCGGTCGATCGGGTCGGCAATGATTATCCGCGGCTGGTGGCCCTCAGCCATCCCACCTTGCGGCCTAAATCATCCCCCGATTCCATTCGGCGGTATTCTCAGCATTTTATCGACCTAATCAATTTAAAAACCAACCAGCTCGAAACCCGGCCCATCCATGAGATCCTAACCAAACGCTATCCGTTGCTGCGTTATTTTGCCCAAATTGACGACGGCGGCTATCTCACCAATATTCACAGCACCATCATCAATGGGGGGTTAGAACAGTTGGTGCTAACTTTTGAAGGCTTAATTCACCGAACCCCCTTAGCCAAGCGGATGAAAGCCATCTTAAACTTACTTGAAGAAAAATATCAACGGCCAGTGGATACTGAATTTGCCATTTACGTTACCGATCCGCGCAGTACCAATCCTGGTATCCGAGTTTCGCTCCTGCAATGCCGCCCGCAGAGCCACGCGGATGAGCAGGAGGTCAGTTTGCCCGAAAAAGTCGGGGTGGATGGGATTGAAAACGTCATTTTCTCAACCCGGCGGATGGTACCCCATGGACACATCCGGAGCATTCGATATGTGTTATTCGTCTCACCAGAGGGCTATTATGCCCTGCCGACTCCCGCCGCCCGTTCGGAGTTAGGCCGGACAATTGGCCGGTTGAACGAAATTTTAGCCAAAGAGGTTTTTATCTGTATTGGCCCGGGCCGCTGGGGAACCACCAACCCCGATTTAGGCGTTCATATCGGGTATGCCGATATCTACAACACGCGCGCTTTGATCGAACTGGCGGGTAAAGAGATCGGACCAGAACCAGAACCTTCCTTTGGGACCCATTTCTTCCAAGATTTGGTAGAGGCCAAGATCTTCCCCCTGGCCATTTTCCTGGATGATGATGATGTGGTGTTTAACCACGAATTCTTTTATAATACCCCCAACCGCTTGCTCGAGTTGGCTCCGAATGAAGGGGGCCTGGAAAACTATCTCCGCCTGATCCAAATTGCAGATTTTAAACCGAACCATCATCTAGAACTAGTGATGGATTCTTCTCAGGGGCAGGCGGTGGGATATATCCAACGTGATAAGTGAAGCGTGATATGAGTTGCAATGGGTACACACTTCACGTACCAGAAATCATTTCAGTTTAACTTATTTCTAGCGTTCTCAGGAGAAAAACAAAAAACTCACTATGAAAAAATTCGTCGCGGTAGCCGGTAATATTGGAGTGGGCAAATCCACTCTAGTGGAATTATTATGTGAACGTTTGAAATGGGAGCCTTTTTATGAACCGGTGACCGAAAACCCTTATCTCCCCGATTTTTACCAAGATATGCAGGCCTGGGCCTTTCATTCCCAGGTTTATTTTTTGACTCATCGGCTACGGCTGCACCGGCAGATCGTGGATCATGCCAACTCGGTCATTCAAGACCGTAGTGTGTATGAAGATGCCGAAATCTTCGCTCAAAATCTATACAACCAGGGTCAGATCAGCGAGCGCGATTTTGCAACCTATTGGGAGCTTTACCAGATTCTAAGCAAATTCCTACCCCCACCTGATCTGGTGGTCTACCTGCGAGCCTCGGTTCCCAGTTTACAAGACCGGATTCTCAACCGCGGGCGGGATTATGAACGCGACATCCAGGCTGATTATCTGGCCCGGTTGAATGATTTATACGAATCCTGGATTACGGGGTTCAACCTGTGTCCGGTTTTGACCGTTCCCACCGACGATTTAAACTACGTCCAACACCCCGGACATTTGGATTTGGTTGCCCAGAAAATTGAAGAGAAACTCACGGGGAAGGATGAAGTGGTTTTTTCCCCTCTCGAAGTTGAAAACGGCCGGAATGGCGGCCATAAATAAAAAAAGTCGGTGCGATTGCACCGACTTTTTTTATTCTTCGCGGGTTCGTAAATGGGGAAAGAGTAAGACTTCCCGGATATTGGGTTGATCGGTCAGTAGCATTGCCAAGCGGTCAACACCCATGCCAAAACCGCCGTTGGGGGGCATCCCGTAGCGCATAGCCTGGAGATAATCTTCATCCATCGGGTGGCGTTCTTCGTCGTCATTGGCATAGTCGCGGCCCATTTCCATGAAACGGGCTTCCTGATCAATGGGATCGTTGAGTTCAGTGAAAGCATTGCACAACTCCATCCCGGCCATGAAGCCTTCAAAACGCTCAACGGTGCTTGAGTCACCGGGCATACTTTTGGCCAGGGGAGAGATATCGCGGGGATAGTTATACAGAAAAGTCGGCTGGATGAAATTGGGTTCCAGGTAATCGCCGATGAGGGTGTCAATTAATTTTCCGCGCGGGGAATCGGGTTTAAATTCGATGCCTTTAGCTTTCATCGCCGCGGCCAGACTAGCAGCCTCGGGATGTTCACTGATGTCGATGCCAGTCGCCTCCAAAATACCCTGACCCATCTCAACTCGATCCCAGGGGGGATTGAGGTCCATTTGGTGACCCTGATAGGTAATCTGGCGAGTGCCCAAAACCTGATCGGCGACATAGGCCACCATGTTTTCGGTCAATTCCATCACCTGCAGATAATCAGCATAGGCCCAGTAGAACTCGATCTGGGTGAATTCAGGGTTGTGTTTGAAGGACACCCCCTCATTGCGGAAATCACGCCCAATTTCGTAGACGCGCTCGATCCCACCAACCAACAACCGTTTAAGGTAGAGCTCAAATGAAATTCGTAAATAAAGTTCCTGTTTGAGTTGGTTATGGTGGGTCACAAAGGGTTCGGCCGCCGCGCCGCCGTAAATTGGCTGCAAAATGGGCGTTTCGACCTCCAAAAAGCCATTGGAATCCATAAAATCGCGCAGGGCTTTGACGATCCCAGCCCGTTTGACGAAGATATCGCGGACATGAGGGTTTACGGCTAGATCGGCATACCGCTGGCGGTAGCGAGTTTCGGGATCAGTGAGGCCCGCATGGCGCACGACTTCTCCATCGACAACCTCGTCTTTGGCCGCGGGCAGGGGGGTAATCGCTTTGGCCAGCATTTTGAATTTAGCAACCCGCAGAGTGACTTCACCTGTCCGAGTACGGAACATTACACCGCTGGCCTGGATGAAATCGCCGAGATCAAATTCTCGGCTGAAAAATTTGAGCAATTCCTTCCCGACATCATTCTTCCGGAAGAAAAACTGAACGCGCCCAGAGCCATCTTCAATATGAGCGAAAATAACGTTGCCCATCGGCCGCATCGCCCGCAATCGTCCAGCCAACGTGACCTCGATTGGATCTTCAGAACCCGCAGCTTCAGCTTCTTCAAAAGCTTGAATGGCCTCCTGGCTGAAATGGGTTCGCTCGGCTCGGGTGGGGTAGGGTTCAATGCCTTCTGCCCGCAGGATCTCCACTTTTTCAAGCCGGATTTCTTCTAAATTCGACAATTCTGCCATGCTGTACTTCCTAAAATAGTATTACTTTCGCACCCTTCACTTCGGCTATGCTCGGCCCAGGAAAACACCGGTCTAATCAGGCCTGTCCTGAACTGGTCGAAGGGATGTTGTTTATCAAAAATTTATCTAACAAGTTACTCGTTTTTTATTTGATGTGAGTTTCCATAAAAAAAGCCTCGCGCAATTGTATCATTGCGCGAGGCACTATTAGTCGAGCCTCAGGTTTACTCCACCTTTAATAAGGTAACGGTAAATTCACCATTCGGGGCTTTCACCGTAATTTCATCTCCGGCTTTATGACCCATTAGAGCTTTCCCTAACGGGGATTCGTTTGAAATACGGCCATTACCGGGGCTGGTTTCGACCGCCCCAACGATTGTGTATTCTTCGGGGTCTATCCCCTCTTCTTGAATGGTCACTTTGGCGCCAACTTCAACGGTGCCGTTCTGCCCATTCTCATCAATCAATTTTGCATTCGACAAGATGGTTTCGATCTCACGAATACGGCCCTCAACGAAGGCTTGTTCGTTACGGGCGGCGTCACATTCGGCGTCAGCATCGATGCCAGCATCGCCGTCTTCGAGTGCCTCGCGCAAGCGATCCGCCACTTCCTGACGACGAATAGTGCGTAGATAGTCCAATTCGTCTTGGAGTTTCTCGTGACCTTCTTTGGTCAGGTATGATGTGGTAGTCATTGTTTTACCCTACGTACTTCTACTTTAATCTAGAAAATCTCTCACGAGGAGAGGTTTCTGGTTTCATCGTTCGGTTGAAATGAACGAGCGGCGTTGTAAGGCCCTCTCCTTACTTTTCGCCGCAGTGCGACATTTTAGCATAAAAATTGGAGGGATGCAAGCCCCCTTCTAGTACTGATGTTCTATGCCGATTTCCACAGCCAAATACCACCCATTTGCTCATAATAGGACAGAATAGCAGTTTCCATTTCTTTAAGATTACCCCAAAATGTACTGATCTGAGAGCGATGGGCCGCGATGGCCTGCTGCCAGGCAGTTAATCCGGCCGAAGATATCGAAAATTTGATTTCCTGATAGCTAGCCACCCTATCAGAGAAGTCAATATCCTTAGAATACGGATAATCAGCATAATAATACAATGGCACGCCCACTAATTCGGCCGCGGCCCGGGTCAGGCGATGATCGACATGATCGCCAATCGTTAATGGGCAGACCAGTTTAGCCCCAACGGACAGTTTTTCCCGTATTTGGACACTAAGTTGCTGGATCAAGGGTTCTTCATCTGGATGAACGGGGGTCCACAAAGACCCTTCAGTAGCATATAAGTGCACCCCGGTTTGGGGGGAGCGCCGGTAAATGCAATCAGGGAGGTCAAAATGGGAATAGGCCGCCTGTAATACGCCGCAAGATTCAATATCCTCAATTCGGCGCGCCCTAATAGCCTCCGCCCCCACGCCCCAGCGATGATGAATGGCTGCCGCAAACGGAGAAAGATCACCGGGCGGGGGATCACCCCCACAAATCGTCCAAATGCCAACTTTTTCCCCGGCATTTATCTGTTCCCAAACCAAGCCGCCTACTGATAGGGTCACATCATCTAAATGGGGTGAGAGATAAATCCAATCCATAAATACTCCTGCGGTATAGGCGAAGCATTTCAAATAATTTTATCAAGCTGTTCGAAATGCATCACCCCAACATTGCACCTCTGGCGGCTCAATGTTATCATCTAACCTGGGTTAAAACCATGCAATCACCAGAAGACAATCGCCGCCGACTGCGTCTTATTTTAATTATCGTTACCCTGGCAACCTTGCCCTGTTATTGTGCCGGGCTGGTCACAGTTCAGTTGCGGACGCGGCCGACCCCGGTCCCCACGATAACGAATACCCCCATCATCACCAACACTCCGGTGACTCCCATTATCGCGACCCGTTTCCCAACGTTTACGCCAACACTAACGCCGCTCCCCGCGACTGGAACGCTGACCCCCTCGTTGACTCCGTCAGACACACTTTCACCGACGATCACGCCTACCGGCTCACTGACGCCAACGCTGACTGCAACCCAAACTTTCACTCCTTCGCCCACGGTTACTGCGTCTGATACCCCAGTGCCCACCAACACCGCAACGCCGACCCCTTCACCTTCGGTTACTTCTACACAAGTACCTACTGATACCCCAGAACCAACGTTTACTCCTGAACCGACCGATACCCCGGTTCCAACTACAACAGACACCAATACGCCAACCCCAACCGAGACAAATACACATACACCGACACCAACCGACACGGAAACCCCGACGGATACCCCAACCCCATGACCGATTATTTACCCTTTTTGAAAAACTTGATTTCTGCACCCGGCCTGTCTGGGCATGAAGGTCCTGTTCGTAAGATCATTGCTGAGACCTGGGAACCACTGACCGATGAGCTCTACGTCAGCCGGTTGGGCAGTTTGCACGGTTTGCGCACCGGAACCACCGCGAAACCACGCCCCAGCATCTTAATCGCCACCCACATGGACGCCATCGGCTTGATGGTGACCAAAGTAAAAGATGGATTATTGCACCTGACCGAGGTTGGGGGAATCGATCACCGGGTTCTCCCGGGGCAGATGGTAACCGTCCATGCCAGCAAGGCTAAACCGGAAGATTTACCAGGAATGATCATTCAACCTCCAGCCCATTTGCTGCCCCCAGACGCCAGCAGCGGTCCGGTAAGGTTAGCGCATCTCCTGGTCGATACCGGCTTACTGCCCCGCGCGGTTGAACGCAAAGTTCGTGTAGGCGACCTGATTTCATTTGCCCAGGCGCCCATTCAGATGGGCAGTGATACCCTGGCCGGGCACACCCTTGACAACCGGGTTTCGGTTGTCGCCCTAACCCAGTGCTTAGACGAACTCCAAAACCGCAAACACGCCTGGGATGTATGGGCTGTTGCTACCGCTCAAGAGGAGGAAACTCTGGGCGGGGCGCTGACTTCGGCCTTTGAACTTAACCCGACCATGGCTGTAGCCGTGGATGTCACTTTTGCATCCAGCCCTGGCACACCCGATTACGAATCTTTCCCGATGGGTAAGGGAATCACCCTGGGGTGGGGTCCCAACATCCATCCCGGTCTTCACCAGACCTTCAAGAAAGTTGCTGAACGCCTTGAAATGCCTCACAAGCTGGAAGCATTGCCGCGGCATTCTGGGACGGATGCCTACGCCCTCCAGGTGGCGCGCGCCGGGATCCCCACCATGGTCATCAGCATCCCGCTCAAATACATGCACACCCCCGTCGAGATGGTCTCGCTGAAAGATGTCCGCCGGGTGGGGCGGCTGCTGGCCGAATTCATCGCCGGGTTGGATGAAGATTTTATGGATGAATTAAAATTGGATGACTGAGATTGGGATAGGGATAGAGACTGGAGATTGATATCAATCTAAATTAAAAATTCTCTCTCTCCCTTCTCCAATCGCTATCTCCTTTAGGAATTTATATGGCTCAAAAACCAAGTATCAGAACGGCACAATATCGTTTGCTCGAAAATTTATGTAACGCCTGTGCGGTTTCGGGGAATGAAGGGGCGGTGCGCAAAATTGTATTAGACCAGATCGAAGCCCAGGCCGATGAAATCACAGTCGATGCAATGGGCAATGTACTGGCGACTAAGCAAGGCACCGGCAACAAAACACTTAAAGTGATGGTCGCGGCCCATATGGACGAGATTGGCTTCATGATCACGGCCGACAACGGAGATGGCATTTTCCGGTTTGACACGGTTGGGGGGATTGATCCCCGGCAGTTGGCGGGTAAACCAGTGTGGGTTGGTAAAGATAAAATTCCTGGCGTGATCGGCGCCAAACCCATTCACCTAACCACCTCAGGAGAACGCAGCAACACGATTGGGATCAGCGCCCTACGGATTGATGTTGGCCCCGAAAATAAAACCAAAGTCAAAGTCGGCGATCGGGCCACCTTTGCGACCGAATACCAGAAGATCGGTCCCAGTATCCGGGCCAAGGCGCTGGATGATCGCCTTGGGGTTGCCACCCTGATTGAACTGCTCAAGCATGCCCCCGAAAATATTGAGCTGCAGGCTGCTTTCACAGTGCAAGAAGAAGTCGGGTTACGCGGTGCCAGAGTAGCAGCCTACGCTCTCGACCCCGACCTTGCCTTTGCCCTCGACAGCACCCCAGCCTATGACCTCCCCAACTGGGAAGAGGAAGAAAACTCCCGCTACAACACCCAACTCGGCCGCGGACCGGCCATCTACATCGCCGACCGCGGCACGCTCTCTGATCCGCGTTTAATTCGGCACTTAGCCGAAACCGGCGATGCAGAGGGCATTCCCTACCAGTTCCGTCAACCGGGCGGGGGCGGCACCGATGCGGGCACCATTCACCGGCAGCGAGCCGGGATTCCAAGTGTAAGTGTCTCGGTGCCAGGGCGATATGCCCACACCGCGGCGGGTCTGATCCGCATAGATGATTGGAAAAATACACTGGCACTAATGCATGCGGCACTTTCGCGATTAGATGCCAATATCTTAGAAGTTGAAAGGTAGTAAACACGAATATTACGAATTTTCCGAATAACACGAATGGAGGTGTGGGGTGCAGATAAACGATGTTCGGAAGAAAATTCGGTTTCCTGAATTATCATATAAAATCATGGAGGCAGTTTTTGAAGTTCACAATCAGCTTGGACCCGGTTTTACAGAAAACATTTACGAAGCAGCTTTAGTTCGTGAATTGGTTGATCGTAGAATTCAATGTGAGCACCAAAAATCGATAAAAATTCGTTATAAAGGAAAACACTTAGGAACCTATCGGCTTGACTTAGTTGTTGATGGGAAAATTATTCTCGAACTAAAAGCTATGAAGTCTTTAGAAAGAGTTCATAAACAGCAGTTGAAGTCCTACTTGAAAGCTTCTAAACTTACTCTTGGTATTTTGATCAATTTTGGTTCAGAAAAAGTAGAATTTCACCGCATTGTCAATTAAATTCGTACTATTCGTTTCATTCGTACCATTCGTGTTCAATGGAAAACTTTTATGAAAAAACTTATTGAAAAACTCATCACCACTCCTGGCCCCTCCGGCTATGAAAAACAAATCCGGGACGTGATTCGGGCTGAAATTGAAGCCTACGCCGACGATATACAAGTGGATGCCCTTGGGAATTTGATCGTCCGCAAGGGTGAGAAAACCGCCGCTGGGCAGCGCATCATGCTGGCCGCGCATATGGACGAGATCGGCATCATTGCCACCCACGTAGATGAGAATGGTTTCATTCGCTTCTCGAATATTGGGGGCGTCTTTCCTCGCTATGTCCCCTCCGGGCGGGTACGCTTTTTGGACGGGACCATCGGCGTTATCGGGACCGAAAGAGAACGCGATGCTTACAAAGTCCCGCCCCTGTCGAAGATGTTCATCGATGTCGGCGCAACGAGTAAAAAGGACTGCCCCATCAAGGTTGGCGATATTGCCGCGTTTGAACGGCCGTTCACCGATTTAGGCGACCGGCTGATCGCTAAGGCGATGGATGACCGCATCGCCTGTGCCGTCATGATTGCCGCCCTGCAAGAACTCCAGGAAACACCCCACGAAATCCATTTCGTCTTCACCGTGCAAGAGGAAGTTGGGGTGCGGGGCGCGGCGACCTCTGCCTTTGCAATTGATCCTGATCTCGGTCTGGCCGTCGATGTTACCATGACTGGAGATACCCCTAATTGCCCGACAATGGAGGTTTCATTAGGCCAAGGCCCAGCCATCAAAGTCAAAGATGCCGGAGCCATCTCTGACCCCCGAGTGGTGGATTGGATGGTCAAAACGGCTGAAAAAGCCAGAATCCCTTACCAACTGGAAGTTTTGGAATTCGGCGGCACCGATGCTCGTTCCATCCAACTGACGCGGGCCGGGGTTCCAGCCGGATGTCTTTCTATCCCCTGCCGTTACATCCACAGCCCATCGGAGATGGTCAGCTTGCACGATGTAGAATATTCAGTAAAACTATTGGGCGAGTTATTAAAATATCCTGTCAACTTGGATGAGTAAGGGCGTGATGGTATGTACTTAAAAATAAAACTGACAAGATTTTCCATCACACTTGAGCAGTTTTCGGTTTGAACAAGTATTCAATTTCAAGATTCTTTCCGAAAACTTCTTACACCTCGACATTCTTGTTTTTCACCGTTGTAAGTTACAGGTTGAAAGTTGTTGGTTCGTGGGGCAACTTTCAACCTTCAATCTTAAACAGAATCACATGCGCTACTTTTTCTTTTTAATCTTGTTGATCAGCCTGGTTGGCTGTGCGACACCCTCAGCTGGGAATTTGACCCCGACGATGGACCCTAGTCCGACTGTGAACGCGGCGACTCCCCTGCCCACCGAAGTTCCTGAGCCTACGCCCAGTGGGCCTGTGACCCTCACAATCTGGTTACCACCGGAGTTTGATCCCCTAAATGGTTCTCCTGCAGGGCAAGTTCTGAAAGATCGACTGGAGGTGTTCACCAAGCGCCGCTCTACGATCAATATCGAGACGCGGTTAAAAGCCGTCGAGGGACCCGGAGGCATTATTGATACGCTCAGAACGGCCGGAGCGGCCGCGCCGAGTGCCCTACCTGACCTGGTTTTACTGCCACACAATACCCTTGAACTGGCGGCCACCGAGGGCTTACTGCATTCCTTCGATGGATTGACCACCGTTATGGATGATCCCGATTGGTATGATTTTGCCCGGCAGGTTTCCCATGTTCAAAATAACACTTTTGGCATCCCGCTCACCGGGGATGGGTTGCTGTTAGTTTATCGACCGGGTCGGATCGAGACCAACCCTAGTGATTGGGCGACGACGGCCACCATCACCGAGTCGTTGTCCTTCCCGGCCGCCGCCAGTGATAGTTTGGTCACTTTAACCCTCTATCAATCCCTGGAAGCCGCGGTTCTGAACGAGGAAAACCAGCCCATTTTGGAAGCTGAGAAACTCATCGAAGTGCTGACTTTTTACCAACAAGGGGTCCGCAGTGAACTACTCCCTACCAGGCTCAGCGAATTCGAAAATGATGAGCAAGTTTGGAGTGATTTCACAGCTGAACAATCGCAATTAGCCATCACCTGGGCTTCTCGTTATCTTCAAAATCCGCCGGTTGATGCCACGATCGCGCCACTCCCTACTGCGACAGGGATCCCTTACACGCAGGCTACGGGTTGGGCCTGGGCCCTAACAAGTCCGGACCCTGATCGTCAGGTTTTGAGCGCCCAACTGGCAGAATTCCTGGCCATCAGCGGCTTTTTGGGCGAGTGGAATCAAGCCGCGGGTTATCTACCGCCCCGCCCGAGTGCCCTGGCTTTGTGGACAAACATCCCACTACGAACGCAATTAGATCCCATCGCGGCCTCTGCCCAACTGATCCCCTCGCCAGAAGTGCTTTCGGTGTTAGGTCCGATCTTGCAAGAGGCTACCCTGGTGGTCTTTGAGGGTCAAGTTACGCCCACCCAAGCCACCCAAGCTGCATTAGAAAAAATAACCTCCCCGTAAATCACGTCTGATCAAACCGACCTTATCCTGGCCGCCTGCTCTTAGACGGGGCTGTCACCGCGGGTTACACCCATTTCGTAAGTTTTCTTATGTCTAAAATCCTGGTCTCTGGTCTAATCAATATCGAAACCACCCTTAAAATTGATGGTTTTCCCATCCATTATTTTCCAGTTCGCTATCCGTTCCAAGGGATCAATGTTACCGTTTCGGGGGTTGGCTATAACCTCGCCAAAGCCCTGACCCAATTGGGAAATGAAGTTCAATTTCTATCGCTGATTGGGCAAGATTTTTCGGAACAACAAATCCGGTCGGAATTGGCCCAAGATAATATTTCTGACACTTATATTCTCGGCACAATGCCACATACGGCCCAATCGATCATATTGTATGATGACGCCGGTCGCCGCCAGATCAATGTCGATCTCAAGGATATTCAGGAACACGAATATCCACTGGATTTATTCGATCAGGCGGTTTCTGATTGTGCAATCGCCGCACTGTGTAATATCAACTTCTCGCGAAAGTTGCTGACCCGCGCCCGGCAAGCTGGAAAAATCGTCGCGACCGATGTCCATACCATTGGTGATCTTTACGACGATTACAATCGCGATTTTATGCGGGCGGTCGACATCCTGTTTATGAGTGACGAGGCCTTGCCGACCTCACCCGAAGACTGGGCCCGGCAAGTTGTAAATGCTTACGGCACTGAAATTGTAGTCATCGGATTAGGATCTCAAGGGGCGTTGCTCTCCGTGCGCAGCGACAACTTTCTTGAGAAAATTCCGGCTGTAACAACGCGGGGGGTGGTTAACACCATCGGCGCTGGGGATGCTTTATTCTCAGCTTTCTTACATACCTATGCGCAATCAGGCGACCCCTATCTGGCCATTCGGAAAGCCAGTGTGTTTGCCTCCTACAAGATCGGTGAAACGGGCGCGGCGGCAGGTTTTCTAGCGGCACCTGAGCTTGATTTGTGGTATAAGAAGCTGCAATTGTAAGATAGAGACTAGAGAAAAAGATGGAGAGATGAGATAGTGATAGAGAATTCGTTTTAAAAATATTGTCTCTATCGCTATCACCTATCTCGATTTCAACAACCATGAAAACCGAACTCAAACAACTTCTGAGAGATCTCAAAGCCGCGGCCCTTTTGGGGCGACCAGAAGCCCTGGATATTGCCCTGGATGGGCTGTTGGCGCTGCCCGGTGTGGCTGCTAACGACCGGTTGGAAGCCGGTTTCATCGAGAAAGCAATCTTGCCGGTGGGCACGGCGCTCCAAACCTTACCTGCCGCCCAACTGCGGCCACTGCTGGATCACCATCTCGCTGCTGGCCGGGCAATTGGGGCGGTGGCTTTAGCGCAACTTTTTTTACAAGGGAAAAATGCAACCCCCAAGGATTTACGCCGCCCGGGGAGTGACTCCCGCTCAGATGTCCGCCTGGCCCTAGGAAGGGCTTTGTTTGTGGGGGCCACGACCAACCTTGAAAAATTGCTGGCTATCGGGACCAATTGGCTAGAAGAACAAGTTCCAAAATTGCGGCATACGGCCCTCTTATTTATCCCCGCCCTGGCAAAAACCCATAGCACCCAAATCATTGAACTTTTAAGTCCTCTCGACCAAGAAGAAGACTTTAACGTTCGAACAGCCCTGGTTGCGGCTATGACCACCATGGCCAATGAGGGTTTGGCTGCACCTGTGTTGACGTTGCTAGCCCGCTGGGGATCGGAATCCTCCCCCAATTCCTGGGTGATTTGTCGAACCTTATCAGGTTCGTGGGCCAGCGGTTATCCGGCCGAAGTTACCGCAATTTTGCAAGCGTTAAAATCGAAAACCCGCGAATCAAGCCATATCACTGGAGCGGTCAAAGCGCTCCAGCGGCATGGATTGGAAATCAATTTACAATAACCAGACCTTCCAGGTTTGTAAAACCTGGAAAGTCTCTGGAAATACTTGAGGAAAAATGGCAGAAAATAATATTATTCGTGATCTGGGCGACGGCCTGATCATGCGTAGTGCAACGCTGGAAGACACTGAAGCGTTAGTCGAATTCAACGGGAATGTTCATTCTATGTCTGATGGTGACGAGCCAGATGAATTCGTGATGAACTGGGTCCGAGACCTGATGACTCGGCCGCATCCCACCGTAAAACCCAGCGATTTTTTGGTGGTTGTCGATACTCAGACTAATAAAATTGTCTCATCTCTCAACTATATCCCCCAAACCTGGAGTTATGCCGGTATTCCCATCGCAGTCGGCCGCCCCGAACTGGTGGGAACCGCGGAAGCTTACCGCCGCCGCGGGTTGGTCCGGGCTATGTTTGAAGTCATTCACCACTGGGGTGTCGAACGCGGTCACAAAATGCAAGGGATTACGGGCATTCCCTGGTACTATCGCTTATTTGAATATGAGATGTGCGTCAACTTAGGCGGTTCACGAATTGGGTATCAGCCCCATGTCCCCAAACTCAAGGATGACGAGACAGAAAAATTCACCTGCCGTCCCGCAGTAGAAGCCGATATCCCCTTCATCTCAGAAGTCTATGACTACGGCATTCGGCGCAGCCTGCTGGCCTGTGTGCGGGATGAGGCCTTATGGCAGTACGATATTTTCGGAAAAAGTGAAGATAATTCTGCCGCCTGGATGGTGATTGAAACTCTGGAGAAAGAACCGGTTGGATTTTTTCTGCATCCGAAGAAGATGCACGGTCCCATCATCCGAGTTTGGGGGTATGAACTCAAAGCGGGCGCCTCTTATTTGGAGGTTACCCCGGCAGTGATCCGCTATCTCAATAAAACCGGCCGCGCCCAAGCCCAAAAAGATGAGAAAATCGAATATGCCGGGTACGAGTTCGGACTAGGTGGTGAACACCCGGTTTACGAGGCACTTCCCGGTCGGATGCCGCGTGTTGGTAAACCCTATGCCTGGTATATGCGCATCCCAGATTTAGCCGATTTCTTGACCCATATCACCCCAGTCTTGGAACAGCGCCTGGCGGCTTCGCCAGTGGCCGGTTACTCCGGAGATTTGAAAGTAAGCTTATATCGCTCCGGTGTAAAACTTTCCTTTGAAAATGGGAATTTGATTCGGGTCGAGCATTACCAGCCCAAAGATATCGACGATGGCGACTTTATGGCCCCCGAACTGACTTTCTTGCGCATACTATTGGGACATAACTCATCGGAAGAACTGGCCGAGATGCTGGCCGATTGTTTCCCCCGCAACGATCATGGCCGGGCGTTGCTGCGCTTCTTGTTTCCTAAGCAGGCATCGAGCATCTGGATGCTAAGCTAATTGTAAATAGTGAACGATTAATGGCTAATTGTGAATGAGAGCGGGGCCTATTTCATTCACAATTGCCAATTACAATTCACAATTAACCGTTATGATCATCCTAGGTGTTTTAGCCGATACCCATGTCCCGGATCGTGCTCGGAAGTTGAATCCGAAAATTGAGGCGATCTTCAGGGAGGCCGGAGTCGCCGCCTTGTTGCATGCTGGGGATATCTGCTCGCCAGAAATTTTGGAGCAATTAGGGCAGATCGCCCCGGTCCACGCGGTGCAGGGCAACCGTGATATCTGGTGGTTGGGACACCTGCCCCTGAATATGACATTGAATTTTGAAGGGGTTCAGATCGGGTTATCCCATGGACATAACGGGTTTTCGGGTTATATCACCGAAAAACTGAGTTATTTTATCAGGGGCTATCAGGTCAACCGGTATTACCGGCGTTTGAATCCAATTTTCCCGAATGCCAAGGTGTTCATTTTTGGTCACACCCATCGCCCCGAAAACACCTGGATCAATGGAAAGCTGCTGTTTAATCCCGGTCCCAGCATCAAGCTAAGTTGGGGCCCGGTCGAACCAAGTGTGGGGTTGTTGCGAATTGATGGGGGAGTGATTGAAGGAGAAATCATCCCATTGTAGGGGCATTGCCCCTACCGCGAACGCCATTTCTGAAAAACGGTTTTTACCCCCTCATAAATGATATAAACAACAACCACATCAAACAACAAGGCGGGGATGCCAAACACAATCCGCCCAAAGATTTGATTGACTGATCCAAAATCAATCGCCACAAAAGGAATCGCAATCCCACCGCTAAACTCGCGTTCGCCGGGGCCGAAAGCAACCCAATTCAGAATACCAAAAAAACTGAGGGGGATCGAAAGCAGCGTGGCGGCGTGAAAATAGGAAAACCAGGCGCGTTCACGGACCGAATTAAACCCCGAATCCATTAAACTGACGACAAAACCAGCGTTAAAAAACATCACCCCAAAGGCAACCACCACCCAGGCCGGGGCATTGGACGAAAACGAGTCGGAGGCCCAGACTTGATACAGGATTGCAGCACCCGCCAAGTGAAAAAAAAGCCCAATCCAAACCGCCCCGGCAATGAAAGTTTGGTTTGAATTGGCCATGAGTGTAAATCGCGTGATGGGTGAGTTTACGAATTATCGAGCCACTCGATGATAGTGGCTTCACCCTGTCCAACACCCACACACAGGGTTGCCAACCCATAGTAGGGGCGGGCCTGGTGTCCGCCATTGGCCCGCCGTTTCATCTCGTGCAGCAGCGTAGTCAATATCCGCGCCCCAGAGCATCCCAATGGATGGCCTAAAGCAATTGCGCCCCCATTGACGTTTACGATTTCGGGGTCGATATCCAACTGCTTAATCACTGCCAGCGATTGAACCGCAAAAGCCTCATTCAACTCGGCTAAACCAACATCTTCCAATTCAATGCCAGCCCTCTGCAGCGCTTTGTGCGTCGCGGGTACAGGGCCCAAACCCATTGTGCGGGGATGAACCCCGGCGACGGCTGAAGAGACCACGCGAGCCATGGGTTTCAAGCCCAATTCAGCTGCTTTATCAGCACTCATGATCAAGACAGCCGCGGCCCCATCGTTCAGGCCGGAAGCATTTCCGGCGGTGACGGTGCCATCTTTGCGGAAGGCGGGACGCAGGCGGCCCAATTTTTCCATTGAGGTATCTCGACGGGGGCGTTCATCGGTGTCCACGACGAGGGGATCGCCTTTGCGTTGGGGGATGCTAACCGGCACAATTTCCTCGGCCATGCGGCCATCATCCATCGCGGCGAGGGCGCGTTGGTGGCTGCGGAGGGCAAAAGCATCTTGCTCTTCTCGAGAGATGGGCAGTTCGTCATAGATGTTTTCGGCGGTGACGCCCATCGCTTCGGTGCCGTACATTTCTTCCATTTTAGGATGGGGATATCGCCAGCCGAAGGCTGTATCCCACATGGTCTGATTACCCCAGGGATAGCCCATCTCGGCTTTGGGGACCGAGTACGGCCCGCGGGACATGGATTCAACCCCGCCCGCAATGAAAACGTCACCTTCGCCAACCTTGATGGCGCGGTAGGCCATGTTAACCGCATTCAAGCCCGAGGCACACAGCCGATTGAAGGTCACTGCGGCGACTTCGATGGGGAAATCGGCCAGCAGGGTGGCCATCCGGGCGACATTGCGGTTGTCTTCACCGGCCTGGTTGGCACAGCCGAGATAAACTTCTTCAATAATGGCGGGATCAATCCCAGTGCGGTCGACGATGGCGCGCAAAACGATGGCGGCCAGATCATCGGGGCGGACGGAGGCAAGACCGCCGCGGAAATTTCCAATGGGGGTGCGAACGGCATCTATGATTACGGCTTCGGGCATAAGAGTCTCCAGTTGTCTGTGATCAGTAAGCGGTTATCAGTGGAGGGATTTTACCATCGGGTGATTTCTAAGATGAGTGACGTTTTTCCATATCGAGGAGCCAGCGTTTGGTTTTGATCCCTTCGCCGCCGCCGTAGCCACGGAGGGAACCGTCGGTCCCGATCAGGCGGTGACAGGGTAGGACGAGGAGCATCGGGTTGGTGGCATTGGCGCGGCCGACGGCGCGCGGGGTGCGGGGAATGCCAATTTGGACGGCAATTTGGCCGTAGGTACGGGTTTCACCGAAAGGGATGGCTGCGACCGAGCGCAGGGATTTTTGCTGGAACGGGGCCATCGTGCCCCAATGGATGGGGAGTTCGAAGGCTTGGCGTTCGCCGCGGAGATATTCGTTGATTTGGTAATGAAATTTTTCAGTTTTGGATCTTTGATTAACTGGGATAACTTTAAATTTGGCTGCCAGATTTTGAGAGAAGGTTACCCCCTCAAGTCCAATCTGAACGGCGACCAGACCTTGATCTGAGACCGCGACCCAAACCGGCCCCAGCGGAGTTTCTGAGACAGCATCGATATATAATCGGCTTAAAAATTGAGTTTTCATACGAAATTTTCTCAGGTTTGTCACACTTTTTGCTAAAATACGGCCAACTTTCATTTTTGTTGGGATTCCGTAGGGTAAGCGTAGGGCAAGCGTCAAGTAATTCCGACTAGGTTGGTGTAATATACATTCGAAGGGCGATTTCTCTTCTTCTCCTCCTTAGAGAGAGCCGGGTATGGCGAACC